>NZ_JAMBLM010000009.1:0-138285 GCF_023337095.1 Bacteroides caecicola
TTTTTCGGGGCGGTCGGACCGCGACACGAAAGATACCACCCGAAGCGGGGAAAGATGCCAGCCTTTCATCGTTCAGAGGCTTTCGCTCCCGAAAGCGGGTGCAAAAGTACGCACTTTATCCGATTCCGCAACACACTCCACACACTTTTTTTCATATTTTTTTGATGTTCGTGGGAAATATGCTGTAAAACAGGGTTTTACAACGGAAACTTTTTGGAAGGGGACAAGCGAAGGAGGAAAAACCGCACATCTATATATACGGGCGTACGCGATTACATTTATTTATGCGGCACAAACACGGCGAAATTTCTACCCGAAAGGAAGGGAATTTCTATTCGGAGCGTTGCCCGTCCCATGCGGTAGGAACAAACTGCACTTCGGCTTGCGTTTTTAGGGGGCGGGAAAACAGGGCATAAAAATACCTCTTTGGTGAAAAAAAGATTGCTTTCTCACCAAAGAGGGCAGTAATAATGTGTGAAAAAATTTCTGAGAAGACTTTATTTTATCTTCAACTGGTCGAAACCTTCGCCATATACACCTACCACATTGCTTTGCGAAATAAACGCATTGGGGTCGATATCTTTCACCAAACGGAATATATCAAGCGACTCTCTTTTCTTTGCCAACACCACGATTACTTTTACTTCTTGCTTGCTGTACCATCCTTGCCCATCGAGCAAGGTTACGCCACGGTCTACTTTTGTTGCAATGGCTTCGGCTATTTTTTCGTACTGCTTCGAAAAAATAAGGAACTGAACCGACTGACGGGCACTGTTTACCACGTAGTCAATCACAATGCTCATAACAAACAATACACAGAAACCGAACAATACCCGGCGCCAATCGTGAAAGATTAGGTAACAAGACGAAATAATCACAATATCGCAGTACATCATCATCCGCCCCAGCGTAATGTCTTTGTACTTATTAATAATCCAAGCAATGATGTCGGTTCCTCCCGTGCTTCCGTTGTTACAAAACACAATCCCAAGTCCGAAACCCAACAGTCCTGCTCCTATCACACACGCCATGAAATCTTGTCCTTCACCAAGCAAACGAGGAAGTTTCCCGTCGTCGTCTTTCAAAATCATTTGGAAGAACCAAAGCAAGAAAGTCAGCATAAAGATGGCATAGATGGTTTTAACGCTGAATTTCGGTCCTAATATCTTCAAGGCAAAGCCCAAGAACACGGCATTGATAATAAAATAAGAAATCTGAATTTCGACACCCGTGGCGTAATAAATGATTGCCGCAATACCGGTAACGCCACCCGTTGTTATCTGATAAGGCAACAGAAATGCCGCCCACCCGATGGAGTAACAAATCAAACCGAAGGTAATGGCAAGGTAATCTCTTGACTCCCGCCCCAATTTTTTTCTTAGTAATGCTTCCACGTTTTATTGACATTAAGTTATACGAAACGCAAACGGGGATTACACAAACTTACGATATTGCTTTTGACCGTATCATTCGTGTAACCCCCGTATGCAAGAATACTTATTTGTTAAAGTACAATATTAACAATCTTCTTAGGAACAATAATCACTTTCTTCGGAGTTTTTCCGGCAATCCATTTCTGTGATTGTTCTTCGCTCATTACTGCCGACTGGATGGTATCGTTATCTGCATCGGCTGGAAATTCCATCACAAAACGCGCCTTTCCGTTGAAAGAAATAGTATATTTCACCGTATCTTCTTTCAGATAAGCTTCATCGTAAGCAGGCCAGTGTGCGTCGCATACCGAAGTAGCGTTGCCCAATGCTTCCCAAAGCTCTTCCGCCAAATGGGGAGCAAACGGAGCCAGTACGACAATCAGGTTACTCAATACGGCTTTGTTACGACACTTCAGCGACGTCAGCTCGTTTACGCAAATCATAAACGCACTGACCGATGTGTTGTAAGAGAAGGCTTCGATGTCGCCTGTTACCTTCTTAATCAGCTTATGAATGGCTTTCAGCTCTTCTTTAGTAGCTTCACCTTCTGCCGGCAAGAAGTTATCCTGACGATCGTAGAACAGATTCCAAAGTTTCTTCAAGAAACGGTGAACTCCATCTATACCGTTCGTATCCCACGGTTTTGACTGTTCTACCGGGCCGAGGAACATTTCGTACATACGCAATGTATCGGCTCCGTATTTCTCAACAATCATATCGGGGTTTACTACGTTATACATCGACTTACTCATCTTTTCAACCGCCCATCCGCAGATATACTTGCCGTCTTCAAGAATAAATTCGGCATTGTTATATTCCGGACGCCAGTTTTTAAAGGCTTCCACATCCAACACATCGTTTGATACGATATTTACATCCACATGGATGGGAGTAACATCGTACTCGCCTTTCAAGCCGAATGAAACAAACGTGTTGGTGTCTTTTATACGATAGACAAAATTACTGCGTCCCTGAATCATTCCCTGATTAATAAGTTTCTGGAAGGGTTCTTCGGTGATGCTTACGCCCAAATCGTGTAAGAACTTATTCCAGAAGCGAGAATAAATCAAGTGACCGGTAGCGTGTTCGGTTCCTCCCACGTAAAGGTCAACACTCTGCCAGTAACGGTCTGCCTTTTCCGAAACCAAAGCCTCGTTATTATGCGGATCCATATAGCGCAGGTAATATGCACTTGAACCAGCGAATCCCGGCATGGTATTCAGTTCGAGCGGGAATACAGTCACATTATCTATCTTAGCGTTTTCAACCACTTCGCCTTTTTCTACATCCCAAGCCCACTTGGTAGCATGTCCCAACGGCGGTTCACCCGTTTCGGTGGGTAAGAACTTGTCTACTTCAGGCAGTTCGAGCGGCAATTTACTTTCGTCGATCATGTAAGGCATACCGTCTTTGTAATAAACCGGGAACGGTTCGCCCCAATAACGCTGCCGACTGAAGATGGCATCGCGCAGGCGATAATTTACTTTCACACGTCCCAAGTTATGCGCCTTTACGTATGTTTTGGTAGCAGCAATCGCCTCTTTTACAGTCAGTCCGTTCAGATTCAAATCACAATAAGGCGTAACTCCGGCTTTCGGTGAGTTGCAAACGATGCCTTCTTTCGCATCGAAACTTTCTTCGCTTACGTCACAACCTTCTATCAACGGAATAATCGGCAGATTGAAATGTTTAGCAAAAGCATAGTCGCGGCTGTCGTGTGCCGGAACAGCCATAATCGCTCCCGTTCCGTATCCCGCCAATACATAATCGCTAATCCAAACGGGAACAGCTTCGCCCGTAAACGGATTAACGGCATACGAACCGCTGAATACGCCGGTTACGCGACGGTCGGAGATTCGTTCGCGTTCGGTACGTTTTTTTGTCCGGTCAAGGTAAGCCTCTACCTCTGCTTTCTGAGATTCGGTAGTCAACAGCGTAACCAGCTCACTTTCAGGAGCCAATACCATAAACGTTACACCGAACATCGTATCGGCACGGGTAGTAAAGATGGTAAATTCCAAATCGCTGTCTTTTACCTTGAAGCGTACTTCCGTACCCTCAGAGCGACCAATCCAGTTACGCTGGGTTTCTTTCAAAGATTCTGTCCAGTTGATCGTATCAAGCCCGTCGAGCAAACGCTGTGCATACGCCGACACGCGCAAACACCATTGACGCATTTTTTTCTGCACCACAGGATAACCGCCACGCACCGATACACCGTCTACCACTTCATCGTTAGCCAATACCGTTCCCAACTGCGGACACCAGTTTACCATCGTTTCACCCAAGTAAGCAATACGGTAGTTCATCAAAGTCTCCTGCTGTTCTTTTTCAGTCTTAGCTTTCCATTCATCAGCCGTAAAACTCAGTTCTTCACTGCAAGCAACGTTCAGTCCCTCTGTTCCCTGCTGTTCAAAGGCAGCCACCAACTCAGCGACAGAACGAGCCTGCTGCTTGTCATTATCATAATAACTATTGAACATTTTCTGGAATGCCCATTGCGTCCAATGATAATACCCCGGTTCACAGGTACGGATTTCGCGGTCCCAGTCGAAACAGAACCCTATTTTATCTAATTGCTCGCGGTAACGATTGATATTGGCAGCGGTCGTAATAGCCGGGTGTTGTCCGGTTTGGATGGCATATTGCTCAGCAGGAAGTCCGTAAGCATCATACCCCATCGGATTCAGAACGTTGAATCCTTGCAGGCGTTTGTAACGTGCATAAATATCGCTGGCAATATATCCCAACGGGTGTCCTACGTGAAGTCCAGCTCCCGATGGATACGGGAACATGTTCAAAACATAAAATTTTTGTTTTGATTCGTCCTCAGTAACTTTATAAGTACGATTTTCCACCCATTTTTGTTGCCATTTCTTTTCTATCTCTCTGAAATTATATTCCATAATGAGGGTTTTATTTAATTGATTTTTACGTATTTCTCTCAAATTTCTGCAAAGATAACAAGACTTCGGGAATAAAAGGAAGTAATTTTGAATTAAAAGTTAGCGTCTGCTTTCGATTTTATCTGTTTTCCCTGATAATTCTAAAAAATTCTTTTTGCTCTTGAAAGGGGTAAACAAACTCTAAACAAAAAAACGGAAAAACTCCGCAAGCTCATTAGTGTGGATGAGAGAGTTTTGATGAGGAAATAAACTAACGAAAATTCTTGCGGAGTTTAAAACCGGAGCATTCCTTCTGGCTATTTTCCGCCAACCCGAAAAATAAAAAGCGGCAGAGCATTTGCCTATTTGCTGGAGAGGGAGTCGAAGCCCTTTATGCACAAACAGGAAACGCCCTCCGCAGATATATAGGGAAGGACGTAAAACTGTTTCGTGTGCATAGAAATTATTTCGACTTTTCTCCGGCACGGAATCAGCTATACGTTACTTGTCAATAAAATTAATCTTCGCTCGAAAAACCGCACAAAAATATATATTCTACTTTTAAAATGCTATTTTTTATCAGACTTTTTTAGTCTGTTCTAATTTTATCCGGATTTTATTTAAGAAATTCTTGCTATCGGCTCTTCTTTACTTAGAGCCTGTTTAAATTTTCCGATTAAGTATTTTTATCCGCCCCTTTTTGAGTTTGTTTCCGGTCTGTTTCCCCGTTTTTACTCGTCAGATAGACCGCTATCATCCTCGAAACAATTCTCAAACCGCAGGCAGAGCAAAATTTAAACAGGTTCTTATTTATTCGCAGCTGCATTTTTTAAACTATTTTAATACTAATTGCAGTCTGAACCCGCATTAAAACGCTACCGTTAGTGTCACTCATCTTATGCGGTAGCGTTGACCAACGCTTCCCATAGAACCGACCGATTCTATGGGAAGAATTTTTCAAACGTTTCTATAAAACGTAAGAGCCTTAAAATAAAGATATTATGAATTCGACTTACACTAAGTCTCAGAAGGTAGATTAATTTTTTTTAATCTATCGCTCAATGTCTTTTCCTAACTCTTTCCAGTTGTCGAAACCTTTATCCAAATTGTATACTTCAAAACCTTTTTCGGTAAGAAGGCGTGCGGCATTCCGGCTCCGGCGTCCGCTTTTGCAATAAACAGCTACGGGACGTGCCTTATCTAACAGCTCATCGGCATTCATCGAAAACTTGTCATCCATCACATTGATATTCAAACTTCCTCCGATGTGTCCTTCCGAGTATTCGGCAACCGTACGGACATCAACACACTGAATATTCTCGTCTTCGATCAGGCGTTCGAATTCATCGGCAGAAAGATTCTTGAAATTATCTTTTGCCTTGTCGCTACACGCATAAAGAAAAAATGCAAAAGCACATACGAAAAGCGTAAAATAAATGGTTTTTATCATATCTCAGTAGGTAAATGTATAGGTGGAAAATCCTTTTTCGTAGGTATTTATCTGTAAAGCTATCGTATCGCCCGACCGGAGTTTGTCTTTATATCCCCGCAGAGGAATGGAGAGATAAACCTCGCGTGTGAAAGCCTCGTAATCGTCATTGCGATTATGGTAAAGGGTGAGGTGAAGCGTATTTGCCCCGCCCTCTTCCGTTATCCCGTAATCGGCAAAATGAAACGCATGGTTTTTATCTTTCACCATCGGTTTCAGAATCAAGTTGATGTAATCGCCCGACCGCCATACGCTCCGAACATCAAGCGGATCGGTTACAACTCCTTCGGTAAAACTCTCGGCAGGAAGCGGGTCGAGCGCCATTATCAACTGGGCAGAATAAAGATATACTTCGCCCGACTCGGTTAAAGGCTGATAGACGGAAACGGTCCGATAAAGCGAATCGGGCGTCAGTCCGTCTAAACCTTCCCGTAGCTGAATGGTATACACTTCACCTTCATCGGTAATCAAACGCGATAGAACTCCTTCACTGTCGGTCTGCCCGTCGATAAATTCGGTCACGACACTGGGATACACGTAATCGTCTTCTTTACACGACACCCCCGCAAGCAGAGTGAGCCACAACAGCGGAAGAAGGTATTTCAGTTTCATTCTTCGACAGCCTTCTGATGATTAATAACAGGATTGGCATACATCACCAGCATCCGCTCGCGCAAGAATGCCTCGTCTTTATTCGGAATGTCAATCATATCCAACTTCTTTTGCAGGTAAGTTTCGAAGCGCAATTTGTCATCTGCCGTATAATGCGACGCAAATGTATCCGTCCCATCCAGCAAGTCGCACGCCACGTAATTGCCCGGATAAAGACGATAGTTGCGATGAATATGCAAATCTATCAAATGAGACACTTTAGCGAATACCTCGGTCTTCGGCAGTCCGCGGAATGCTTCCAACTCGTTGCTTATACATTTTGCCGCATGAAAATGGACGTGTCCTTTATAGCCAAAGATACCTGTCTGCATATTGAGCAAATCGTCTGCTTGACTTTTCTTATAACCTTCCACATCCCGTTTCAACTGCATTTCCGTAGCTTTCAGATAATCGCAGGGGTCGTATTCGTAAGAAAGAGCAAGCGGAACAATATTCAACTCCTTCAAACGGTCGATGACATCGCCCGTTCCGCCCAGCACAAGCATTTTCAACACACTGTCTTGCGTACGGTCGTTTGAGTCTTTCGCCCGTCCTTCCCGTTGGGCAATCCAAACATTTTCTCCTTTCTCCGTAACGGCAAAATGAATGTAACGCGACAAACGGGCAGATGCTTCCAACATTTGCCTCATACTGAGCGCACGCTGCACGATAAACGATTTATTGATACGTACTAATTTCTTTATCCACGGATAAATCAACAAGTTATCGCCAATGGCTATTTCTACGGTATTGGGGAATCCGTTATCAAGCAATCCCACCGAAAGAAATCCCGGATCGAGTACAATGTCACGATGATTCGATATGAACGTATAGTTGCATGTTTTATCTGTCAGTTGCGAAGCATCCAGTTCGAAACCATCGCTATGCTGACGGATAATCTGATGAAGCAGTTCGTAGAAAAAAGTTTTCTGTATATCCAGACTGGTTTTACATTGTTTCAGTTGCGCCGCCAACGCCTCTACCGGTACACCCGGCATGACGCTTTCTATCGCTTTTCGGAAGTCAGGATCGGCAATCAGTTCTTCGCATATTCCCTGAAGTTCGTCAGGATTATAAGGGCGAATGTCGTCAAACTCGGCAGGTATATTCATAGCTTGATTAGTTTGGTGATATTGCAAATATACGAAATTTTAAAAACAATCTTCAATAATATCCGTCATAACATCTTTCATGCTTAATCCGGCAGCACGTACTTGCTGGGGAATGAAGCTGGTAGCAGTCATGCCCGGCGTGGTATTTATTTCAAGCAGATTAATTTTTTCACCTTCGGTAATGATATAATCTACACGTACCAGCCCTTTGCATCCCAATATATCATAGAGAGCAGAAGTAAGTTTCTGCACACGCCCGGTCAGTTCGTCGCTGAGACGTGCGGGAGTGATTTCGGTTACTTCGCCGTTATATTTGGCATTAAAATCGAAAAATTCATTCTTGCTTACCACTTCGGTTATCGGTAACACCACGGTTTTTCCCCCTGCACGGTAACATCCGTTTGCCAGTTCGATACCGTCCATGAATGCCTCAACCATTACGTCGTCCGACTCTTCGAATGCCTTTTGCAATGCCGGCTGGATTTGTTCCTTTGTTTTTACTTTGGTTACTCCAAAGCTCGAACCGCTGGCATTGGGTTTTATAAAGCAAGGCAAACCTATTTTTTCGATAACGTCTTCGTCGCTGATGCCATGACGTTTGTTGACCAACATTGATTCGGCAACACGTATTCCGAATCCTTTCAGGTATTGGTTTAATGTAAATTTACTGAACGTAAGTGCCGATACCAGTACATCACATGTAGAATAAGGAATATCCAACAACTCGAAATAGCCTTGCAGGATGCCGTTCTCGCCCGGTGTTCCGTGGATGGTGATGTAAGCGAAATCGGGTTTTACCTTCTTACCGTTTTCCGTAAAACTGAAATCGTTTTTGTCGATGGCGGCACGTGTCCCGTCAGGCAACAGAGCTTCCCAACTCTTTTTTGTCAGCTCTACGATATAAAGATTATACTTTTCTTTGTCGATGAAAGAATAAATTCCTTCTGCACTTTTCATCGAAACACCGTGTTCCGATGAGTCTCCTCCTGCTACAATAGCAATGGTACGTTTCATAATTCTTCTCTATTACTGATATACGTTCTCCATCGCTCCAACAAGCGTGTCATGTCATCGGGCAGTTCGGAAGTGAAAAACATTTCTTCACCCGTGCGCGGATGTACAAAGCCCAACGTCTTGGCATGAAGCGCCTGACGGGGACAGATGTCGAAACAGTTATTTACAAATTGTTTATACTTACTGAAATGGGTTCCCTTCAATATTTCATTGCCGCCGTAACGTTCGTCGTTGAACAGCGTATGCCCAATGTATTTCATGTGAACCCTTATCTGATGGGTACGCCCCGTTTCAAGCACACATTTTACCAGTGTCACGTAACCCAAACGCTCTAATACTTCGTAATGCGTCACGGCATGTTTGCCCTGTTCGGGGTCTGCCATCACCGCCATTTGCATACGGTCTTTCGGATTACGTCCGATGTTTCCCACGATGGTGCCCGTATCTTGCTCCATGTTTCCCCATACCAGCGCATTATACTCGCGCTTGGTAGTCTTGTTATAAAACTGTAATCCGAGGCTTGTTTTCGCATCGGGAGTTTTAGCCACTACCAGCAGACCGGAAGTATCTTTGTCGATACGATGCACCAATCCCACTTGGGGGTCGTTGGGGTCATAGGTAGGAACGTCGCGCAGATGCCATGCGATGGCATTGACCAGCGTACCATGATAGTTGCCGCATCCCGGATGTACCACCAGTCCCGCAGGTTTGTTTATAACCATCAGGTCGGCATCTTCGTAAACAATGTCTAAAGGAATGTCTTCGGGGATAATGTCATTGTCGTAACGCGGACGGTCCATCATTACGGTCAACACATCTTGCGGCTTTACCTTATAGCTACTCTTCACAGGCTTTCCGTTCGCCATTACAAACCCGTTGTCTGCCGCCGTCTGGATACGGTTGCGTGAAGCATTGACGATGCGCTCGAACAAATATTTGTCGATGCGCACCGGGGTTTGTCCTTTATCCACCACCACCCGGAAATGTTCGTACAGTTCGGGCGACTCACTTACCGGTTCAATATCGTCAAACGACTCATCCAATTCGTCGATATAATCTTCTGCCATGAATGTACGTTTATAATCGGTTAGAACCAAGAATCATCTACCTGAGGTTTTTCTCCGGAATCAGGAGCCAAGTCTAACTGAAGCTGGGCAGAGTCTACAGTGAGCGAATCGCGCAGCACGATACTCCCCACGCATAACGTCAATAACGCTTCGTGAGGCACTTTATCTCCCGCCTTCAAAGAGCTGCCCCGATATTTGATGCCGTAAATCCAGTCTTGCTCGCCGGGTACAAGCTCCGGCTCTGTCAAACGGAATCCCATTGCTTTCAGTTTAGCTTCTGCCTGACGGAAAGAACTGTTATCAATCAGGTCGGGCAGTTTTATGAGCGGAACATCGGTTGTAGTAACGGTAAGATAAACCGTTCTTCCCTCTTTCACGCGCGACCCGCTTATGGGTTTCTGTTCCAACACCACCCCGTCGGGCATACCTTTTACATAAACAGAATCTATGATGGTACTTTTGAAAAGCTGGTTTTTCAGTGTTTTTTCTGCTTCGCTGATGGTTTTGTTTTTCACATCGGGCACCACATACGACTCGCCGTGATGTGTGTAGCTGTCAAGCCACAATAGCGTACCCCATGCCGCTCCGACAATAACCAGAATCATTCCGGCCAGATTGAGCCAGAAGAAGCGGTTCTTTTTAAAAGAAAAAAACTCTTTCAGTGTTATCATTTTACATACTGTTTGGAAGTTTGGGCAAAGATACAACTTTTTGTATATATTCCTCTGACTTACCTCCAGAAGATTCATTCAGAGGCGATTTTAATTTTATTTACGCACTTGGAAAACCAATGAAACACAGGCTCAAAACGCAACCGTTAGTTTTGGGTAACTTATGCGGATAAACCTTCCGGTGCTACCCGAAGCGTTCACCTGCTTTCCGAATAGAATTTTTCAGCCCTCAAAACAGGGGAAATTCCCGTATATAACGGCTTAAAAAACTTAGAGCCTGTTTTTCTTAATTTTAACAACTTAACCTTTAAAGCATGTTATAAAACAAGGTTTTGACATGGAAATATTTGCAGCATAGCCGAAAGTCAGTATCTTTGTACTGTGTTTTTCATAGTATTAGATTTAAGGTTAATAAAGGTTGGAGTACAGCGGTACTCCTTTTTTATTTATATGCGTTGGACTTCTTCCATCACACGCAAGAAATTACCTCCCCAAATACGCTGAATGTCTGCTTCACTATAGCGCTCTAAAAGCAAACGGCGCGTAAAATTTATCAATTCCGATGAATCATTACATCCTATGATGCCTCCATCACCATCGAAATCCGTCCCTATTCCTACATGCTCTATTCCCATAATATTAACTATATGGTGCAGGTGTTCGACGGCATCGCAAATAGTAGCCGGAACGTCCGACCGTAAAAATCCTCCATATAAACAGACTTGAACTACACCTCCTCGGCGAGCGATGGCCCTCAACTGTTCATCGGTAAGATTCCGGGGATGCTCGCATAACGCACGGCAAGATGAATGAGAACACACGACGGGAGTACGGCTTATTTCAAGCGTTTCATAAAAACTGCGTTCCCCGGCATGAGAAAGGTCGACCATCATCCCCACGCGGTTCATCTCACGTATTACCTGTTCGCCAAATTCACTTACCCCCAAACCTTCATCATTATAGCGCGCAGAGCCGCAAATATCGTTGTTTCCGTTATGGCACAAAGTCATATATACTACTCCCCTGTTTCGGAAACGCTCTACGTTACGAATATCTTTCCCGATGGCGTATCCGTTTTCAATCCCCAACATAATGGCTTTTTTCCCTGCCTTTTTCAACCGGTACAAATCGGCAGGAGTGCGTGCTATGTCTACCGCCGTACAATTATTGGCTACCATTTCTTCAATGTCGTTCAGCAAACGGTCGGCTTTTGCCGTAGCTGCCAGCAATGCTTCATCCGTCCGTTCTTTCTGAGGAATATAAGCCACCATGATGGTAGCGTCTTGCCGTCCTTCGGTCATTTTGTGAAGGTCTACTTTTATCTTCTCGTCGCGCGTGGCAAAATTAATGTTCTGACCGAAAAACATGGGTGTGTCGCAATGCGAATCCAGTGTAAGTATCCGCTCATGCAAGCGCTTGGCTGCACGGAAAGATTTGGCTTCGCGGATAAACCAGCCGAAGAGCGGCATCATACACTTGTCACCGTTCAGGATGAAACATTCGGGATGCCACTGAACCCCCAACATTGATTTGTATTCTGTACTTTCGATGGCTTCTATCACGCCGTCGGCAGCTCTTGCCGAAACACGGAATCCGGGAGCCGGCTCTGCCACCGCCTGATGGTGAAACGAATTGACCGGCAGCGTTCCGGTATTCATGATTCGGGAAAGCAGACTGTCCGGTTCGATGCTTACTGTATGCGAAGCAAACGCCCGGTCCATATCCTGACTGTGCTTGAGGTGCATTCCCTCCATTTGTGCATCTATGTCTTGATACAGTTTTCCGCCAAAGGCTGCATTCATTACCTGAATCCCCCGGCAAATACCTAATATAGGAATCTGACGGTTGGCAGCAAGACGGGTGAGCAGTAATTCCTGACAGTCTCGGTAAGGGTTAATATTATGTAATTCTTTTATCGGTTCTTCTCCTAAATAAAGCGGATTAATATCCGCTCCCCCTGTCAATAGAAGTCCGTCCAGATTATCCAACAGATTTATCAAAATGTCAGTATCCTCGAAGGGCGGAATCACAAACGGAATACCTCCTGCTTTCAAAACGGATGTATAATATCCCGAAAGCAACATTAAAGTTCCGTCATTGAAATTTCCGGTAATTCCGATAACCGGATGGTCGGTATGATTTGGGAAGCGGTTATGAAGCGCAGCATACGATTTGTTTATATCAAACGTGCAAGATGTTTTCATAAGTTAAATATTGATTGGAAACTATACAAAGATAGAGATTAATCCGGATTAATTTCCCATATTTGTTTAGGAAATCTAATGATTATGGAATTAATTGGAACGCTATCTCAGTTGGTAAACGCTCTGCGCTCGCGCGAAATTCGTAGGCGGGTAGCGGTAGTTTGTCCCAACGACCCACATACAGAATACGTAATAATAAGAAGTCTGCGCGAAGAAATAGCCGAATATCTGTTAGTAACTGATGTTGCACACCGGGAAGCCGCTTATCATATCCGTTCGGCATCGCCCGACTTTGTACGGATTTACGAGACCGCTACCCCCGACGAAGCAGCTGCATACGCCGTACAATTAGTACGCATGGGCGAAGCAGATATTCTGATGAAAGGTCTTATCAATACCGATAACCTGCTGCGTGCCGTATTGAAAAAAGAAGATGGACTATTGCCTGCGGGAAGCGTGCTGAGCCATGTAACCGTAGCTCAAATTCCGTTATACCATAAATTGCTTTTCTTTTCGGATGCGGCGGTAATTCCACGCCCCACGCTGGAGCAATATCGCTCCATGATAGCCAATGACATTGCACTGTGTAAAAAGTTAGGCTGCGAAGAACCCCGTATCGCATTGATTCATTGCACGGAAAAAATCAATGAAAAATTTCCTCACACGCTGAGTTATGTGGAGTTGAAAAAGGAAGCCGAAGAAGGCAAATTCGGCAATGTATTTATTGACGGGCCAATGGATGCCAAAACAGCGTGTGACAAACACAGCGGAGAAATCAAAGGGTTGTCATCGCCCGTAGTGGGAAATGCGGATGTATTGATTTTCCCGAACATCGAATCGGGAAACACTTTTTATAAGACGCTCTCGCTTTTCGGCGATGCGAATATGGCAGGAATGCTGACCGGAACCATCGCTCCCGTAGTTGTTCCTTCACGCAGCGATTCGGGCAACTCAAAATATTACAGTTTGGCATTGGCTTGCTTGGCAAGCACTCAAAATGATTAAAATCTATTTATGAAAAAGATACTTGTAATTAATCCGGGATCAACTTCGACCAAACTTGCTGTTTATGAAGACGACAAGCAGGTGTGGCGCGAAAGTATTTATCACTCTACGGAAGATTTGGCACACTTCCACCACATCAATGAACAATATGAATACCGCCGTACGCATACGCTTGAAGCATTAGAGAAATCAAATATCGCTTTAAAATTTGATGCTGTCATTGCTCGCGGGGGAATGTTGAAGCCTACGCCGGGGGGTGTATATCGTATTAACGAACGTATCAAGCATGACCTTTGGCATTCGACAATGGAACATGCTTCAAACCTTGCGGCATGGATTGCCGACGACATAGCTTCTGCCGTAGGATGTCCGTCGTTCATTGCCGATCCGGTAGTGACTGATGAATTGCGTGATATTGCCCGCCTGACGGGAATCCCTGAAATACCGCGCATTTCCGTATTTCATGCTTTAAACAGCCGGGCGGTTTCCCGTCGGTATGCTGCCCGAATCGGACGGAAATACGAGGACATGAACCTCATTGTTGCTCATTTAGGAGGCGGAATTTCTGTCAGTGCGCATCATTACGGAAAGGTAGTAGATGTTAACAATGCACTGAACGGAGAGGGTCCGTTTAGTCCCGAACGTGCGGGAACTATTCCTGCACGCCAATTAGTTGACCTGTGTTTCAGCGGGAAATATACGCATAAGGAACTTTGTAAGATGCTGAACGGACGCGGAGGACTGGTGGCACACTTGGGTACGACCGATGTTCCTACCATCATCCGATGGGCACATGCCGGAGACAAAAAGCATAAACTTATTATCGAATCCATGCTTTACACTGTTGCCAAACAGGTTGGAGCCATGCACGTTGCGCTTCATGCACAGACCGATGCCATTATTCTGACCGGAGGCATTGCCCACAATGAATATTGTGTAAGCACCTTGCGCGAATGGTTGGAAAGCATAGCGCCTATCGTTGTAATGCCGGGAGAAGATGAAATGGGAGCATTGGCTATGAATGCACTTGGCGCATTAAATAACGAACTTCCTTTACAGGAATACTGATTTTTCCTGCAAACCAATCTTTTATACACAAAATCTGCCCGTACTGTAATAGATGCGGGCAGATTTTGTAACAGATTCTATTCAATCATTCATTCAGGAAAGTAACCGGCTGACGTTTTTCCGCATCCAACGGTACTACTTTATAGTGTACTTGTGAGAAGTCTATTTTCTTTAAATCGATTCCCCGAATAGCACTGTTATACATTGTGCGGTAATAAATTACACGGTTTGTTATGTCGGTAGCCGAAGTCCATTGGGTAGCACTTGGGATATTTGCCGGGATTTTACCGTCGGCAAACTCTATACCTACCGGAATATCAAAGTTGTTTAATATCTGGAAGCCTTGAAGTACAGCGTCTGCACCAGTATCTTGTGTCGGAGCCGTCGACTGGTAGAAAGCAGCACGTACAAAGCGCGAAGGGGGAGTCACATCGCCGGGAATACCTAAAAACCCGCTGCCTGCTCCGAAGGATTTCAATTTCATCGTTCCCAGCTGTTGTCCGTCTGCACTACCGGGATACAAGTTTACGTAATTGTTCAGATTGGTCAACTGCCAATCAAAGCCCGGAGAATTGGTAAGTACGCCCAGTTCGTTTTCGTAAAAACAGAGTTTGCCGTCTACTATCTCTAATACGATTTGCCGTCCCGAAGGGTCTGCAAACCGCCAGTGTACGGTAGATGCCCGCGGGTCGACGGCTATTACCTGCACTTCCTTCAACGCTTGCTTTACCTCATCCACTGTTTTACAAGTAGCAAGCACAAACGACACTACCTGCAAGTCTGCCACACTCGTGGCTTTCAGTGACGGATTAAACGATTCGTAAGCTCCGTAACCGGGAAAATAAAACAGTCCGGCAGACAGTCCCGCTTCGTTCAGTCCTTCGGCAACAAATTCTTTTTGTTCTACGGCTAATCCTACATACCCGTAACGAGCTTTAAATTTCATTCCGTTTACGCCCTGAGGTGTGTACGATTGCTGTTCAAAACCTCTCGGAACAATGACATAGCGACTGTTTAAATCGCTTCCACCCCACTCGATGGTGCGCGCCACTACCCGAGAACTATCTTTTGCTACCAGCGTTATGCCTGTACATGCTTCTGCGTTTCCTGCAAACAATAAACTCAACGACAAACATGCCGTAAGCAATAATCTGTTTCTTATATTCATATATTTTCCGTTTAAAGATTTAACAAACACAGAAGTTACAATGTTTAGAAACTGTCGTACATTTGTACGTTTAGAGCCTGTTTAAGTTTCTTAAAAGGCTGTACGGAATTTGCGTAACTCCGCACGCAGACGAAGCGATTGTCCTTCAGTGAAACTATCAAGCAGCTCCCAAAACCGAGGACCGTGATTCATCTCTTTGGTATGGGCAAGTTCGTGAAGAATGACATAATCCATCAAATGGGCGGGAACCAACATCAAATAACACGAAAGGCTGATGGTACGTGTACCCGAACAGCTTCCCCAGCGTGAGCGTGCTCCTGTTATCCGTACTTTATTATAAGTAAGTCTGAAACGTTCAGCCCATGTAGCAAGCAAGGAAGGCAGATAGCTTTCTGCCGCACGTTTCAAGGCACGGATAATCGCATTGCGCAGCAGCAGTTGTATGTCAGGAAGAGCGAAATCCGTACCCGGCGGACAGTATATCACCATCCCTTCTTCTGTATGACGGATAGTAAAACATTTCCATGAGCCGGGAGCCAAAGAAAGCCGGAAACATTCGGCTTGGATACGGTAATCAAAATCAATCCGTTTGGGTTTCACCTGAAGATATTGTTCCAACAAGCGCGCTCTGAACGGACGCAACGCTTCGAGTACAGCTTCCGTACGGCTTCGCGGAGGAACAGTCAGATACAATCCGTCCGGCTTGACACGCATTGTAATGTTACGGGCTCCGCGCCGGGAACGCAATACGATTTGCCCGAAATCGTCGTCTGCTATGATTCGCTTCGTAGCCATGACATCAAAATGAAAGAAATTCTAATACATATACCGGCGTAGTCTCTCCATCCACGGTTTTCTCACCGTCGCCCTGATGATTTTCCTGTACAAAAAGATGCAGTTTCTTCTGTTTTTTCCACAACTCCGTGTCTAAATTCGGTTCCCACGCATCCACTGAAAAGTCGGTCAAATCCCGTACCTCCCACTCACCTCGGCTCAAATCATCCGTACTGGCTATCGAGACCTTACCGCCTCGCTCCGCATCACGGAATATGAAATATGCTTTTCCCTCGTTTACCACAATGCGCGGACGAGAAATGGGAATCATTTTCGTACCGCCTCCTGCCAGAGAAAACGGAAGTTTCCGATCTGTAATCCGACTGTGATGCCATGCTTTTCCGTCGTTCCACACCAAACGATATTGCGGAACCTTGCTTCCCTTATCCCTCCAGTACGTAACGATATACGGATTTCCCTCTGCATCCGTACTCATGCTGGTTTGATTGATTAACTCGCTGTTTTGAGGAATGCGGCAGGCATATTCGGCATTGTCAAGACGGATGGGAAGTGTATATTTCCTGCCCGAAGACGTATACCATGTTTTTCCTTCGTCGGAAGAACGCGCATAACACAAATCATGATTGGTTTCAACCAACCACGTTTCACGCCACACCCACGAAAGATGAATTGTCCCCTTTTCATCAACATACAGTTGCCAGTAAGCGTTCCGCTGATTCTCGCCGTCTATCAACACGTCTTGCACGCGGCTCCACTCGCGTGTCTTCACATCATACCGGTTCATCACCAGATTACCGCGTCCGGAAGCTCCCGAACGATAGACAAACAGCAGATTACCGTCTGCAAAACGATAAAATTCCGGATACGTAACATCGGCTTCATCACGCCCTATCATCGGTTCTTTATCTCCCAACGTCAAGCTGCCCGGCGAGATGCTTCGACAATAATTCAGTGCATTGCCGTGATGGTCGAAAGCCACGTGCAGATACCCCTCGCCGTCTACCATCATGCTGATTACGTTATGCGCATCGGCTACGTTTCCCTGATACGGAGTGCGTTGCAGCGTCCATTCCGAAGTTCCCAACTGCCGTTTTCCCAACACTACATATCCTTCGCCATCGTAATAAGATATGTATTGCGTATCGCCGTCGGTAACAAGTGCATTATTCCGAAACACAGCCGTATTAACCGAAGTTTTGCTATATCCATCGCCTACTTCAATCAAACGCTGAGCTGAGAGAGAAAAAGGAAAAATCAGCCCTACGATATATAAAAGGAAAACATGTTTCATACGATTCTAATCTATACGGTTCTTTTACAAAAGTAGGTAAAATTCACAGAATAACCTTGCTGTCACGCTGAAAATAAAGCCCGAAACGCTACGGGTAGCGTTACTTGTTCCATGCGGTAGAGTTGACCATTTCTATTCGAAAGACCGCCCGGTTCTACCGTTAGAATTTTTCAGACTTCCGATCGAAACGTAATAGTCTTAAAATAAGCTCTTTGTAAAATTGATACATCGGATGAATTTACCTACTTAAAGTACGGACATAAAAAAAGGAGTACCGCTGTACTCCAACCTTTTGTTAACCTTAAATCTAATACTATGAAAAACACAGTACAAAGATACGGACTTTTGATTACAGTGCAAATAAATCCGCTTCAAAACCGTGTTTTATAACATGTTTTAAATATTACAAACCTAATTTTTCAGATATTTCCAGCATCCTCCGAATCGGGCAGACAGCTTTTTGGGCAATGTCTTTATCGACCACTACTTCCGGCCATTCGTATTTCAGCGTATTATAAAGTTTTTTCAACGTGTTCAGACGCATGAAATTACATTCGTTGCAAGCACAGGTACTGTCTTCGGGCGGAACCGGTATGAAATTCTTCTGCGGACACTTTTTGCGCATTTCAAACAAAATACCGCTTTCCGTAGCCACAATAAAATCTTTCTTGCTGCTTGCCATAGCGTGTTTCAGCAGACCTGCCGTCGATGCTACCTTGTCGGCAAGTTTGGCCACCGCTCCTTTGCATTCGGGATGAACCAATACATCGGCATCGGGGTACTGCTCTTTCAGTTGCAGAATCTTCTCGACCGAAAATTTTTCATGCACATGGCAGGCACCATCCCACAGCAACATGCTCCGTCCCGTAATCGAATTGATATAATTTCCCAGATTCTTATCCGGACCGAAAATAATCTTCTGATCTTCCGGAAAACTCTCTACGATTTGTTTTGCATTGGTAGACGTTACCACCACGTCGGTCAATGCTTTTACTGCTGCACTGGTATTTACGTACGAAATAACCGTATGGCCGGGATGCTCTTCGATAAAACGTGCAAACTTATCGTCGGGACAACTATCCGCCAACGAACAACCGGCATTCAAGTCGGGAATCAACACTTTCTTGTCGGGACACAAAATCTTTGCCGTTTCACCCATAAAGTGAACCCCGCACATCACAATAATACTTGCATCCGTCTTGGCAGCCCACTGCGCCAAAGCCAGACTGTCGCCGATGAAATCGGCTATCTCCTGAATTTCGTCGGCTTGGTAGTAGTGCCCCAATACCACCGCATTCTTTTCTTTCTTCAGTCGGGATATTTCCGCTTTCAAATCGATACCCTCTTCTACCGGTTCATCGACATATCCCTTTTTCAACCATTCTTCTTTTTTCATTATTAGATTATATTTTTTCTTCTTTTTAAAAGAAATCTATGATACTAATGATTGCCTGTTAATGATGTTAGTAAAAAACATCCGTATTCTTTGCTTTTTCTGTTATGAATAATAAGCCTTGAGATATTAATCTTTAATAAACACTCTTACTATCTGATAATATTGTTTTTACTATCATTATTAACAATTAGTTGATAACCGCACAAAGTTAAAAACTTTCTGTTTACACTCTTTCTTTTTTGCTTCAAAAATCTGTTTAAACCCGTGATGAAACTTTTTTGCTAACTTTTTTGGTAAGTTGATTATGAAGCAGGTATAATGCTTTTATCGGATAATGCAAGAAATAGTTTTCATTTTCTTTGCGCTTGTTTTTTACACCTTTTCAACCGTTTTCCACAGGGTTATTAATATACTTCGCTATCTTTGTCGGCAGAAACGGATTTTAATGATTGTATGTCGGAATTAAGAAAACTCAAGGTAACGGAAATGAACCGCTTGACGGCGGAAGAGTTTAAGGAAGCCGAAAAACTTCCTTTGATAGTGGTATTAGACGAAGTGCGCAGCCTACATAATATAGGAGCCGTGTTCCGTACTTCAGACGCTTTCCTGATACAAAGCATCTACCTGTGTGGAATTACAGCCACTCCCCCGCATCCGGAAATGCACAAAACCGCACTGGGAGCTGAATATACCGTAGACTGGCATTATTTCAAACATACTCAAGAAGCTGTGCGCCAGTTGCATGAAGACGGATATACGGTGTTAGCCATTGAGCAATGCGAAGGCAGCACGATGCTGGATAAACTGAATTTAGAACCCGGGAAAAAATATGCCGTAGTATTGGGCAACGAAGTAAAAGGAGTGCAGCAGGAGGTGGTAAACCAATGCGACGGATGTATCGAAATCCCTCAATACGGAACCAAACATTCGCTGAACGTATCGGTTACGGCAGGCATTGTATTGTGGGAGTTTGCAAATAAACTAATCGGATTCCGTAGCTGATAAGTGTGTTGATAACTTGTTAATTGGTTTATGATAAGGAAGTTATAACTGTCCGTTTTCTACCAATGTAGCTACCCGTTCTATCATCCGGTCTTCATCTTCCGGATGATATTCTTTTTTCAGGCTCGCTCCGAAGAGAGCCGCAAATGTTTGATAAAATCCCGCTTTAAAAGGTCCCATGAAGGCTTTCACTAACTGAAAAGAAGACTGGTTGCATTCTCGGTTAACCAACTTTATCAACAACTTGCCCTGTGCGAATGTCAATTTCTTCATTTTAGGCATATATTGCTTCTTTAAGCCCTTCTCTACCGCCTTGATGTGTTGTTCGCGTGCTTTATCATCAGGCAATGTTTCTAAATACTCGTATGTTTCGATAACGGCACGCCTTACCTCTTTTGCCAAAGGAAGTGTCTTTTTCACATCGCGCACCAGTTTATTGTAATATCTTCTTTCCCTTTTGTTTTTAAATTTCAGCTCAGGGTATATATAAACCGTTCTTAACGTTATATGAGGTATAGTATCTCCATTATATACGTAGGCAGGAACTCTGTAATAAGTCTTTCCTTCATGCGTTGGAGATTGCTGTTGCGCGTTTGCCTTTACTAAGAAAGCAACGAGAAACAAGAGGATTATGCAGATACCTTTTTTCATCTTCGCAAAAATAGAAATAATAATGGTTGGATGGTGATTTGCTATGAATATTTAACGTATAAACGGATGTTGACAATAATATAAACAGTATGTTGAAAAGTATAATTATCTTTTGGATATTAAGTAATTGTGTGTTGACAACCTTGTTGGCTCAATCTGAAGTAACGGCTTGGGAAACGTATGTAGATAATGAAAAGGATTTGGCTTACTGGCAAGAACATTATGAAGAACTGAGTGAACTGGCTGAACATCCTTTTAACATCAATACGGTTACTAAAGAACAGCTTGAACAGCTTCCGTTTTTATCCGACAGACTTATTGAAAACATCTTGTATTACGTATATAAGTATAATCCGATAAAAAGTGAAAACGAGTTATGGGGAATAGAAGGAATGGATTATCAGACACAGAATTTATTGCGGCAGTTTATTTATGTAGGAGAAACTACCGAAAATAAACAGAAGTTGACCTTGAAGAATCTGTTGAAATATAACAAACAAGAGTTATTAACACGTATTGATATCCCATTAAACAAGAAAGCAGGATATGCGCCTTATCCTCCGGAAGAACTTGCAGAAAGCCCAAACAAGAAATATTATGGCGATGCGTTTTATCATAACCTTCGGTATAGGTTTCAGTATCGTAATCAAGTGTTTATAGGATTTACGGCTGAAAAAGATGCAGGCGAACCATTCTTTAAGTTGTATAATCGGAAAGGATATGACTTTTATTCGGCATACGTGTTTTTACAGGATATAAAGCAGTTGAAAACATTGGTGGCAGGAAATTATAAAGTAAGCTTTGGTTATGGATTGGTTATGAACACCGGATTCAGTTTTGGAAAGTCAGGAAATAGAAACAATATCCACAGATACGGAAGCGGTATCGGTAAATATACTTCCGTGAATGAAGCTAACTACCTGCAAGGCATCGGAGCAACTTACCGCTTATCTGCGAAATGGAATTTATCGGCTTGGTATTCTTTCCGAAACCAAGATGCTCGTGTGGATAATCTGTTTATAAACTCGTTGAAAACGGATGGATATCATCGGTTGAAATCAGATATAGATAAAAAGAATACTATTAGTAATCATTTGGTAGGCAGTAATTTAACTTATAATGGCAAATATGTTGAATACGGATTAACTGCTGTTTATAATATTTTTAACATGCCATTAAATCCCGACTTTCGTCCGTATAATCGTTACTATCCTCGCGGTAGGGATTTTTATAATATGGGGATATTCTACAAATTCTTTTTCCACAAATTTATTTTTTCCGGCGAAACGGCTATCGACAAGCAAGGAAGTTTAGCTACACTGTCAGCTTTAAGTTATTCACCATCGGTTAATACTGTTTTTACACTTATCAACCGTTATTACGATAAGCGTTATCAGTCGATTTATGCAAATGCTTTTTCCGAGAATTCAAGAATTCAAAATGAAGCGGGTACTTATATCGGATTGGAAACCAATTTATTTAGTCGGGTTAAACTATTATGTTATGCCGATTTTTTTTATTTCCCTTATCGGAAATATCAAGTAGATAAAGATAAAACCGTAGGAATGGAAGGAGTATTTCAACTGAGTTATTCACCGGTAAATTCACTGTCAATGTTAATAAAATACGGTTATAAGAATAAAGCGAAAAACTATACATCGCCTTCTGATTCCAAGTATGTGATACCTGATATACGCCAGCGTTTACACTATCAACTGACGTATTCGCCGAATGAACAAACCCTGTTGAAAACAGTGGTTGAATATGTTCATTCTTCTCGCTGGAAGCAGTCGGTTTCCCACGGACTGGCTTTGGGAGGTACGGTTAAAACGGGATGGAAACGATTTCCTGTTCAAGCTGTACTCAGTGGCGTTTGGTTTAAAACATCCGATTACAGTTCGCGTGTATATATGTACGAACCCGGTTTGCTGTATGCTTTTTCGATGACTTCGTTTTACGGGGAAGGTTTGCGGATGGCAGTCAATCTGCGTTATGCTGTTAACAAGCGGTTGATAATTCAGGCAAAGTGGGGCATGACAAACTATTCCGATCGCGATAAAATCGGTTCGGGTGCGGAAGAAATCATGGGAAATAAAAAGTATGATTTACAATTTCAAGCGCGGTTAAAATGGTAGCGGATGAATCTTTTAAAACTACCGCATGTTTACCTGAACTCATGCGGTAGTTTTATATGGTTTATGCGGTAGTTTTTTGAAACAGAAATGTACTATTCGGATGATAACCCACCGATGGTTGTGATTAATCATCCGTATGGGTTGTTTATTTCCGGGAAAAAGTATATTTTAGAGCTGTGTTAAGCGGTACGCTATGTTCCTCTTGACACAGCTTTTGTTTTTATACACAGAATAAGATGTCATGAGGAAATTTTATGTTTTGGTTGCGTTGTTTGGGATGTTGCTGACTTCGATGTCGGCACAAACATTTCAAGGTGAATTGTTATCGGAGTATGTCGATCCGCGTATCGGCTCTGAAGGGTTAGGGCGTGTGTTTGTCGGTCCTTCCTGTCCGTTCGGGATGGTGAAGCCCTCGCCCGACTGTACGGTTCATCCCAATAGCGGATGGTTGCCCATGCCTGAACAGGTCAACGGATTCGCGCAGGTACATGTTAGCGGAACAGGAGGCGGACCCAAGTATGGCAATGTGTTGATAACTCCTTTCGGGTCAGGGATGGACAGAACAGAACACATCGATTATCGGGAATACGAGAACATCCGGTTGGGATATTACGATACACGCTTTAAGCAGAGCGGTATTCGTACCGAGATAACTACTGCCATGCGAGCTTCTTTTTATCGTTTTACTTATCCTGCAGATTCTTTGAAATCGCTCGCCATCGATGCCGGATTCTTTTTGGGCGAAAGTCCTGTACCCGATGCCCGCGAAGCACAGCAATTCGTAGGGTCGGAGATTGAAATCCTTTCCGACCGGGAAGTGGCAGGTTATACACGCATACGAGGCGGGTGGAATAACGGACGTGCTTATACTGTGTATTTTTATGCTGAAACGGATAAACCGTTCGTCAAGTCGGCCACATGGAAAGGAGACCGCATTACGAATGATGCATATCAGTATGATTCGTACGAAAAAACAGGTGCGTTGCTGCGTTTTGCCGACTCGGATACGGTGGTACAAGTAAAAGTAGGTATTTCTTTTATCAGTTCACGCCGTGCTCAGGTAAACGCACATGCCAACATACCGCATTGGTCGTTTGAAACCGTACGCCGTGATTTGGTACGTCAGTGGGAACAACTGTTCCGTACCATCCAAATATCTCCCCGTACTCCCGAAGCACAGAAAAGGATGTTTTACACAGCCTTGTATCACACCATGTTGATGCCTGTCGACCGAACGGGTGAAAATCCGCTGTGGAACGACCCTGAACCTTATTACGATGATTTCTATGCTATTTGGGATACGTATCGTACTTCTTCTCCTCTGATTACGCTTATCGATCCGCAGCGGGAAGTAGATATCATACGCTCGTTGGTAAATATTTATAAACGAGACGGATATATGCCCGATGCCCGTAGCGGAAACTGCAACGGGCGGACGCAGGGCGGTTCGAACGCAGAAATCGTAATTGCCGATGCTTTCGTTAAAGGGCTGAGAGGGATAGATTATGAACAGGCACTGCAAGCCATGTTGAAAGATGCCACTGTTCCGCCCGGAGGCAATGAGGAAGCCGAAGGAAGAGGCGGTTTAGTGCCTTACAGAGAATTGGGATACATACCTTACGGGATTCCGCGTGCCGGAAACCGTACAATAGAATACTCATATTGCGATTACGCCATCGCTCAGGTAGCCCGCGGATTGGGTAAAGAAGACTTGTATCAGGAGTATCTGAAACAATCCGGCAACTGGAAAAACTTATGGCGCAGCGATTACGAACATGCCGGAGTAAAAGGATTTATCATGCCCCGCGATGCCGACGGAAACTGGCTCGACCAATTACCGTTCGGAAATTCAAAGTTGCAGAAACCTACGTTTACTTATACACCTGTTACGTTTGAAGGTCCGTGGTACACACCGTGGTGGGATATGTTTTTCTATGAAGCCAGTTCATGGGAGTATTCGCTCAGTATTCCGCACGATGTTCCGGGGCTGATAGCGCAATGCGGAGGCAGCGAAGCGTTTGAAAAACGTCTGGATATCTTTTTCGACGATGGCTTCTTCAATGTCAACAATGAGCCTTCATTCCTTACTCCTTGCCTCTACCATTGGATAGGGAAACCGTGGCGAAGCGGTGAACGTATCCGTCAAATCATCGCCGATAATTATAATGACACTCCGATGGGGTTGCCCGGTAATGACGATTCAGGTGCCATGTCTTCATGGTTGGCTTTCCACATGATAGGCTTGTACCCCAACGCCGGACAAGATTATTACCTTATCCATGCTCCGTTATTGGAGGAGACCACTTTCTATTTGAGCAACAGAAAGCAATTTAAAATCATAGCCC
This sequence comes from Bacteroides caecicola, assembly GCF_023337095.1. NCBI lineage: Bacteria > Pseudomonadati > Bacteroidota > Bacteroidia > Bacteroidales > Bacteroidaceae > Bacteroides > Bacteroides caecicola. Next base: position 25,383 of record NZ_JAMBLM010000009.1, read on the forward strand.
GGAACTTATCGGATACGAACTGTTATATTCAGTCTGTTACTCTCAACGGCAAAGATTATCCGTATTCGGCTTTGCGCCATAAAGACTTAATGGCTGGCGGTGAATTGGTGTTGGTTATGGGAGACCGTCCCGGAGCATGGGGAAACGAATTAGGGTTGAACAATTAAACAAAAAAGAATGATGAGAAAATATATTCTGTTATTATGGTTGGCAATGGGAGCAAGTATGGGTTGTTGGGCAGCGCAGAATGTGATGCCAGACACATTGCTGTTTGTTTTTAAGCTACACGGACAGACCCGGAAATATCAGATGGCATTTCATGAAAAGCAAGATACGCTATATCTGAACTGGAAGATTTTGCGTAACCTGCGCTGGCAGTCGGGCAGTTACATCACCACACCCGCAGGCAGAGAACAAGGCAGCAGCCTCTGTTTCCTTCAGCCCGAAGACGGAGTAAACTGTTTGTTGGTACCCGAAGAAACCGCGTATGTCTTGTCTCGCAAGGCTTATAAGGAATTGAAACAGCAAGGAATGTTTCAATTCAATAAAACAACCTACGTTTTAAAAGACAAAGAGAGCAAAGCGTTAGGTTTCCCGTTGCTTCATTGTGTAGACCAAAACGAAGGCGGAGAGATGTGGATATTGGATAACGAAGGTTTGCCCATCGTATGGCGGATGCAGAATAATCCATTGAATATTAACTGGCAGGTAGAGCATCCTTCGGCTGTATATACAAAACTCAAGTAATACGCTTTTTTATCGTATAAAGCAAACCAAAATCGCTGTTGTTTTTCAGAGAGCCGGAAACAACAGCGATTATCGTTTTATCCTTGTTTTGCCTTGAAAGCCAAAGCATACATTCGAATTTGCTTTACCATAGCCAGCAATCCGTTGCTGCGCGTGGGCGACAAATGTTCTTTTAAACCTATTTTTTCAATGAAATAAAGGTCGGAATTCAGTATCTCGTCCGGCGTGTGCCCCGACACCACCTTGATAAGCAAGGCAATGATGCCTTTTACTATCAGCGCGTCGCTCTCGGCTTGAAATACCACGTTTCCGTCTATGTAATCCGCCTGAAGCCATACGCGGCTTTGGCAACCGTCTATCAGGTTTTGTTCTGTTTTATATTTCGGGTCGAGCGGTTCTTGTTCGTTACCCAAGTCAATCAGCAACTGATATTTATCCATCCAGTCATCGAAGTCGCTGAACTCCTCGATAACTTCATCTTGTAATTCGTTTATCGTTTTCATTGTCAGATAGAATAAATTATTTTTCGTTATAAATGACTCCCATCACTGTTTGTCCTACAGCTTGGAGCGTTGATTTATCAATGTGCTCAAGATTATCGTTTAACGTATGCCATGTAGGATTGAAGCCGGTATTTCCTTCACTGTCGTAATGGATAATGTCTACGCATGGAAATTGTCGTAACTGGTTTACATACACGTGGTCGTCGGTAACCTCTCCTCCATCTTTCTTTATGAAGTAATTGCTGAATCCTAAACGTTCCGCCATCTTCCAGATTTTCTTCATGGCACGGTTTGCGGTACGGCTCGAATAACCTTCGTAATAGAAAGTTGCATTTTTTCCGCCTACCATGTCAAGCAGAATCCCGAAACGCGCCTTGTAGTCGGTAACGTGCGGAATGCGTCCCCAATATTGCGAACCCAAACACCACGTATCCTGTTTATAGCTGCCCTCGTAAAACTCCGGAATACCGTAATCTTCCGCATCGAAGAAAGCAATGTCTATCCCTATTGCGGGAGCTTGCATCTGAATCTGACGGGCAATTTCCAGCAATACGCCCACACCGCTTGCCCCATCATTAGCCCCATCTATCGCACGGTGGTGATTCTCTTCCTTGTCTTGGTCGGCATACGGGCGGCTGTCCCAATGTGCGCAAAGCAACACACGCTTCTTGTTTTCAGGATTATATACTCCCACGATATTCCGTGCTTTTAAAATCGTACCATCGTAAGCTATCAAGTCGGCAGACTGGTTATACACCTTTGCCCCGAATCTTTCAAGCTGTTTTGCCAGATAATCCCCACACGCTTTATGCGCCGGAGTATTTGGCACGCGCGGTCCGAAAGCTACCTGATCGGCTATATACTGATAAGCACTGTCGGAAGAAAAAGCAGGAGCTGTAATAATCGTTTCGTTTTCGGTCGTTTCTTCGCTTGAGCCACTGTCTTTCTTCGAACTGTTTCCGCAAGAAATCAGTGCTGTACCGGTGAGCAATACGGTAGTAACCAACGTGTTTCTTAAAAAATTCATGGCGTTCTGTCTATATAAATAAGTTAGCTTTGCCTGCAAAGGTAGTCAAATTTTTATATGAATGTTTGCAGTCGGTTAAATCTTTGATGCCGCTGTAAGAAATATTGGTGTTTTAACCTCTTGTTTCTGTCTCTTTTTCAGTATTTTATTTCATCATCAATGAATAAAGGCGTACTGACAGACGACAGAATGTTACCGCATGGATTTTTAGTTTCTTTTAATCGAGTTGGTATTTCATACTTTAAATAGCTTGTAAATTAATTCTACTTGTTTTGTATATTTATTAAATGGTCACTCTTTTTAAAATATTGTTATTTCGACAAGTGATTCAATTTTTTATATTAGATATTTGCATAAAATTTTATAATATTAATTGTAGTGGTATGAAATTGAACTATTGCTTGTCGTTTATTTTATTTTTTACGTTTTCATTGGCATTTGCAGCAGAACCTTTAGAGTATGAAATCATGGGAGCTGGAAGTGGTGCACAAGGTACATATTTGGTAAAGGTGTATGTTATTTCAAAGAAAAACAAACCCGATATAGATTTGCTGAAAAAATGTGCTGTTCATGGTGTATTATTTAAAGGATTCGCTGGGGAAAATTCTAGGCTTCGGCAAAAAGCGTTGGCGGGAAGCCCACTTGCAGAACAACAACATTCAGATTTTTTTGAACCTTTTTTTAGCGAAGAAGGGACTTATAAGAATTATGCAGATATGGTTACTTCACAATATGAAATTATAAAAATGGCTAAAAAGCAATATCGTATAGGTGCTACAATTTCGGTATTGAAAGACCAGTTGCGTAAAGATTTAGAACAAGCCGGAGTTATAAAATCATTAGGCGCAGGCTTTTAAAAGAATCAAATTAAATACATGGAATAATGAAAGCTAAGTTTTGTATAATCTGTTCAGTACTATTGATAAGTTTTATCATGAGTGGATGTAAGTCGCCATCGGTTCATGCTTTTTATACGTTTGATACAGAATGTATGGGCAATGAGATGGACGGCAGTGTGGTTCTTCGTGCATGGGGGCAAGGTTCTTCTCGTTCCGAGGCCATGGAGAAAGCGAAAAGACAAGCTGTATACGATGTGATATTTAGCGGAATACGTATTGGGCAATGTAATTTGAAACCATTAGTTTTTGAGGTGAATGCGAAAGAAAAGTATGAGAGCTATTTCAATGACTTTTTTCGTGATGGAGGCGAGTATGAAAAATTTTTGAAGATGGACGCAACCAAAATGGGTTCGGGCGTAAAGGCAGAAAGTAAAACACGTGATTCTTATGCTGTGGTAGTACGTGTGTTAAGAGCCAATTTGGAGAGAAAATTGATAACAGATAATATCATTAAAAAATAATGCAATATGAAATCATTTTTTTATAGTATTTTTTGTGTTTTCTTTTTTATAGGAAGTACAGCTTTAGCTCAAGTAAAGAAACCTACTATCATGGTAATTCCTGCCGATGCGTGGTGTTCGAATAATAACTACATGACATCTTATATGAATCAGGGAATAAAAAAAGATGTTCCCGATTATAAAGCGGCTTTGCAAAATGATATTGATTTGTTAAATGTCATTACAAAAATCGGTGAACTGATGGCAGAACGAGGATTTCCGTTGAAAGATTTGTCTTCTACTATTCGCGATTTGGAACAATCTGCTGCCGAAAATGAAATGTTAACCAGCTCAACATCGGGTGCTTTGCTTGCCGAAACCCCTTATGAAAAATTGTTGAATCGTGCTAAAGCAGACATTCTGATAGAATTGGTTTGGAAAATTAATACAACGGGACCAAAACGTTCGGTTACATATACACTGCGTGGTATAGATGCCTATACTAATAAGCAGGTTGCTGCTGCTACCGGGACAGGAGAACCCTCTTTGTCTGCCGAGACTCCGGTTTTGTTGGAAGAAGCGGTATTGAACAACATGGATAATTTCGCTTCACAACTGCAAGCTCATTTTGACGATTTAATGGTTAACGGGCGTGAGGTAACGGTAGAAGTGCAAGTGTTTGATAATGGTTTGGGAACAAATTTGGAATCTGAGTTTGACGGTGAGATGTTGACAGATATCATAGACGAATGGATGTATAACAACACGATGGAACACCGTTATAACTTGTCGGATGCAACAGAGAACCACATGTTGCTTGAACAAGTCCGTATTCCTTTGTATAATGAAAAAGGGAGACCTATGGACACACGTAATTTTGCTAATGATTTGAGACGTTTTCTTCGTAAGGCTCCGTATAATGTGGAATGTAAATTGTTGACTAAAGGGCTTGGCAAAGCTATATTGGTAATTGGTGAAAAATAATATAAAACGATGTAGTATGAAAGCTATTTTATCATTCGTCTTGCTTTCTTGTTTAGGGATTATACATCTTTTTGCACAAGATTGTGAAATACACTTGATGGCTGTGGCGCTTAGTGAAAAAGGTGGTGCCCCGGCCGCTGCCAATAAATATTTGGTGAATAAATTATGTTCGGCTGTAACCAGTGACGGAATCAGTGCGTCGGGTGATTATTCTCAATTCTTTGTTGCAGCTAAAGCGTTGCCTATTTATGAAGAAGTTGTTCCCGGTGCTCCAGTTAGAACAGCTTTGACTTTATCGTTAAATCTTTATATTGGTGATGATTGGGGAGAAAAAATATTCAGTCATACATCAATGGAAATCCGTGGAGTGGGCGAAAGTCGTGAGCGTGCCTATTTGAATGCTTTTCGGTCATTAAACAAAAATAACGCTGAAATAGTGGCGTTCCTTTCCGAGGGGAAAAAACACATCTTGGATTATTATAACACAGAATATAGAAATATATTGAAAGAAGCCGAACGTGCTGTTCAATTACGTAATCATGAGCGTGCTTTGTTTTTATTGACAGCAGTGCCCACATGTTGTGAAGGTTATAATATGGTATCAGATAAATTAGAAGAGGTTTATCGTAAGTATATTAACTATAATTGTGACCGTTTATTGATGGAGGCTCGTACGGCATGGGCTGCACATCCTGATAAATATGGAGCAAAACAGGTGGGAGAAATCTTGAATCAGTTAGAACCCGATGCGTCATGTTATGATGAAGCCATGTCGCTTTACAAAGAAGTAAAAGCTAAAGTGAAAGATGATTGGGATTTCCAAATGCGTCAAAAATATAATGACCAGATAGAAATCCGTAAACAAATCATTGAAGCAGCACGGGCAGTAGGTACAGCTTACGGGAAAGGTCAGCAGCCTAAAACCACAAATATTTTATGGATGAAATAAATGTTTTAATATGAGAACAGCATATCGTTTTTTGTTATTATTGGGAATTTTTCTTATTGCTGCTGGTTTACATGCACAAAATTTGATGCCTCAGGCAAACGAGAAAGGGAAATTTGGTTATGTAGATGAACAAGGGAAAAAAGTAATTTCTTATAAATACGATGAAGCCGGTCCTTTTGAAGAAGGAATAGCCAAAGTGAAAAAGGGAGGCAAGTATGGTTTTATTAATGCGAAAGGCAAAACAGTAGGTAAGATAAAATATACTTTGATACTTCCGTTTACCGGAACATATTGTCGTGTGGCAGTGGGAGGTTCTTATAAAGATGGAATATTGAAAGGTGAGAAATGGGGATTCTTAAATAAAAAAGGAGAAGAAATACTGAAACCTGAATATGATGAAATTGGTGAATTTGAAAATGGTATTACTTATGTATTGAAAGGTAAAAAATATGGTTTGGTAAACGAACGCATGGAGTTTTTGTTAGAACCTGTATATATAGCAGTAGGACTTCCCGATAAATTTGGTCATGCTTGGTTTGCAGCATCCGGAAAAATTAATAAAGCCAGTGGTAAGTTGGAAAATGCCAAATATGGAATTGTAAACCAAGATGGGCGAATCGTATTAGAACCTCGGTATGGTACGGTAGGATATTTTTATAATTGGAAATATAAAAACGGGTTCCAAGTTGATAATAGTGCCTCAGTATCGGATATTTATAACAAATATTCATTACAAAGACCTTTGAGTAAACTTTATAATCCTCGAAATATATTGGATTCATTTATTAGTACGGCGCAAACCAAAGATAGTGCTGATTCTTTGAGAGAAGCATACCGGAATATGGAAATTTATGTAGATAGTAATTATTTATATTTTGGTAAAAATGCGTTGAAAGTTGGTGTTGTGGATGCTTCTGTTGGTGGTATTGTTATTTCTGAAAAAGAATTTAACGATATCTATTGTCCGTCGGAAGGCATCGCGATGGTTCGAAAAAAGAGCAGAAAGAAAATTATATCCGGATATTATAATATACAATCTGGTTTCTTTAAAGGATATGAAGATGGTGAGGTTTTGGAATCTTACCGGAACGGAGTTGCCAAAATCCAAAAGGCAGATGGCAAAGGCATTTATTTTGCGGATAAGTCTGGTAAAAAAATTACGGAATACTTTCTTGCGGCAATGAGGTTTGAAGACGGATTATGTATTGTGCAGAATAAAAATGAGAAGTTCGGCGTTATAGACAATACAGGAAAAGCAGTGATACCTTTTGAATATGATAATGCGAATAAATATTTCGGCGATGGTTTGTTAAGTGTGTCAAAAGCCGGAAAGTGGGGTGCGGTAGATAAAACGGGAACAGAAGTGATACCGTTTGTTTATTCGCAATTAAATATATTCAAATACGGATGGGCATGTGCCCTTGACGACAAGGGAAAATGGGGAATCATTGATAAAACCAACCAAATCGTGCTACCTTTTGATTGGGATGACTTGAAAATCATTACTTGTACCGAACCTGATTTGATATGGGGTGAGAAAGAAGAATTATGGTTTTGTTATAATAGGAAAGCAAAAAGTCTGGCGTTTGAACAAGGTTTTGATGATGCCTTTAATTTTGAGGATGGAAAAGCTATTGTAGCTCAAAATGGCAGATATGGTATGATTGATGTAAAAGGAAATGTTATTGTCCCTTGTCAGTTAGCCAACCCTATGCGGTTGAAACGTGCAGAAGAATATATGAAATCATTAGGAAAATCATCACTTACTGAAACAGATGCCTACCGTTTGAATATTTATGAAGACCCTTCTGTTAATTCTTATCGAATCATAGATATCATACCGAGTATGAAGTGGGATTATTAATAATATAAACCAGCTTACACTTTATGAAAAAGATTATTTTATTTTTTGTTGCGGCATTGTATTTTATTTCATCTTTTGCGCAAAAAGATTCTGTTACAATGGATTACCGTCGCAGTTCTTTATATAGTTTGTTGATTAATCACGATGATCAGAAGTTTGCCAAAGAAATCAGCGATGTATTTCTTCAGATTCCTACACCTGAGAAATACAATGATCATAATCTTTCAGTGAGGGTTGTTTCAATGGATACCAAGTTGAAAGATACGGAGGTTGTTCAAAGGTTTATTGAAAATAACGGCATAGCTTCTCGTTTGGTAGCACGTTGGTTCGAACGTGACCCTTTTACAGGGGTATGTAACGTTGATTTGGTAAAAAGCCGTGGTTTGTATGATGCAAATGAGTTCGATAAGGAATTGGCTTCACGTTCTCAGCGAGGCATTGCCATGTTGGAAGATGCCGGAGAAGATCTTATCAATAATACTTTTTTAGTGGTAAACGATATACGTTACGTTGATAGGGAAAAAACAGGTAAGGCGTTAGGAATCGGATTACGTACATTAGGCATGATAGCCGATATAGCGACTGGCGGAAATACTTTTTCTGACTTGGGCGATTCGATGGGTAGTATGATGGAAACGCTTAAAGGTTTCAAAGTAAATGTCAATACGCATTTATATCAGTTAGTATGGGATGAAGAAACTGCTATGACTTTTTATAAAGATTATTACTGTTCTGTTCCTGATGAGGCTAAGAAAAATGCGTTTGAAAATAATCGCGGCAAGTTTCATTTGAAATATGTTGGCAGCCAAAAAAGCAGCGGAAAAAATGTATCGTTTATCGGGGTGAATTTAGACGAACCGGAGCAAATGATTCGTAAAGCCTGTCAGCGTGCAATTGACGAAAACATCGCTTCGCTTCAGAAAAACTTTGAAGCATTTAAGGTAAAGACTCCTCTTGTCAGTACCGAACCTCTGTGTGCTGATATAGGGATGAAAGAAGGGATTACGGAAGATTCGCGTTTTGAAGTGCTGGAAACAGTGATAGAAGATAATAAAGTTAAATATAAAAAGGTAGGAGAAATCAAACCGGTAGCCGGCATGATCCGGGATAACCGATACATGGCTTTAGAAGAGGGAGCTTCTGGCTCTGATTTGAAGTACACTACGTTTAAGAAAATAAGCGGACGTGATTTTTATCCCGGTATGTTGATTCGTGAAATTAAATAAAATAACTATGAAACATTTTATCATTTCGTTGCTGATGTTGTGTGTGTCATCAGTGGGTTTTGCTCAAAGTTGGTTTTCAGACGATGGCGGTTCGGAGATGAAAAGAAACCAGTGGGGCATTGATCTTGGAGTAGGAAAAATGTCAGACGTAAATGGAAGCGTAGGGTTTTCAGGAGGAGTACGTTACCAGTATAATGTTCATCGTTTTGTGGGAATTGACTTGATTGGCGTGAATTATATCGGACAAATGGTTGATGGAGAAGGTTTAGGACCGAATGTATTACAGGCTATGATAGGTTTGCGTGGAAAGACACCTTCTATTTATGAAGATATAGCCGGCTATTTAGGTGTCAGGTTGGGTTATGGTCATGATTTTTGGACGGAAGAGGGCGGATTGGCTACAGAATTTAACGTAGGTGTCCATCTTACCAATACTTTAATCGTAGGCTATGTGTTCAATATGCAGAAAATAAACTTTGGCGGAGGGTTGTCCGGAAAATATAAGTTTAACGGTTTGAGAGTGGGATTTGTATTTTAATGTAAATAGTTGTTTATATGAAGAGATTTTTAGTTTTAGTAGGAATGTTATTGTGCGTGTTGATGATTAATGCGCAATATGTGGAGAAGAAACATCAGTTTGGTATAGAATTGGGTGTGGGTGGAAACGGTATGACCGCTGTTGATTTTGGGCTTCGCTGGCAAACAAATTTCCATCCGAATGTAAGTTGGGATGTGCTTACAGTGAAGGCAGTAGGATGTCCTGAAGAATTGGGAAGTACAATCACGCCACAGGTAATGACAGGTATTCATTTGACTTCTCCCGAATTTGCAGGAATGTCAGCTTATGTGATAGCAAGATGCGGATACGGCTATTGGGTTGAAGGAGAATCAGGCGATGTGTGTTTTGAAGTTGGTGCAGGTATTAACCTTACGAAGCATGTTTATATTGGTTATGTTTTCAACCATCAAAGTGGTGATGGTGATAGTTATGATTATAAATATGTAGATTATACTGCTAACTATCATGCTGCTCGCATTGGCTTTTTGTTTTAATTGGATTTGAGAAATTATAAATAGTATTCACTTTACAGCGATAGTTTGTATGTTGAAATGCAGGCTATCGCTGTTATTTTATTTGAGTATTTGAATGCTGCTCATATCCGGTTTGAGGCATGAAAATTTCTATTCGGAGAGCAACCAAGTCTTCCGAATAGAAATAGTCGACGCTACCTCATGGGATGAGTAACACTAACGGTAGCGTTTTCTTGCGTTTTCCGGTCATGAAAACAGGTAAAACTACACTGCCTGCATTTTAATAGTATATTACAGCTTCATCACCTCTTGCTCAAAATTTTCTTTATCTCCTTTGGCTTTGTTACGAATCTTGCTGCGGTAATTATATACCGTGGCGAGTGAATAGCCGAGGAAATGGGCGATGCTGTTGGCGTCTGTCACTCCCAAACGGATAAGGGCGAAAATACGAAGCTCTGTATTCAGCAGTTCGTTGGGCTTGGGGTATATTTGGGCGTCATCGGTTAATAAGTTGTTGAAGTCTTCGATGAAATTGGGAAACAGTTCCAAGAACGACTTATCAAATTCGGTGTAGAAATTTTTACGTTCGTCGCGCAGGAACTGTTCCGAACGGATGGCTTTAAACAGTTCTTCGATACGCGATGCCATAGCCAGTTTCTCAAGCGAACGGCGGTATTGTTCCAGCTTGTTCAGGTAACTTACACAGCGGTCTAAGTAGCGGGCAATGTAGACTTCCTTTATTTTTCCGGTTTGCTCTAATTTCTCGTTTACTGCTTTCAGTTGTCCGTTGGTCAGCGATAAATGTTGACGTACCAGCGACAGGTTTTTCATTCCGTGGTATAGGTATAAGGCTAAAATAACCAGTGCCACTGCCAGTATGCTGACGGTTAGGAACAAAATCCATCCCATCCGTTTTTCTTGGACTTCTTTTTCCGAATAGGCTTGGTCGATGATGGGATAATATTCCGTTACTTCTAAAAAACGTAAGCGGGCATTACATGCCACGGCATCTTCCATCGAGCAGCTCAGATATTCGTAAGCTCGTTCGATGTTGCCTTGTTGGTAGAGTACGCGAGCCAATTTTTGCAGAGAGGCATACTCGCGTACCGAAGCTGTCAGGTCGAGAATGGCTGTTTGTGCAAGGTAATAAATCTGCATGTCTACATCGTTTTTGGTTTCATACACCAATGCCAGCGTGTAGTTTACGTACGCCTTTTCTCGCATGTCGAGCGGTTCCGATAAAGCTTTGTTTAAGATGGGGATGGCTTGCTCTGCTTGCGAGTCGAGAATCATCTTTTCTGCCAGTGAGATGCTTTTGCTTGCCCCTTCAGGCACAAGCAGCAAAACCGAGTCGCGGTAACATGCTGTTTTTTCTATGTATTTTTGTTTTTCTTCGTTTACAATGGTGTAATCTGCCATCCATCCGTAGTATGTGCGTAACGCATAATAGTAAGACAGCAGAAGTTCAGGCGTGATAGATTGGCGGTTGATTTTTTGGAGTTCCGTCAGTGCTTCGTTATATGCTCCCATGACCCCCATAGCGTCTGCCCTGTTGATGATCAGTGTGGTTTCTACTCCCTCGTCAGAGACAGCCGAAGCATATTTTTGTTTTTCTTCTACGTAGTGAAGGGCTGAATCAGCCTGATAGTGCAGATACAGGTTAAAGAGTTCGCCGCACAGCTTGTACTTTTCAGCATTGTCTGTTTCGGCAACCAACTGTTGTTTGAGCTGTGCTATGGTTTGTTCATGCTTTGCCCGGTATTCATGCTTCCGTGCTATAACCTCGTCCAGTTCATTCAGTATTCCGTCGTACGAATGTGACTCGGCATAAGCCCATATTGGGGTGAACAGAGCAATAATCCATATTCTCCACAAAGCCTTCCTGATAGTGTTTGATTTATATTTTCCCATCATTAAACTCAAGCTAAATACCTTATTATCTGAATAATATTGTTTATACGCATTTATATTTTATTTCCAAAGATAAAAAAAGTTTTTTCAACAATCTACTTTTGCTTTGAAAAACATTAACCGCTTATATCATGAAACATAAATGGCTTATCGTAATGGCGGCACTTGCCTATTTGGGGTTGTGCCAGACAGTTCATGCTGTCAATATGAAGAAGATTGCTCCTACTTACTGGTGGGCAGGTATGAAAAATCCCGAATTACAGATTTTATTGTATGGAGACCGCATTGCTTCGGCTGATGTTAGCGTATCGGGACAAGACGTTACGCTGAAAGAAGTAGTGAAGCAAGATAATCCGAACTACCTGCTGCTCTATCTTGACCTCTCGGAGGCGAAAGCACAGAAGTTTGATATTCTGCTGAAACAAGGGAAAAAGACCGAAACCATTCCTTACGAACTGAAAAGCCGTGTACGTAAGGGCGAGGACATCAAGGGATTTACCTCGGAAGATGTACTTTACCTGATTATGCCCGACCGCTTTGCCAACGGAAATCCGGACAATGACGTAATAGAAGGTATGCTGGAAAACAAAGTGGACCGTACGAACGCTTATGCCCGTCACGGGGGAGACCTGAAGGGCATTGCCGACCATTTGGATTACATCGCCGACTTGGGAGTTACTGCCATTTGGCTGAATCCTACACAGGAAAATGATATGAAAGAAGGTTCTTACCACGGATATGCCATCACTGATTATTATCAGATAGACAGGCGTTTGGGTACGAATGAAGAATTTAAACAGTTGACCGAACGCGCTCATGAGGCAGGATTGAAAGTTGTTATGGATATGATTTTCAATCATTGCGGCAGCGAAAACTATCTGTTTAAAGACATGCCCTCGAAAGATTGGTTTAATTTCAAGGGCGAATACGTACCTACTTCTTTTAAAACGGCTTCGGTAATGGATATCCATGCCAGCAACTATGAAAAGAAAATCGCTACGGACGGATGGTTTGCTTCGGTGATGCCCGACTGGAACCAACGCAATCGTCATGTGGCTCGTTACTTGATTCAGAACAGCATTTGGTGGATAGAATATGCGGGTATCAACGGAATCCGTCAGGATACCCACCCGTATGCCGACTTTGATTTCATGAGCCAATGGTGTAAAGAGGTGCTCGATGAATATCCTTATTTTAATATTGTAGGTGAAACGTGGCTTAACAGCAACGTATTGGTTTCTTATTGGCAGAAAGACAGCAAACTGGCTGCCCCGAAAAACTCTAACCTGCCTACGGTGATGGATTTCCCTTTACAGGCATTGATGAATCAGGCGTTCGATGAAGAAACCGGTGACTGGGGAGGCGGCTTATATAAGTTGTACGATTATCAGACACAAGACTTGGTGTACGCCAATCCGATGAATTTGCTGATATTCTTCGACAATCACGATACTTCTCGTTTTACTACGAACGATGACAAGGCACGTAACCTGAACCGTTATAAACAAGCCATGACCTTCCTGCTTACCACTCGCGGCATTCCCCAGATTTATTATGGCACCGAGATACTGATGACAGGCGACAAGGCGAATGGCGACGGAGAGTTGCGTAAAGATTTTCCCGGCGGATGGACAGGCGATGCGACAAACAGCTTTGTGCGCGAGGGGCGTACGGATTTACAGAACGAGGCTTTCGACTTTACCCGTCAACTTTTAAACTGGCGCAAAGGGAACGAAGTGATTGGAAAAGGGACGCTGAAACATTATTCTATCAATAACGGAATCTATGTTTACCAGCGTGAATATAACGGTAAGTCGGCGGTAGTTATCATGAATGGAACCGACCAACAGAAAGAGCTTGACCTCACTCCGTATAAAGAAATACTGCCCAAGACGCAAGCCGTGGATGTTTTGGGTGGGAAAACTGTTAATCTTACAGGAAAACTGACATTGAAAGAACGTGAAACGTTGTTGATTTGTTTCTAAACCATTTATATTTCTATTGGCATGTATCTGCTTTAATTAATTGATTAGTAATTGTTTAATATCTATAATGGTTTATATTTTCAGCCTTGTCCGAAAAAGAGGCTATCAAGAAATCTAATTTTGCATCACAAGCTAATAATTCATTAATCGTAATACCTAAAACAATCTATTATGAACCTGAAACAAACCTTTACCTTAGTAGCTTTATGCTATTGTGCTTTTGCCGCAGATGCACAAAAGCTGACTTCACCGGATGGGAATCTGGTAATGGACTTCAGTCTGAATGCTCAAGGTGCCCCTACTTACGAGCTTACTTTTAAAAATAAACCCGTAATCAAGCCCAGTACATTAGGATTGGAACTGAAACGCGAGGACCCTGAAAAGAAAATTGGTTTTGAATGGACTGAAATGAAACAAAAAGAGGGAGTGGACCGGCGTACGAATCTGATGACAGGTTTTAAGATAAAAGATACGCAAACGTCGACTTTCGATGAAACATGGCGTCCGGTATGGGGAGAAGAAAGCGAAATCCGCAATCATTATAATGAATTGGCAGTAACGCTTGAACAACCGGCAAATGACCGCTACATCGTAATCCGTTTCCGTTTGTTTAATGACGGGTTGGGATTCCGTTATGAATTTCCTCAGCAAGCGAATCTGAACTACTTCGTTATCAAGGAAGAACACTCTCAGTTTGCCATGACGGGCGACCATACTGCTTTCTGGATTCCGGGAGATTACGACACTCAGGAATACGACTATACCACTTCACGCCTTTCAGAAATTCGTGGAAAGATGGACTCTGCCGTAACTGAAAATTCTTCTCAATATGTTTTCTCGCCTACCGGCGTGCAGACAGCGTTGATGATGAAAACCGATGACGGGTTATACATCAACCTTCACGAAGCGGCTCTGAAAGATTATGCCTGCATGAGTTTGAACCTTGATGATAAGAATCTGGTATTTGAATCATGGCTGACTCCCGATGCACGAGGTGACAAAGGATATATGCAGACTCCCTGTAACTCGCCGTGGCGTACCATCATCGTAAGTGACGATGCCCGCAATATTCTTGCTTCACGCATCACACTGAACTTGAACGAACCTTGCAAGATTGAAGATACTTCATGGATTCATCCGGTAAAATACATCGGAATTTGGTGGGACATGATAACCAATAAAGGTACATGGGCTTATACGAACGATGTATACAGTGTGAAACTGGGCGAAACCGATTATTCGCAAACCAAACCGAACGGTACACACTCTGCCAATACAGCCAACGTGAAACGCTATATCGACTTCGCAGCCAAACACGGATTTGATGCCGTATTGGTGGAAGGATGGAATCAGGGATGGGAAGACTGGTTTGGAAAGAGCAAAGATTATGTGTTCGATTTCGTAACTCCTTATCCCGACTTCGACGTACAGGAAATCCATCGTTACGCTGCCAGCAAAGGTATAGAAATGATAATGCACCACGAAACATCGGCATCTGTACGTAACTATGAACGCCATTTAGACAAGGCTTATCAGTTTATGGTAGACAACGGATACAGCTCTGTAAAGAGTGGTTACGTAGGCGACATCATCCCTCGCGGAGAACATCACTATGGCCAGTGGATGGTAAATCACTATCTCTATGCCGTAACCAAAGCTGCCGACTATAAGATTATGGTCAATGCGCACGAAGCAGTACGTCCTACCGGATTGTGCCGTACTTATCCGAACCTGATTGGTAATGAATCTGCCCGCGGAACCGAATACGAATCATTCGGCGGAAACAATGTGAACCATACTACCATCCTGCCCTTTACCCGTCTTATCGGTGGTCCGATGGACTATACGCCGGGTATCTTTGAAATGGATTGCAGTAAGATGAACCCGAATAACAAATCACATGTGCGTTCTACATTGGCTCGCCAGTTGGCACTTTACGTAACCATGTACAGTCCGCTTCAAATGGCTGCCGACGTACCTGAAAACTACGAACGCTTCATGGATGCCTTCCAGTTTATCAAAGATGTAGCCATCGACTGGGATGAAACCAAATACTTGGAAGCCGAACCGGGAGAATATGTTACCATTGCCCGCCGTGCTAAGAATACAGGCGATTGGTTTATTGGTTGTACGGCAGGTTATAACGGACATGTGTCGAAACTGACTCTTGACTTCCTTGATCCTGACAAGAAGTATGAAGCAATCATTTATGCGGATGCTAAAGATGCAAGCTGGGATAAGAATCCGCAAGCATACACCATTACAAAGAAGAAAGTAACTAACAAAACCAAGCTGAACCTGAAAGCTGCCGTAGGCGGAGGTTATGCCATCTCTATTAAAGAAGTAAAATAAATTAAGGTCTCAGCAATACGGATACACACAGATTATTGTTTTCAGTTAAAAAGATGAGTAGCCGGCGTCCCTCACAGGTACGGAGGGACGCGGAGGCTGCTTCCTTCCTTTCAGAATAACACACACTTGCTTTTTCAATAGGTCTTATCATATACGAATTAGAACAGATTAATAATAAAACTTAATTTAATAATATGAAAATAGAAACTATCAAACAACGGAATAAGCTCCTGATAGCAATGATGTTAGGCATGTTATTATCCGTGCAAGCCTTTGCACAAAGCCTTACAGTGACAGGAGTGGTAAAAGATAACATGGGAGAAGCTGTTATCGGAGCAAACGTAGTAGTAAAAGGAACAACGAACGGTACGATTACCGATTTCGACGGAAACTTTACACTAACTGCCAATAAGGGAGATATCATTGTTATTTCGTTTATCGGCTATCAGCCTCAGGAACTTCCTGCTGCTGCTAATATGAATGTGATTTTGAAAGACGACAGCCAGCTGCTGGACGATGTGGTGGTTATCGGTTACGGTACGGTCAAGAAAGACGATGCCACCGGTTCGGTTACGGCTATCAAACCCGATAAGATTAGTAAAGGTATCACAACATCTCCGCAAGACATGATTACCGGAAAGATAGCCGGTGTGAATGTAGTGTCTACGGGTGGTACTCCGGGTGCAGGAGCTACGATACGTGTCCGTGGAGGTTCTTCACTGAACGCCAGCAACGACCCGCTGATTGTCATCGATGGTTTGGCGATGGATAACGACGGTGTGAAAGGTATGTCGAATCCGCTTTCATTGGTCAACCCGAATGATATCGAGACCTTTACTGTATTGAAAGATGCTTCGGCTACTGCCATCTACGGTTCGCGTGCATCAAACGGTGTCATCATCATCACCACCAAGAAAGGAAGTGCCGGTTCAGCACCGAAGGTTAGCTACGACGGAAACGTTTCTTTCGGTAAACTGCGTTCTAAATTGGATGTAATGACAGGCGACGAATACCGTGAGTATGTAACCAATTTGTATGGCGAAGAAAAGTTGCCTCATGAGTTGGGAACAGCAAATACCGACTGGCAGGATGAAATTTACCGCACTGCCATAAGCCACGACCATAACATTACTATTTCGGGCGGATTGAAGAACATGCCTTACCGTGTATCGTTGAGCTATACCAACCAAAACGGTATTATCAAGACTTCTAATTTCGAACGTTTCACGGCTTCAGTGAACTTGGCTCCGGCGTTCTTCGATAATTATTTGAAGTTTAACATCAATGCCAAGAGCATGGTGGCTTGGAATCAATACGCAGACGGAGGAGTAGTAGGTTCAGCCATTACGATGGACCCCACACGTCCGGTATACGATAACAGTACGAATGTATTCGGCGGTTACTACCAATGGAGTACAAAAGCCGAATTTAATAATCCTGATTGGTTGCTTACTAAGAATTCACTGGCTCCGCAGAACCCGGTGGCTTTGCTCGACTTGAAAGACGATCAAGCCAAATCAAAGAGTTTTATAGGGAATATCGAAGTTGACTATAAGTTCCATTTCTTGCCCGATTTGCGTATCCACGCCAATTTAGGTGCCGATTATTCGGAAGGACGTCAGACTACCATCATTTCTCCGTATTCTTACTCAAACAACTACTACGGATGGAATGGAACTTCTTACGAGTATAAGTATAACCTTTCAGGAAGTGCTTACTTGCAATATATCAAAGATTTCAACGAAGGCAAACATGCTTTGGATGTAATGGTGGGTATGGAAGAGCAACACTTCCACCGTACCGGATATGAGATTGGTCAGGGTACCGACCCCGTTACCGGCGATGCTTACGATGAAAGAAAACGAGATAATACGGCTTATGGTTATCATAGCACGTTGCTTTCTTACTTCGGCCGTATCAATTATACTTTCTTGAACCGCTATTTGCTTACCGCTACGCTGCGTCAGGATGGTACATCACGTTTCGACAGCAACAACCGTTGGGGTACTTTCCCGTCGTTCGCATTCGGATGGAAGATGAAAGAAGAAAGTTTCTTGCAGGATGTTGATTTCTTATCTGATTTGAAGCTCCGTTTGGGATGGGGTATTACCGGACAGCAGAACTTGAGCAATACGATGGACTTCCCTTACATGGCGCTTTATACTGCCAACCGTGAGTTTGCTTACCTGCCTATGGGCGACCAGTATCTTACTACTTTACGTCCGGGTGCGTATAACCCCGATTTGAAATGGGAGGAAACCACTACTTGGAATGCCGGTATCGACTTCGGTTTCTTGAACGGACGTATCACCGGTACGTTGGATTACTACTACCGCGAAACAAACGACTTGATTAATACGGTTTATATCCCTACGGGAATGAACTTCAGTAACATGCTTACCAGCAACGTAGGTTCGCTCCGTAATCAGGGTGTGGAATTTTCAATCAACGCCAAACCCATTGTAACCGATGACTTTGTTTGGGATTTGGGATATAACATTACGTGGAACAACAACAAGATTACCAAACTGACCGCTTCCGATGATTCTGATTATTACGTGGCAACAGGAGGTATCTCTACTGCTACGGGTTCTACCATTCAGGCTCATAAGGTGGGTTATGCCGCTTCTTCTTTCTACGTTTATCAACAGGTGTATGATGAAAACGGAAAACCGGTTGAAAACACGTTTGTTGACCGTAACCATGATGGAATGATTAACGACAGCGACCGCTATATCTACAAGAAACCCAGTGCCGATGTATTGATGGGATTGACCTCGAAGATGACTTACAAGAACTGGGACTTCAGTTTCGCACTCCGTGCAAGCATCGGTAACTATGTTTATAACGACGTATTGGCAAACCGTTCTGACGTAAGCACTACCGGTATTTGGTCTACTTCCGGATTCTATTCAAACCGTCCGACGGCTGCGCTCGATTTGGGATTCAGCGGAGTAGGTAACTACTACATGTCCGACTATTTTGTACAGAACGCATCATTCTTGCGCTGCGATAACATTACGTTGGGATATTCATTCCAGAACCTGTTTAAAACAAACGGTTATAACGGAGTGGGCGGACGTATCTATGCCACTGTACAAAATCCGTTCGTAATCACCGGTTACGATGGTCTTGACCCCGAAGTACAAGGGTCTGCCGACACTCCGGGTATCGACAATAACATCTACCCGCGTCCGGTAACCTTCCTTATCGGTTTGAGCCTTCAATTCTAATCATGTTAAACTTAAAAGCAAACTATTATTATGACATTCAATAGATTAAAATCATTGATTCCGTTGACTGCAATAGCAGTTGCGTGCAGCTTGGGGTCTTGTTTAAATGATTTGGACATCAGTCCGATAAATCCGCAAGTAACCGAAGAATTTTCGCAAGATGAGGTTTACAATAAGATATATGCCACGTTGAGCCTTACCGGACAGCAGGGAGCTGCCGGTTCGGGCGATGTAGCCGGTGTTGATGAAGGTAGTGCGTCACCTTTCTACCGCATGATTCTTACCGCTTACGAGTATCCTACCGACGAAGTAATCTGTAGCTGGACAGACGCAGGTATCCCCGACTTTTATCAGATGAACTGGGGTTCTTCCAACCTTCCGCTGACCGGTTTTTACAGCCGTTTGATGTACGATGTTACGCTGTGTAACCACTTCATGGAAAGAACTGCCGAACTGACCGACGAAAAAACCGTGCGTCAGCGGGCTGAAGTACGCTTTCTCCGCGCCTTGAACTATTATTACCTGATGGATGCATACGGTAATCCGCCGTTTACCGAAACCGTATCTTTAAACGAAGCTCCTCAGCAAATCAAGCGTGCCGATTTGTTTGATTATCTTGAAAATGAGCTGAAAGAAATAGAAGCCGACTTGGTTGACCCGCGTACCGGACAGTTCGGTCAGGTAGACAAAGCCTGCACATGGCTGTTGCTTTCGCGTATGTATCTGAATGCCGAAGTGTACACCGGAACGGCTCGTTGGGCAGATGCCATTACGTATGCGCAAAAGGTTATCAGCTCAGACTACGGACTGGCAGATACGTACAAGGAACTGTTTATGGCAGATAACGACGAGAACGAAGAAACCCTGAAAGAAATCATCCTGCCCATCCGCTTGGACGGAGCAAACGCACGCTCATACGGTGGCGCACAGTTTGCCATCGCTGCTACCCATACATCGGGCATGACCCCGTGGGGCACTTCAGAAGGCTGGGGAGGCGTAAGAGCGCGCAAGGCTTTGGTTAATAAGTTCTTCCCGAACGATAGCGACGCTCCGCTGGGAGTGGATGAAACTCAAATGGTTGCTGCCGCAAACGATGACCGCGCCTTGTTCTTCTCAGGTACGTCCAGTGACGAACGCACGCTGGAAATCACCAAGCCGACTACCTTTAAAGAAGGTTTCTCTATCGCCAAATGGACGAATGTACGTTCCGACGGGCAACCCTCACACGATGCTACGTGGGTAGATACCGATGCTCCGCTGTTCCGTACGGCTGAAGCTTACCTGACACTGGCAGAGGCTACGTTGCGCAACGGAGGTTCGCAGAAAGACGCATTAGAGGCTGTGAATACTTTGCGCCGCCGTGCTCACGCTACCGAACTTCAGTCTGTTACGCTCGACCAGATTTTGGACGAGAAAGCCCGCGAATTTTACTTTGAAGGACAAAGAAGAACCGACTTGGTACGTTACGGATACTTTACCGGAAGCGGCTATGTATGGGACTGGAAAGGCGGTACGGCAAACGGTACGGCTGTCAGCTCGAATTACAACCTCTTCCCCATCCCGTCATCAGACATGAACGTGAACGGTAATTTGGACCAAAACCCCGGATATTAATAACTTACCTTACTGATAAACATTATGAAAAAACTGAATATATTTGCTTACTGTCTTGCCGGAATGCTGGCTTTCAGTTCCTGCCAAGACGATAGAGACGATAATCCTACCATTCTTCATCCGGAGACTTTCACACTGAATGCCTCTACGGAAACTGTATACGACTTGCAGAACATTGAGACGATCGACTGGACGTGCGATGTTCCTGATTACGGTTACAGCGCAGCCGTTACTTATTCGGTGCAAATCAACAAAGATAATAACTGGGTAGATGCCGAAGGAGAAAACGCAGTTTCGTATGTTACGCTGGAAGCTACTTATTCTACCAACCAGCTGAAAATAAGTGCGGCTGAGATGGACCGCTCGCTCATTATCTTAAATGAATGGTTCGATGCGGAGACCTTCCCCACTACCGAACAGACTGTTTTCGTGCGCATCATGTCGTCTATCTCAACGGTATCGGGTTACGAAGCCTATTCCGAACCGGTAGAAATCCGCTACTTGCCTTACTACATGGAGGTTTCGCTTGAGCCGAAAACAATGTATGTAGTGGGCGACCATAATGGATGGGCTGCCAACGACGATGCGCCCCGCCTTATCGCTACCGATGAAGCAGGCATGATATTCCACGGCTATGCACAGTTGAACACGCAATTTAAGTTTATGACTACCGACTCATGGGCTGACCCGAATTACGGTGGCGGAAGCGGCACGTTGGCGTTAGGTGGAGGAAACATCACTGCAACTCCCGGATTCTATCAGATAGATGCGAATCTGAATACGATGACTTATTCGCTCCGTACTTGTACATGGGGAATCGTGGGCGATGCTGTCGGTAGTTGGGACAATGACGTGCAGTTGACTTATAATTCATCTACCGGAGCGTTGGAAGCCGAAGTGGAATTCTCTGCCGGACAATTCAAATTCCGTCAGGATGGTGATTGGGCTTATTCGTTAGGTAGCAGTTTGGATGAATTGGTATACGATGGTGGTAATATGTCAGTGTCTCCGGGCCGTTATACCGTCCGTCTGTATCTGAACGGACCTACCTATCGTGCCGAACTGATTCCGGTGGAATAACAGGCAAAATTTCTACCCATAGAGATGAGTATTTCTATTCGGAGCGTTAGTTGTTTCTATGGGTAGCGTTGACCGTTCCTATGGGTAGAAAATAAACAAAAAAACGTGGATGTATTCTTCTCTGAATCATCCACGTTTTTTTGTTATTCTATCAGATTGTGTATAAACGAGTTACCTTACTCTACCCATACCGTGTAATCCGGTTTGCGGGGCTTGGCCGCCGGTGCGTTTTCATCGGCAGGATAGCCAAGAACGCAATGTCCGATGCCTTCGTAATCGCCTTCAATCCCCCACTCTTTCAGCAGTTCTTTTCCTTCGGGTGAGTTGAATACTTCTTTGGCACGGTGAATCCAGCAACTTCCCAAGCCTACGGCGTGTGCCGCATTCATCAGGTTTCCCATCACCAATGAACCATCGTAAAGATACGTAGGCCGGTTGCGGTCTGCCAATACCACAAGTACCACGGGTGCGCCGTAGAAAGGGTCGGAAGTTGTTCCTAACACCTCGGCGTTCAGTTTCGACAAACGGTCGCGTACAGCCTTGTTTGTAACGGCAACAATAACAGGCGATTGCATACCCCTGCCCGTAGGTGCGTATGTACCAGCCTCTATCACCTGTTCTATCAACTCACGTGCCGGCATCCGGTCGGGTTTATAACCGCGTATGCTGCGGCGCGTTTTCATGTTTTCGATTATTGCATTCATACTTTATAAGGATTAAACAGATTCATGTTTTCTTGTTCCAAGTTCAGCAAATACGCCTTAGCCTGAAGTCCTCCGGCGTATCCCGTAAGTTGGCGGTTGCTGCCTATGACGCGGTGGCAAGGCACGAAGATGGAAAGCGCATTCATACGGTTGGCAGACGCTACGGCACGGACTGCTTTCGGGTTTCCCACTCGCTGGGCAAGTTCTGCATACGAGACGGTTTCTCCGTAGGGAATCGTGAGCAATTCACTCCATACACGCTTCTGGAAGTCTGTCCCTGCAAACAAAAGCGGTACGTTGAAAGCCGTCCGCCGATGAGCGAAATACGCATCCAGCTCTTCGGAAGCCTGCCTTGTGACATCGGATGAACCCGGCTCGAACGCCGCATCCAACAGGTGACGCAAGCGTTTGTCTACCGCCTCTCTCCGCCCGGCGTCTGTCATCCAGTCGCATAAGCAAAGCCGTCCGTCGCACGAGCCGAGCAGGATTTCTCCGCAAGGCGAGTGATAAGTTTGTAAAAAGATGGTTTTCATAGTGGAGATAGATTATAATAAACGTTTGCTAAGGAAACGTGTAGGATACCATATTGAGGCAAAACCGATGGCAAGCACGGTGAGAAGTATCAGTATCACATCGCCGGCATGTACGCTTACCGGATACGCCTCGACCACAAAACTGCCCGACGAGCCTAATGATATCAGTCCGAACTGCTGCTGGAGGAAACAGAGCAGAATGCCCAGCACCACGCCCGAAACAGCTCCGAAGCAAGAAATCATATAACCTTCGAGAAGGAAAATACGGGTAATCTGGCGGTCGTTTGCCCCCATGTTCCGTAAAGACATCACATCGTTTCGCTTGTCGATAATCAGCATCGAAAGCGGTCCTACGATATTGAAGCAGGCAATGAGCAGGATGAAAATCAGAAACAGGTACGAAACCAACTTTTCTATTTTCATGATGCGGAAAGTGTCTTCTTGCTGTTCGTAACGGTCTTGCACGACGAACTCTTTTCCCAACCGCTTTTCCAACATCCGTTTTACTGTTTCAACGTCCTCCCCTGCCTTCAGTTTCAGGTTCAGTGCGCTTATTTCGGTAGTGTATCGGAATAACTGTCGGGCAAAATCAAGCGAGGTAAGTATATAAGCATTGTCGTATTTCTCTTGCCCTACGACAAAAGTCAATCCGGACGAGAATAAGTTTCCTGTGGTAAATGCAGTCGAAGGATTGGCAATGTTGACCTTCGCCCCTCGCTTGGGTGCATACACCTCCAACGGGTCGAGAAAGCGTATGCCTGTACCCAGTGCCGAAAGAAGTTGAATACCCGGAATGGCATAATTAGCCACCTCGTCATGCAGTATCAGTTCCCCCCTTCCGAAGAGGATGCTGTCTATGGGTGTCAGGCTGTCAAAATTATCTTCCACTCCCCTGATTACTGCCATCACCTGCCTGCCTTGATACTGCACCATCGCGTTGTCTTCCAACGACTCGGAGCAGACTTCTATTTCCGGCATCTGACGGATGGAAAGCACCCGCGGGTCTTGCCCGTCGAACACCTTCCCCACAGCAGGCATGACCTTCAGTTCGGGGTCGAACGCCGTAAAAAACGTGGAGACCAAATCCTGAAAGCCATTAAAGACCGAAAGCGTGCATACCATAGCCATTGTCGCTAATGCTACCCCGCACACCGAAATGCAAGAGATAATATTGACGGCATTGTGAGATTTCTTCGAGAAAAGATACCTGCGGGCTATGTAAAAAGAAAAGTTCATTTTTTCAGAAGTTCGTCGATGTGTGCCGCATAATCCAGCGAATCGTCTACGAAAAACTTCAATTCAGGGATGATGCGCAACTGAAAGCGTACACGTTTTCCCAGTTCGTACCGGATAGACTTCATGTTGTCATTGATGTTTTTAACGATTTCTTCGCTACGCTCTGAAGGGAAAACGCTTAGATAAGCGCGGGCATAGCTTAAATCAGGACTGATACGTACTGCGCTTACTGACACCAATACGCCCGGCATCATCTTGGTTTGTAACAAAAATATTTCGCTGAGTTCTTTCTGAATCAGGCGGGCAATTTTATTTTGTCTGGTTGTTTCCATAATTCTTTTATTTATTTCTTACGTATAATAGTCAATCCGTCGCGCAACGGTAGGATTACTTTCTCCACACGTGTATCGGCAGCCACCGTGTCGTTAAACTTTTTAATGCCGAGCGTCTGTGTATCGGCAGGACGAGTTTCTTCGAGTACATGTCCGTCCCATAACGTATTATCGGCAATGATATATCCTCCGGAGTGCATTTTACTGAGAATCATCTCATAATACTCTACATAGAAACGCTTGTTTCCATCCATGAAAGCCAAGTCGAATACTACATCCATCTGCGGAACCATGGTCAGGGCATCACCGATGTAGAACTTTATTTTGTCGGCATACGGCGAGTTCTCCAGCCACGGACGTGTAAAATCTTCCTGTTCGTCATTGATTTCGAATGTATGGAGCACGGCTCCATCTTCGAGTCCTTCTGCCAGACACAGTGCAGAATATCCGCTGTATGTGCCTATCTCAAGCACTTGTTTCGGACGTATCATCTGTACGAACATCTTCAGCATCCTTCCCTGAAGATGCCCCGAAGCCATACGGGGACGCAAGAGTTTTACATGCGTCGCCCGGTATAATGCTTTCAGGTAATCGTTTTCTTCGTCGATATGGCGAAGGATATATTCATCCAATGCGTCCGTTTCTTTCATTGTCTGTATTTATAAGTAGCGGTGGCGGTTAGGCAATACATAGTCGTCTCCTGCCTGTAATACATCGCCTACCTGATTGATTTCAAGGAATGAAGTATGTGTACCCTTCTTTCCGCCGCTCAGATATGCCACCATGTCGTTTTCATTCAGTACGCCATCGTTAATCAGTTTGCGGAGTGCCGTGAAGTAATACTCCTGTCCGTTGGCTTTTTCCGGCATGTAAATGGCTTCTACTCCGTACGACAGAGCCAGATGGCGCATGGTTTTTTCTTTGTAGCAAATAGCCATAACCGGATATTTGCCACGGAAAGCAGCCAGATTGCGTGCTGTCAGTCCGCTGAAACTGTCGGTAATGATCGCGCGAATAGGCATCAACGTGGTAGAAAGCACAGCCTGTTTAGCCAAGAAACTGGTAACGTCGGTGTTTTCGGGAGTCAACGGAATAGGAATATCGTTTTCTTCCATTTTGTCTTTCTCTGCCTGCGCTGCAATTTTGGTCATAGTTTTCACCGCTTCTACCGGATATTTGCCGTAAGCCGTTTCCCCGCTCAGCATCAAAGCATCCGTACGATAATAAATGGCATTGGCAATGTCGGTCACCTCGGCGCGGGTAGGACGCGGGTTGTTTATCATCGTATGCAACATTTGAGTGGCTACGATTACCGGTTTTTTTGCCAAGATACATTTTTTTATCAAATGGCGCTGAATGCCCGGAATACGTTCTTGAGGAACTTCGATGCCCAAGTCTCCACGGGCTACCATGATTCCGTCTGCCACTTCCAGAATCTCGTCGATGTTGTCAACGCCTTCTTGGTTCTCTATTTTGGCAATGATTTTGATGTCGCTGTTATGAGCGTCCAGTATTTCACGGATATCCAATACGTCTTGGCGGTTACGGACAAAAGAGTGAGCGATAAAGTCGATATCTTTTTCGATAGCGTAAAGAATATTATTGCGGTCTTTCTCAGTCAGTGAAGGAAGGTTAATCCGGACTCCCGGTACGTTTACGCTTTTGCGGTTTCCCAAAGTGGCATCGTTGCAAACCTCGCAAAACAGGGTGTTTTCGTTTTTATCGGTTACTTTCAGCTGTAATTCGCCATCGTCTATCAGAACATCGGTATCGACCGACAAGTCTTGTACAAAATTTTTATATGTAACGGCGATGCATTCCCGCGTTGTTTCCTGTTCAGGATTACCCACAATGCAGACCTTGTCTCCCGTTTTAAAGTCGATAGCACCTTCGGCACTGGCTGTTGTGCGGACTTCAGGTCCTTTGGTATCCATCAGGATGGCAATGCGATTGGATACTTCGCGCACGTTAGTTATCAGTCTTTCAAAGCCTTCGCGGTTGGCGTGAGCTGTATTCATACGTACTACGTTCATACCCGCATTGAAAAGGTCTCTGATAAAATCTACGTCACATCGTAAATCCGAGATGGACGCAACGATTTTTGTTTGTTTAAGCATCATATTATAAAAAACTAATTATTACTTTTTACCTTACTATAAGAGCTTCTACTCCCAAGCGATAAGAATCAAGTCCGAAACCACAAATCACCCCCTTACATGCGCATGATATCATCGACTTATGACGGAACTCTTCCCGTTGATGTACGTTTGATATATGCACTTCGATGACCGGAGCCGTTACGGCACGTATTGCGTCTTGCAGCGCAATGGAAGTATGTGTGTAAGCTCCCGCGTTCAGAATGATTCCATCATAATTAAACCCAACTTCATGTATTTTGTTTATCATTTCCCCCTCTATATTCGATTGGTAGTAGCTTATTTCTACTTCCGGGTAGCGTGCCCGGAGGCGTACCAAATAATCTTCGAATGATTCTGAGCCGTAAATAGAAGGTTCACGTTTCCCCAATAAATTGATATTAGGGCCGTTGATAATTTGTATCCTCATCATCGTATATTTTTCTGAACTTTTAATACTTTTGTCGAAAAATTTGGGACAAAGGTACGAAAAAAGAATGAAAAGTCAGGATAAAAATCAGAAGATTATAATAAAGTATAAGCAATATCTCAAATTAGAGAAAGCGTTATCCGACAATACGGTAGAGGCTTACCTGACGGATTTAGACAAACTGTTTGCTTTTCTTACGCTGGAGGGGATCGACTTTGCCGAGGTAACGACCGATAATCTGGAGACGTTTTCGGCAGGCTTGCATGACATCGGCATTCATCCGCGTTCCCAAGCCCGCATCCTTTCGGGCATACGCTCGTTTTACCGGTTCTTGGTGCTGGAAGATTACATCCGGCAAGACCCCACCGAATTGTTGGATTCTCCGCAGATAGGGAAACACTTGCCCGATGTGCTTACCGTGGAAGAGATAGACAGCCTGATAGGGGCGATAGACCGGGGAAGCCGTGAGGGGCAGCGCAACTGTGCCATACTGGAAACGTTGTATAGCTGCGGATTGCGTGTGTCTGAACTCTGTAATCTGAAGATTTCCGATTTATATTTGAACGAAGGCTTCATAAAAGTAGAAGGAAAGGGAAACAAGCAACGCCTTGTGCCCATCTCTCCGCGAGCCGTCAGCGAGTTGAACGACTATTTTCTTGTCCGGGGAGAAAAGGTGATAAAGCCCGGATTCGAAGATTATGTATTTATAAGTAACTTCGGCAAGAACATTTCGCGTATTATGGTGTTTCATATTATAAAGGAACTGGCGAATCAAATCGGGCTGAAGAAAAGCATAAGCCCCCATACCTTTCGCCATTCGTTTGCCACTCATTTGTTGGAAGGCGGTGCGAATTTGCGTGCCATTCAGTGTATGTTGGGACATGAGAGCATCGGAACTACGGAGATTTATACCCACATCGACCGCAACCGCCTGCGTGAAGAAATCATAGAACATCATCCGAGGAACAAAAGAAGCAGGGAACTGTATGAGAACAAGCCGTAAAACCGGCTTCAACGGAAGAAATTCTCTGTCGGAACATACCGAAAAACACTACCGTTAGTGTTGCTCGTTCCATGCGGTAGCGTTGACTGACGCTACCCATAGAACCGACCGGTTCTACCGCTTGCGTTTTTTCAGGGTTCAGGCAATGCCGAAACTCAACAAAAACTCAGGTTTCACACTTTGTCGTGCCGTGTTTTTTGTTCCGTCAGGCAGGGCATGAGAAGTAATTGATTAGCATGAGATTGGTTTACTTATACATTTATTATATATAGTGATTGCCGATTCCGGATCCGATGCCCTGAAACGCAAGTTAAAATCGTCAGTTTATAATGCTTATCAGACAGAGAAAGCTCTGGGAAAAAACGTTTTAATCTTTTTTTAATGAGTGTTTAAAAAAAAAAGAGATAAAGTTTAACAACTATAATAGTTTTTCTTATCTTTGCCCCAAATAACAAAACTTAGACGCATACCAAAACTTGAGAAAAAATTTTATAATATAAACCTAAACATTAACAATCATGATTAAGAAGTTGTATTTGCCCTTAGTGGCACTGTTGGTCCTTGCTCTTTCTTCTTGTAGCAAGATGGGCGAATTGTCTGCCGACTACTTCACAACAGACCCCGAAGTTCTGGAAGCGATTGGCGGTAAAGTACCTGTAACAATTACAGGAAAATTCCCTGAAAAATATTTCAAGAAAAACGCAACCGTTGAAGTTACGCCGGTTTTGAGATGGGACGGAGGCGAAGCTAAAGCTCAGCCCGCTATGTTCCAAGGCGAAAAAGTACAAGGAAACGACCAGACTATCTCTTACAAAGCAGGTGGTACTTATACGATGAAAGCCGTTTTCGATTACATTCCTGAAATGGCTAAATCAGAACTTTACTTGGATTTCAAAATTAAGAAAGGAAAGAAAGAATACACTATTCCTTCTGTAAAAATCGCAGACGGTGTAATCGCTACTTCTGAACTTCCTACTGTAAAATCAGCTAACGCTGCTTATGCTGCCGATAAATACCAGCGTATCATCAAGCAGGCTAAAGAAGCTCAGATTATGTTCTTGATCCAGCAGGCTAACCTCCGCGCAAGCGAATTGAAGTCTGAAGGCTTGAAAGATTTCCACAAACAAGTGGTAACTGTTGCCGGCGATACGAAGAACTACAAGCTGAATAACATCGAAATTTCTGCTTACGCTTCACCTGATGGTGGTTTGGACCTGAACGATAAGTTGGCTAAAAACCGTCAGAACAACACTGAAAAATACATGAACCAGCAACTGAAGAAGGGTAAAATCGAAACAGAAGTTGATGCTGTTTACACAGCTCAAGACTGGGACGGTTTCCAAGAATTGGTTTCTAAATCAAACATCCAAGACAAAGATTTGATTTTGCGTGTTCTTTCTATGTATTCTGATCCCGAACAACGTGAAACAGAAATCAAGAACATTTCTTCTGTTTACAAGACTTTGGCTGACGAAATCCTGCCGCAGTTGCGTCGTGCACGCTTGACAGCTAACTACGATGCTATCGGCCGTAGCGATGAAGAAATCAACGCTGCATTCGATGCTAACGAAGATTCTTTGAGCGTAGACGAATTGCTGTACGCTGCTACCCTGACTCAGGACAACGCACGTAAGGAAGCTATCTATAAGAGAACTATCCAGAAATATCCGAACGATTACCGTGCTTACAACGATTTGGGTCAGATGGCTTATGCTGCCGGTGACTTGAATGCTGCTGAAAACTACTTCAAACAAGCTGCAAGCAAAAACGCTAACGCTCCTGAAGTAAATACAAACCTCGGTTTGTGCGCATTGGTTAAAGGTAACGTAGCTGAAGCTGAAACTTACTTGAGCAAATCTACTGGTGCCGACACTGCAAACGAAGCATTGGGTAACCTGTACATCAAACAAGGTCAGTACGACCGCGCTGTTCAGGCTTTCGGTGATACGAAGACTAACTCAGCTGCTTTGGCTCAAATCCTTGCTAAAGACTATAACAAGGCTAAGAGCACACTGAGCGCAGTTAAGAATCCGGATGCTTACACTGACTACCTGATGGCTATCGTTGGTGCAAGAACTAACAACGCCGACTTGGTTAAATCAAGCATGGATAAAGTGGCTCAGAAAGACGCTGCATTGGCTGCAAGCGCTCAGAACGACCGCGAGTTTGCTAAATACGCAAACGAAATCAAGTAATTTGATTCTTGTATAAACTTTGATATTGAAGCCGGGATGCTGTAAAGGTATCCCGGCTTTCTTTTTTATATAAGACAAAAATCAGAAAAGTATAGAGTTTGTTTTAATTCTGCTCTGCCTGCGGTTTGAGAATTGTTTTCGAGGATGAAAACAGGGAAACAGACCGGAAGCAAACTCAAAAAGGGGCGGATAAAAAGACTTCATCGGAAAATTTAGACAGGCTCTGATAAAGGTTCTGATAAAATTGTGTACATTCGCAGAAAATAAGAGATTCATGAAGAAACTTTATCCGTTACTTACGCTGATTATACTTTTGTCTTGCTTTTCCTCGTGTGA
Source organism: Bacteroides caecicola (assembly GCF_023337095.1). NCBI lineage: Bacteria > Pseudomonadati > Bacteroidota > Bacteroidia > Bacteroidales > Bacteroidaceae > Bacteroides > Bacteroides caecicola. Next base: position 56,133 of record NZ_JAMBLM010000009.1, read on the forward strand.
AAAAAAGATGGATTTTGAACTTCGGGGTGAACTTGAGAACTTTAAGTCGGAACGTATTCTTGTCGTGTACGATGACCCGGAGGTAAAACTCGATACCATTTACCCGAAAGATGGTAAATTCTTATATAAACTCATTCCTGATACAATACACTTGTTCCGTTTGGTTGACGAAGCGGGGAGAGCCATTCCTATCTTTGCCGATAAGGGCGATAGGGTTACACTGACAGGCAGTTTTGAACAACCGGAAGTCAGCGGCGACGGAGCGAATCGCGATTATCAGGAGTTTCGTGAGCGTATTGCATCCATACAGCATGATTCGGCTGCAGTGAGTAAAGCGGCGGAAGACTTTATCCGTTCTCATCCCCAGTCGTTTGCCTCGGCTTATCTGATTGACCGCTACTTTGTGCAAGTTCCCGACCCTGATGTAGAACGCATCAAGGGACTGATTGACCCGTTGAGCGGAAATATAAAAGATTGTCGTGTGTTAAGCACGGTTTTGCAAACCATTCCTCAGAAAAATGAACCCCAATTAACCAATGTCAGCTATTTCTCTTGTAAAGACCGCAGCGGTAAATATGTTTCATGGAGTTCGAAAGAAGGATATACGCTGATTAATTTTTGGGCAAGCTGGAACGAACTTAGCAAAATAAGACGCGATTCGCTGGCAGAACAGGTGAAACGATTGCCCAAAGATGAATTCAGGGTATTGAATTTGTCGCTCGATTTCAACGAAAAATCATGGTTGTCAGCCTGTAAAGACGATAGCGAACAGTGGATAGAAATATGCGACAATAAAGGATGGGAGAACCAAATCATCAAACAACAAAATATAAAGCGTCTGCCTGCCAATATTCTGGTAGACCGTAGCCGTAAGATTTTAGGTACCAATCTTTACGGAGAAGCACTTTACGACAAAGTGATGCAACTGACCCAAAATAAAGATTAAAACTAATATCCTGAATAACATGCTGATAAAACTATTTGGTGCTGCCGTACAGGGGATAGATGCAACCATTGTAACAATCGAAGTAAACAGTTCGCGCGGCATTAAATTCTTCTTGGTGGGATTACCCGACTCTGCGGTAAAAGAAAGTCACGAACGTATTATCTCCGCTTTGCAAGTAAACGGATACAAATTTCCGTCGTGCCAGTTAGTAATCAATATGGCTCCTGCCGATATTCGTAAAGAAGGGTCTTCTTACGATTTGCCTTTGGCTATCGGCATACTGGCGGCTGCCGGTACGGTGGCTGCCGATAAGTTAAGCAAATATCTGATTATCGGGGAACTTGGGTTAGACGGTAACCTGCAACCCATACGAGGGGCTTTGCCTATTGCCATTGCAGCCCGTCAGCAAGGGTTCGAAGGGTTTATTCTTCCAAAACAAAATGCTCGTGAAGCGGCTGTTGTAGACAGGCTTCAGGTGTATGGGGTAGAAAACATAACAGAAGTAATCGATTTTTTTAACGGAGTACGCAGCTTGGAACCCACTGTGGTTAATACCCGCGAAGAGTTTTATCGGAACCAGATAAATTTTCCTTTTGATTTTGCTGAAGTGAAAGGACAGGAAAACGTAAAGCGTGCGTTAGAAGTGGCGGCGGCAGGAAGTCATAATATTCTGCTGATTGGTGCGCCGGGCAGCGGAAAGTCGATGATGGCAAAACGGCTTCCCGGTATTCTTCCTCCTTTATCTTTAGGCGAAAGTTTAGAGACGACCAAGATTCATTCCGTTGCTGGTAAGTTGGGACGGGATGTGTCACTGATAGCCATCCGTCCGTTTCGCAGTCCGCACCACACCATATCCCAAGTAGCGATGGTAGGAGGGGGGACAACTCCCCAGCCGGGCGAAATCAGTTTGGCACATAACGGCGTATTATTTCTTGATGAGTTTCCGGAGTTCAACCGTGCGGTGCTCGAAGTGCTTCGTCAGCCGCTCGAAGACCGTCACATCACCATCTCACGTGCCAAGTATACGCTCGATTATCCCGCAAGTTTCCAATTAGTGGCATCGATGAACCCTTGTCCCTGCGGGTATTACAATCACCCCACGCGCAGGTGCGTATGCAGCCCCAGCCAAGTGCAGCGCTATCTGAACCGTATTTCAGGTCCGCTGCTCGACCGCATTGACATTCAGGTAGAAATTGTTCCTGTTCCGTTCGAGAAGATGGCTGAGCGTACGCCCGGCGAATCCAGTGCCGCCATCCGCGAGCGGGTGATGCGTGCGCGCCAGATTCAGGCGAAACGGTTTGAAAACGAAGCAGGCATATATAGCAATGCTCAGATGACCTCGCGCCTGCTTAATATGTATGCTACTCCCGATGCAAAAGGCTTGGAATTGTTGCGCAACGCCATGACGCGGCTGAATCTTTCTGCCCGTGCTTACGACCGCATCTTAAAGGTTTCGCGTACGATAGCCGATTTGGAGGCTTCCGAACAGATTCAGCCCCATCATTTGGCGGAAGCCATCAGCTACCGGAATTTAGACCGGGATAGTTGGGCCGGATAAGTGGCTGTTTTTGCCTGTTGATGCTCCCGAAAACGCTACCGTTAGCGTTACCTATCTTATGCGGTAGTGTTTACCTGTTCTTCCCATAGCGTTGAGCAGTCTAACGGGTAGAATTTTTCAAGGTCTTTAGCATTGAAATAAGTCCGATAAACAAAACGGCTTGCATGATTATGTTGGTTCATGCAAGCCGTTTTGTTGTTATATATTCTGATAAATGTCAGCCATTATTTCGTAACCCATATCGCTCCACCTTCCGGCTGAATGGTAACTTGTACCGATTCGGGCGATTTGATGGTCTGCTCCGATAGCTGCGGAACATTCTGTTTGCCGTCAGAATAGAATGATACAGTTTCTCCGCTGTTGAGCATGGGCAGATTAAGCGTCAGTTTCAGTGGTTCTTTCCGGGCATTGATTCCGGCAATGTACCAGCGGTTTCCATGACGGCGAGCGAGGACAACGTATTTGCCGGGATAGCCGTCGATAAACACGGTTTCATCCCACGTGGTAGGAACTTGTTTCATAAAGTCGAGTGCTACCTTCGGTGCGTCCGTCAGGTTATTCGGTGCAAGCGCAAAGTTCTGAATCGGATTTTGGAAAAGAACCGCCGTAGCCAGTTGGAACACATCGGTAGTGCGGCGGATAGTACCTCCGTCGTTCGTCCGGTTATACCGTTTGTTCAAGAACGTACCGCCAAACTCCATTGAGCCGACCGTGTTACGGATAAACGGATGCAGGCAGGCATTAAACGCTTCGTTATCGTCGAAATGTTGGTTGAAAATCAGGTTCTCCGACGCCAATACCGCCTCGCTTCCCACGTAGTTGGGGTACATGCGTTCCCATCCGCGCGGTAGCGTACAGCCGTGGAAGATAACCATCAGTCCGTGGTCGTCGGCATCGCTTAGGATAGCCTCGTACAGCCGCATGGTTTCCTGCTTGTCGCCTCCGAAAAAGTCCACTTTAATACCTTTTACTCCAACTTTCTGCAACCATTTCATTTCGCGCTTGCGTGCTATCGGGTCGTCCATCAGGTTGGTAGGACCTTGTTCGATGTCATTCCAGTAACCGCTTGAACTATACCAAAGGAATAACGAAACGTTTTTGCTGCGCGCATATTTGATAAGCTCTTCCATGCGTTCGCGGCCGATATTCGTATTCCACCAGTTGTCTATCAATACATATTCATATCCCATTGCATGGGCAAGGTCGATGTAACGGATTTGGTCATCGTAATTGATACTGCCGTCTTGCCATAAAATCCAGCTCCATGTCCCGCGTCCGAAACGGTAAGTGTGTTCCGTTTCAAACCGAGGTTCTACCACGTCCCACGGTACGGTGGTTTCCACAATCGGTTTTAAGCTGTTGCCTACGGTCAGTGTGCGCCACGGTGTTTTTCCCGGCAAAGCCAAGCCCGGAGCCGAAGTTCCGTTTCCGTTATTCTCTTCCGGCAGGGGGAATGCGATGGTATACCGTCCGTCGGGGGTAGCGTCGCTCAGGTGAGAGGCACAGTATTTTCCGTCCACGCCCGTTTCGCTGACCAGCGCCCATCCGTCATCTCCGATACGGAACAAGCAGGGGAATGTATATCCGTGGCCGTATTGCGAACGGACATTCATCGGCGCATCGGCGGTATATTCTTCTTCATAACTCGGTTTGGTACGTTTCCAGCCTATCATGGCGTCGCTCTGCGGACAAAGGAAAGTAGTGGTAGAGGAGGGGAAATCGAATCCGGTTTTTTCTTCGCGGATGACGATGCTGCCCGGTTCGCCCGATTTGGGAATTTCATAACGGAAAGCCACATCGTTGTTACTCACCCGGAAAACAATGTCAAGCGGTGTTTTGTCGGCATTCTGGAAAGTCAGTACCAGTTCGTTTGCCGTATAATTAACTACCGAGCGTTTTATCCGGTCTTGCGTATAAGTCTTGCTTATTTTTTGTGTTTTTTGTCCAACAAAAGACATGTTTTTACTGAAGTCGCCGATATTCGATACGAAACCCAGCGGAGAGTCTTCCAATATCGTCTTTCCGTCGTAGGTAACCGCATATACGGGAGTTCCTTTTTGAAGATTGAAATTAACTTTTAGCCGAGAGTCTGGTCCTGTAACCGTAGCCAGTTGGGCGAACGCCTGCGAAGCGAGCCATGCCAATGTGCAAAATAATACTTGTTTTTTCATGATATCTTTCATCTGTTGTTTTATTTCCAATAAAATATAAACTTATCCCGAAGACACCTTTTTACCTGATGGATAAAACCGTTTACGAACGGACAAAAAAAATGGGAGAACGCTTTCTCCCAACCTTGTTAACCTTAAATCTAATACTATGAAAAAAATCACGTGACAAATGTAGTAAACACACTTATTACATCCAAATAAAATAGATATTATTATTCTTTACTTATAATTCTTTTGCATTTCGCACCGTTTTCGTACACAATATTTCACATTGTGAGGAAAATCAGGGAGTTTTGATGTTTATTCCTTAACGGGTTTCGGAATAAAATTATTTGCCGGATGCCGCAAATGCGATGGTTGATATGTGAAAGTTTAAGGGCATCGGCTTACTTGAACCGATGCCCTTAAAAGTAGTATCTCTATTCCCTGCGCAGCGGATAATTTCCCCGCAACTGTTCGAACTGTTCGGGATGTGCGCGTAGTGCAGCGCAATCGCGGCGAGGGTCATATAGCTGAAGGATGCGGGTATTCTCATCATCCGACAGAGCAAGCATCGGAGTGCCGGCAGGCTGAATGTGGAAATCGGCGGGCTTGTTGAAAAAGCGGCAAAAGGCTTCCAGCACCATGCGGGTGGCATTGGCTTTTCCATCGGCAGAGTAACCGGCTATGTGCGGCGTTCCGATAAACACTTTATCAAGCAGTTCCCGGTTAATGTCTGGTTCGTTTTCCCACACATCGATAATCGCACCGTTTACTTGCCCGCTATCCAGCGCCTCTAATAACGTGCGGGTATCGATAACTTCGCCACGCGAGGTATTGATAATGTAAGGTTTTCGGCGCAAGCCGGTAAAGAAAGAATGGTCGGCAAGATGGTAGGTAGCATATTTACCCTCTTTATCCAGCGGTGTATGAAAAGTAAGAATGTCGCATTCTTGTTCCAAAGTCTGCAAAGAAACAAATCCTTTCTCACCTCGGTCGGCACGGGGCGGGTCGTTTAGTAAAACACGCATACCCAATCGTTGTGCCATAGCTGCTATCCGGCTGCCTACGTGTCCTACGCCGATTATGCCTAAACACGTATCCGATAAGCGAATTTGTTTTTCTTGCTCCAGCAGCAAGAGCGAAGCGTGTACATACTGTTCCACTGCTCCCGCATTACATCCCGGACAATTACTCCATGCAATGCCTGCGCTACGGCAATAATTCGTATCTATGTGGTCGAACCCGATCGTTGCCGTCCCGATGAAGCGGACCCGGCTTCCTTCCAGCAGTTGCCGGTTACAGTGTGTGCGGGTGCGGATAATCAGTGCCTCGGCATCTTTCACCGCTTCTGGTGTAAACGCTTCACCCGGTAAGTAAACCACTTCGTCTGCCAAGTGCGGCATAACCTCCCGGATATAAGGTATTTTGTTATCAACTATAACTTTCATTTCTTTTTCAATTTCCTTTACAAGGGGCACAAAGGTAACTACTTTATGCCGAATATAATTGCGGGAATAGAAATCTTTACCTATTTTTGCTTTTCAAGATATTAAAACGGTATGAGCAAGAAGCAATATGATTATTTGATTGTGGGAGCGGGGCTTTTCGGAGCAGTATTCGCTCATGAAGCCAAGCGTGCCGGAAAGCATTGTTTGGTGATTGATAAACGTAATCATCGGGGAGGAAACATCTACTGCGAAGACGTAGACGGCATTCATGTACATAAGTATGGCGCGCATATTTTCCATACAGACAATAAGGAAGTATGGGACTACGTAAATCGGTTTGTAGAATTTAATCGTTATACCAATTCGCCGTTAGCTTGTTTCGAGGGAAAGTTATATAACCTTCCTTTCAACATGAATACGTTTTATCAGCTTTGGGGAGTAAAGACGCCGGCTGAAGCGAAAGCCAAGATAGCCGAACAACGCCGGAAATACGATGCTATCTCCGAGCCCGCCAATCTGGAAGAGCAGGCTTTGAAACTCTGCGGAGAAGATATTTACCATACACTGATAAAGGGATATACCGAAAAGCAGTGGGGACGTTCTGCAACGGAATTGCCGGCTTTTATCATCAAGCGTGTTCCGTTCCGTTTTATTTTCGATAATAACTACTTTAACGACGGTTATCAAGGAATCCCGAAAGGAGGATATAATGTGTTGATTGACCGGCTGCTGGAAGGTACAGAAGTTAGGCTTGACACAAACTACTTCGAACATCGCGACGAGTTGGATGCTTTGGCAGACAAAATTTTATTTACCGGATGTATTGACGAATTCTTCGACTATCAGTGCGGATGCTTGGAATACCGCAGTTTGCGTTTTGACCATAAACGTCTGGAGATAGAAGACTTTCAGGGAAATGCCGTGGTGAATTATACGGAAGGTAGTGTTCCTTATACGCGAATAATTGAGCACAAACATTTTGAGTACGGTACGCAGCCTACAACCGTCATTACCTACGAATATCCTGATTCATTCGAGGCTGGTAAAGAGCCTTATTATCCGGTAAACGACGAACGTAACTCTGCCATGTTTGCCGAATATCAGAGACTGGCAGCGAAGAAAGAGAATGTGTTGTTCGGAGGACGGTTGGGACAATATACTTATGCCGACATGGACGATACCGTGGCTGCCGCATTGCAGCTCTGTGCCCAAGTTTTATAATCATCTTATTTAGTCTGATAAAAATATGAAATGCCTTCATGTACTAACTCCCGTAAAAGATTCGATTGATTTCACTCTCGAAACCATTGAAGCCATCATGCAGTCGGAGGTAACCGTACCTTTTACTTATACCGTCTATAACGACTTCAGTACCGAAGAAAATACCCGGCGACTGGAAGAGGCTTCTCGCCGTTATGGTTTCCGTTTGATAAATTTGTCGGATGTAACAAGCCATCCTTCTCCTAACTATTTGTTGGTGTTGCAGATGGCGCAACAAGAGGCCCTTGCAGCCGATGCAGGAATGTTGATTGTCGAATCGGACGTAGTCGTGAAGAAAGATACGCTTCAGTCACTCTTTAACGGTGCGGCAGAGCGAGGCGACTGTGCGATAGCCGCAGCCGTGACCGTAGACGAAACGGGAGCGATTAATTATCCTTACCTTCATGCGAAAGGCAACGAAGGGAAAATATATCCGGAAAAGAAGCATTGCAGCTTCTGCTGTTCGCTGCTTACGCCGAAATTTCTGCAAACATACGATTTCCATCAGTTAGACCCGGCAAAGAATTGGTACGATGTAACCATCTCTCACGAAGCGTTGAAGAAAGGATTCCGAAACTATCTTTTCGCCAACCTCCCCGTATGGCATCGTCCGCACGGAAGTCGTCCGTGGAAACAATTGAAATACAAGAATCCGCTGAAGTATTATTGGCTGAAGTTCACGAAAGGGCTGGATAAAATCTGATAGTAGGAAGTTATGAGTCTGTTCAATCACCGTACACTTGTCGTACATGCCGCATGTAAAGACTTGGAATCATTCGTGTTGTCCGTTCCCGAACGTTTCGAGCGGGGAGAGGGAATCGTGATTCACAAGGGACGTAACGAATTGCGCAAAATAACTTACGGCGGACGCTCGTTTGTGGTAAAGTCATTCCACCGGCCCAATCTCATCAATCGTTTTGTATACGGAGTGTTTCGCCCCTCCAAAGCAAAACGTTCGTATGAACACGCCCAACTGTTCTTGGAGGCAGGCGTAGGAACTCCCCGTCCGGTAGGTTATCTGAATATCCGCAAAGGCTTGCTGTTCGACCGCAGCTATTACGTCACTTACGCCTCCGAGTGTCCGTATACCTACGAAGCCCTGTTTAAGCAGAAGTTTGATTACGAAGACGATGTAATACGCGCCGTTGCCCGCACCACAGCCATCCTTCATGAGCATGGCTATGCCCATAAGGACTACGGACGCGGAAACATTCTGTTCGGTAAAACAAGCGAAGGAATCAAGATCGAAATCGTAGACCTCAACCGCCTTTCGGTAGGTAAACTCGACCTGCGTGCCGGATGCAAGAATTTGGAACGCCTGCCCGCCACGCCCCACATGCACCGGGTTTTTGCCGACGAATATGCCCGTTTGCGCGGCTTCGATGCCGAAGAGTGTTATAAGCTGTTGGTTGCATTCCGCAGCACGCAGCCCGGAAAAATTGACGGACTTTATTAATACTGGCTTATGAAGATTATAGCTGTGGTTGTAACATACAACCGGAGAGAATTGCTGAAGCGGAATATCGGTTGCCTGCGGCAGAATACACCGCTCCATTCCATTGTGGTAGTAAACAACGGCAGTACCGACGGAACGAAAGAGTGGTTGGACGAACAGACGGACTTACGTGTGATTCACCAAGAGAATGTTGGCGGTTCGGGTGGCTTTTATACCGGTATCCGATACGCTTTTCAGGAGGGAGCCGACTGGATTTGGTGTATGGACGACGATGTGTTTCCGCGCCCCGACTGCTTGGAACATCTGCTTCCGCACACTGCCCGTCCCGATGCGGGGATTCTCGCACCGCGCCGGCTGATGGAAGGCAAGATATTCACCAACGATTTCCGGCAGGTCAACCTCACCAATCCGTTCGCATCCATGTATCAGGACAAACTGAAAAAGCAGGTGGTAAATGCTCCCACAGAGATATGCGGCACAGCTTTCGAAGGACTGTTTATCCGCCGGGAAGCGGTAGAGAAAATCGGTCTGCCCAACAAGGAACTCTTTATCTTCTGCGATGATACCGACTACTGCCTGCGCGCGGTATTGGCAGGATATAAAATATGGTACATACCCGATGCGCTGATGGATAAAGAAAAATTCTTTTCAAATGATACGTGGAAAGAGCGCAATCGGAAAAAGAAATGGAAACGATTCTACCAAGTACGTAATGCAGCCTATCTGAACCACCGTTACGGGCGTAACTGGGCGGTAAAATACCTCCGCAGCTTCAATGCCGTATTGGGTTACATGCTGACGGTTCTGCTTACAGCCCCCTTTACCGATGCTTATCGGTTCAGCGACCTTGCCAAATTCTGGAAAGCCTATACCGATGGGGTTAACGAGCGGTTAGGCAAGTATTAACGAGCGGTTTAAGAGCCAAGAAAATTCCTTGCGGTTTGTGCCGCAAAATGCTACGGTTAGTATTTTAAATTCATGCCGATAAACGATGCAGTTCTATTCGGAAGACTGACGACTCTTCCGAATAGAATTTTTGAGCCTCGTGCGGAAGCAGAAAACTCCCTCCGGATGTCACAGCGCCTGCATATCGTTCAGACGCTTGTAATAACCGTTTTTGGCGAGCAATTCCTCGTGCTTGCCGTGTTCCACGATTCTTCCTTCGTAAAGCACGTAAATCTGATTGGCGTTCTTGATGGTCGACAGGCGGTGGGCGATGGCTATCGTAGTACGGGTTTTCATCAGCCGCTCCAGTGCCTCCTGTACCAAGCGCTCGCTTTCCGTGTCAAGGGCAGAAGTCGCCTCGTCTAATATCAGGATTGCAGGATTCTTCAGGATGGCGCGGGCGATGGAAATACGCTGGCGTTGTCCGCCCGACAGACGGCACCCCCGGTCTCCGATGTTGGTGTCGTAACCTTCTTCGCTTTCCATGATGAAATCGTGTGCATTGGCTATCTTTGCCGCTTCGATGACCTGCTCTTTCGTAGCGTTGTCTACACCGAAAGTAATGTTGTTGTAGAACGAATCGTTGAACAGGATGGCTTCCTGATTCACATAGCCTATCAGCGAACGTAAGTCCATAATAGACAAGTCTTTGATATTAACGCCGTCGATAAGAATTTCGCCACCTTGAACATCGTGGAAGCGCGGAAGCAAATCAACCAATGTCGATTTTCCCGAACCGCTTTGTCCTACCAGCGCGATGGTTTCACCCTTGTTGATATGCAGGTTAATATCGTTCAAAACTTGGTGCTGCCCGTTGTAGCTGAACGTGATATGATTGAAATCGATGCCGCTTTTCAGTTCCGATATATGGCATGGATGCTGCTTCTCTACGATGTTGTTCGGCGCTTTCAATATCTTATCCACACGCTCCATAGACGCCAAGCCGCGCGGAATCATATAGCTTGCTTTCGAGAAATCTTTCAGCGGGTTGATGATGCTGTACAGGATAACCATGTAATAGATAAAGGTAGAAGCATCTATCGAAGAGTTATTGCCCAATATCAGCGAACCGCCGAACCACAATACGAAAACAATCAGCACCGTGCCCAGAAACTCACTCATCGGGTGAGCCATCGACTGGCGGGTAGATACGCGGCTCGTAGCGTCGCGGTATTCGTTGCTGCACTTGTTGAAGCGGTTAATCATCTTTTCTTCGGCGGTAAAGGCTTTGATTACGCGCATACCTCCGAGGGTTTCTTCAAGCTGCGACATGGTTTCGCTCCATTTTCCCTGAGCTTCAAGCGACTGACGCTTCAGCTTACGTCCGATCTTTCCCATCAGCCATCCCATTGTAGGCAGTACGAGGATGGTAAACAGCGTAAGCTGCCAACTGATGATAAGCAAGGTGGTGAAATAAGAAATAATCAGGATGGGGTTTTTCAGCAGCATGTCTAATGAGCTGGTTATCGAATTCTCTATCTCCGAAACGTCGCCGCTCATGCGGGCTATGATGTCGCCTTTCCGCTCCTCCGATAAGAAACCCAGCGGAAGATACATTACCTTTGAGTAAACCATCGTGCGGATATCCCTCACGATACCCGTACGGAGGGGAATCATTACTGCCGACGACCCGAAATAACAAGCCGTTTTCAGGAACGTCATCAGCGCAAGAAACAGTCCGAGGAACAGCAGGGTAGTGGCAGGACCAAACGAAGCAATCAGTTGGTTAACGTAATAATAAAAGTTATTGACCGCCGTTTCTTTCAGCGAATCAACCGTCCATTCCCACTCCATGTAAGTATAAACCTGCTCTTGCGCATTGGTCTTAAACAAGATGTTCAGGATAGGAATCAGCAGTGAAAAAGAAAATACATTGAATATGGCCGAAAGAAGATTCAGAACCACAGCCCAGCAAACATATTTTTTGTAAGGCGCGACAAAACGCCCCATGAGTTGGAAAAATTCTTTCATAACGGAGGATGTAACTTCTTGTATTCGGCAAAGATAGTGCAAAATCCGATAGGTAACGTTATGTTGTAACCCATATTTTTTGTAGTTTTGCCCAAAATTGTAACCGCTTGTTTGTAATGAACTTTGCATACCGTATACTGTTTGCATTTCTTTATTTGTTGTCTTTGCTTCCGCTGAGGCTGCTTTACGTTGTGTCCGATATCTTGTTTTTCCCCCTGTTCCACTGGATTAAGTACCGCCGCAAGGTGGTAGAGAAAAACCTTACGGAATGTTTCCCCGAAAAAAGCCCGTCGGAGATACTGAAGATAGAGAAAGATTTTTACCATTTCCTTTGCGATTACGTGGTAGAAGTAATCAAGCTCTTTTCCATATCCCATGAGGAGATGCGCCGGCGCATGGAGTTTGTGGGTCTCGACGAGGTGCGTGCCAACATGGAGCGCGAAGGAAAAAAGTTCTGCCTGCTTTATCTGGGGCATTACTGCAACTGGGAGTACGTGGCTTCGCTGAGCGGCTGGGTATCTGAAATGCACGGCGGACAGATTTATCACCTTATCTATAACCGCGCGTTCAACGAGCTTTTCCTGCACTTGCGCGGACGGTTCGGCGGCGAATCCATCCTGATGAAAGACACGTTGCGCCGCATCATCGAACTGAAACAGCAACCTAAAAAAGTGATGATAGGATTCATCTCCGACCAAGCGCCCAAGATAGAGAACATGAACCATTGGACCACTTTTTTAAACCACGATACATCTTTTTTCATAGGAACCGAACGGATAGGTAAACAAATTGATGCCGCTATTTATTATGTAAGAGTAGAGCGCATCAAGCGCGGATATTATCGGGGGACGTTCGAACTGATGTCGCTTCATCCGAAAGAATATCCCGACTATGAACTGACGGACATGTATGCCCGCCGCTTGGAAGAACAAATCCGCCGCGAACCGGCTTACTGGCTGTGGACGCACAAGCGATGGAAACGTACGAAAGAGCAGTGGCTGGCGTGGAAGGAGAATAAACATAATCCCTAATAAACGATATTTTATGACAATCAATTGCGTGGTTGTAACCTATAATAGGTTAGCCTTATTAAAAGAATGTTTGGATGCGTTAGATAAGCAAACTTATCCCATTCATAAAATAGTTATTGTTGATAACTGTTCAACAGACGGAACAGGTGCTTTTTTAGAGAGTTTGGCTAATCAGTCACGCTATATGATTATCCGTACCACAGAAAATATCGGTGGTTCCGGAGGATTTTCTTTAGGATTGAAAACTGCAGTTTTAGACGGTTGCGATTATGCTTGGTTAATGGACGATGATACGATTCCACAACCCACTGCATTAGAAGAGCTGGTAAAGGCTGTTTCATTGGATAAAACGCCGGGATTTATTTGTAGTAGGGTTAATTGGACAGACGGTACGCCTCATGTTATGAATAAAGCATCGGTTATTCATGAAAATGGGAATCCGGTGAAAGTGACTAAAGGAAATGTATCGGCTTTTCGCTGTAATTTGTGTTCGTTTGTATCGGTTCTTATAAATTCGGAAGCTGTCTACCAATTAGGTTTACCCGTTAAGGAATTTTTTATTTGGTGTGATGATATAGAATACACTTTGCGCATCGCAAGAGCCGGATATCCATGTTTTTATGTTGAAACAAGCGTTGTTTATCACAAAACGGTTTCTAATTATGCTCCATCTATTGATAAAGCTCCGGCAACGATGGCATGGAGGTTTTATTATCAGGCGCGCAACCGTTGTTACATGAAGCGTCAACAAATTAAAGTGAAGTTATTCTTTGTTTTATCTGTACTTAATATGTATCGGGTTTATAAACATCGGATAGGAAAACGTAAGGATAATCATTCTGAAGAGTTTTTGAAGGCAGTAAAAAAAGGATGTATTGACGGATTACATTTTGCCCCTTCCATTGAGTATTTAAATAAGCCTAAATAAATTGTGGTTAATAAACGGAAAGGTCATGGCAGCGATTTTTATCAAATGCTGCGGTTACCGAACAGTAGGGGCGTATCGCATACGCCCTGAATGCGTAAAGTTATCCACGTGGGTGTTTTCGGGCGTATGCGATACGCCCCTACATCGGCGAATGTCGGACATTCGTTAATCGTGCTTTCCGACAATCGGAATCAAACAGCCTGCTCTTTGGGGAAATAACTCTCCATGATGTGTCCGTAGAATGTCTTTTTACCTTCGGGCGTTGTCTTATGAAGTTGGATTTTATATGTTAGTTTGTGGAAATCGTAGTCGGTGCAGAAACGTTTCCATTCGGCTTCGGTGTACTCGTCATTCAGACACTTGCCCAATGGTCCCATTACCGTGATGGGGACTTCCTCTATCATCCGATGGATGGCGGGGATGTACTTGCGGGCGATGGCAAATGTGTAGTCTAACAGCAAGTAATCAATCAGTTTATCGAACCGTTTCCAGTAGCTGATGTGTAGGTCGGCAATGAAAGACGGCAGCAGATTGTTTTTTCCGCACGCCCAAAAGAAACTCGTCCATCCGCCTCGTGACACGTTGTGGTAGATGATGGCAACTCCAGAACGTATCGGACGCATGGATAAACTCATCGATGTTTTTTGCAGGGAGCAGCACGGTGCTGTCCATCCAAATGCCTCCGTGCCGGTGGAGCAACACGGCGCGAAGTATATCCGAAAAATGGGTCAAATCAATAATGCCTTTCTGTTGCTTCTCCACGATTTCGGAAGGCAACGTTACATATTCCTTATAATTTTCGCCCGTTATCAGAATTACCGGATGCGTGCCGGCGTGCATCTTTATCGAGTTGAAGCACGCTTTGGCAATGTCGGGCATGGCATCCGCTCCCTGCCACCAGCATACCCATATCGGCGCGTCGGCTCCGAGAGGACGGCAGTCGTCGTTCGTGCGTCGGGCATAGCGGGCAATCAGTTCCTTGCCTCCGGCTTTGGTTAAAAGGTAATTGATGATATAACGTTGTTTGAAAGAGGCGAAAAATCCTTCGATGCGTTTAAAAAAACGTTTCGTTTTACTCTGTTTCTTTATCATGGCATTATAAATCTGTCATCCGTATGTATTTGGGTTTTCTCAGATGGATGTAGAACGGCAACAGGCGGAAGAAACGCTTGATGCGGTTCAGCGGATTATTTAACGCGCGCTGTCCTTTCCACGGAGTGAGGTCGAGGTAACGGAAATACTCGTTGCGCAGCGGATGCTGGCTGTCGTAATCCCACGGCTTTCGGTTGGTGTAATGCAGGATAACGGGATGCTTCAGACACGCTCCGTATTTCGCGCGCCACGCCTCTGCATCCTGCGGTTTCGGTATCCGGTAAAAAGCGTCCTGTACGTTCCAGCGCAGGTCAACGAATACCTTATGTTTATACAATATGCTGTTTAACAAATCTTGGTCGTTATAGACAATTCTTTCGGGGTATTGGTGGAAGTATTCGATGCAAGCCCGTGCCACATCGTGTTTACGCCAGTACTCCAAGTTAATCAGCAGCACGCCCGCGTTAAAGTAACCCTCTTCCATCGGATATTTCAGTACTTCGTAACGAGGTGCGTCGGTGCTTCCGATGTCCTCTACCGCCGCTACGCCGATACCGTCTAACGGCGTGTTCCAGAACGGGCGTATGTCTCCTAACACCACGATGTCGCAATCCAGATACAGCAGGCGGTCAATGTCGCGCGGCAGCAATTCCGACAAGATACAGCGGTAATACGTAGCCATCGAGATGCGCTTGCTGAACTTGCGGATGGTGAATCCTGCCAGCATTTCGGGCATCGGCTCGTAAAAAAATACCCGGTTGCCGTAGCGTGCAGCAAGGTCGGTCAGTGTCTGCTGTTCCGCAGCCGAAAGTCCGCGCTCAAGAATGTGTACCGAAAAAGTCTCTTCCCGATTGTTCTCAAATAAAGATACCAGCGTTACGGCGCAATGGCACACGTAATTGCTGTCTATGTTACAAGCAATATGTATCATGCCTTTAATAATTCAGGTTTTTGCAAACATAAGAAAAATCTGTGATATAATAGCATGAAACGTCCGGATTTGAACGGACGGGACGCGGACAGGGGAGAGCGCGTCATTTCTTGCGGGCTTTTTTCCGGTCTTTCATGATAGCGTCTTTGTTTTCTATCGCCCATCCTATCAGTGCGTTGATATGGGGCAGCAGCGAGTAAGTGAGCGGGGTCAATGCGTATTCCACTCGCGGAGGAACTTCGGGATATACGGTGCGTGTTACGTAACCGTCTTCTTCCAACGTGCGCAGGGTAAGCGTCAGCATTTTTTGCGATATGTCGGGGATTTCGCGCTGCAACTCCTTAAACCTTACCGGAGATGTGTCTGCCTTGTTGAGCGTATAGATAACCAAAAGCGACCATTTGTCGCACAGACGTGCTAAGATATTCCGTATCGGGCAGTCGGGATATAAGGCGTCTTCTATCATTGTTCTATCCATAATGCATTGTGTTTCATATTACTCTACAAAGGTAAGTAAACTTCTTTTAATCGGCAAAGGTAAACAATCGATTGTGCAGGCTTTCGGCAACGCAATGACGGAAAATTGCCCACGGGCAAGGCTTCGGAAACGGAACTGTTTACCGGCGGTCACGGAGGTACTCCGAAGCCCGAAAAGTCTTTCGGTTAGAAAAATTTTTTCTATTCGAAGCGTGGGGCAGTTCTACCGCATGTGTTACCCATCTCATGCGGTAGCGTAAAAGGGTATGACAAATGGTTGATAATCAGATGTCTTTTTTCAGGCGATACTTTCTGGGGGAGACACCCAGTTCGCGCCGTACATACTTCCCGAAGAAAGAAAGATTGTCGAACCCGGCTTCGTTTGCCACCTCCTTCACACTCTTGTCGTGACCAATACGTGGAAGCATACACCGACTATGCCGTCAAAAGGCGTGAATATCTGCAAGTTACAGGGCGGTAAAACGCTTCGGGTAGAAATTTTATTTTATGCGGATGAATCTCTCTGTTCTATTCGGAAGACTCATTGGTCTGTCGAATAGAAATTTTCATGACTGACAGAAGGGCCTGTTTGAGTTGCCGGATCGGTAAATTCAAACAGGCTTTGATTTTTTTATAGGTATAATAGAAAAATAGTATCTTTGTCCTCAATGATTTACTAATATACACTCATAATGGCGGATAATATTCTTTATAAGTTCCGAAGCGGAAAGCCCATAAAGTTTCTCGACTTCCTGAAAAACTTCATCGGGCTGGCTGTGCCCGACGCATGGTATCGGCATCAGTTAAGCAAGAAATTGGAAAAAGCGCGTCGGCGCGCGGATTACGACTACCTGAAACAGCGTGTAGATTACTACATACGAATCAACACGCCGTGGAAGATTTCAGGGCAAGACAAGCTGGAGCGTTCGCGGAGTTGGATTCACTATACGGGAGCCATCGGCGATTACCGGCGGAAGATGTTTCATACGGCGTATTACTTCGACCAGCACGACGTGACCCGTTATTTCCCGAAACGGCTGCGCTGGAACTTCTGTCCCGGCGACGTGTATTTCACCCCCGACGTACCTACGGTGGTCAAAAGCAGACTGCTGGTGGCTGATAACCAAAATTCGGTGGTTCTGAAGTTAGACAAGCTGCGCCATTTCATGTACGTGCATGACGCGAAGCCCTTCCGTGAGAAAAAAGATTGCGCTATCTTCCGGGGCAAGATTCGTCAGAGCCGCTTGCGCACGGCTTTCCTTACCCGGTTTTTCGGCAATCCGATGTGCGACTGCGGGGTAGTGGGACGGAACGAAGGCTGTCCGGATGAATGGATGACGGCTAAGAAGACCATCCGCGAACATCTGGACTATAAATTTATTATCGCATTAGAGGGAAACGATGTGGCTTCGAATCTGAAGTGGGTCATGTCATCGAACTCACTGGCAGTCATGACGCGCCCCACGTGTGAGACTTGGTTTATGGAAGGGACGCTGATACCCGATTATCACTATGTGGAGGTGAAAGAAGACTTTTCGGACTTTGAGGAGAAGCTCCGCTTCTACATCGACCATCCCGAAAAGGCAGAAGAAATTATCCGTCATGCTCACGAATACGTGTCGCAGTTCCGCGACGATGAGCGCGAAGAATTGCTGCAACTGATGGTTATGGAACGTTACTTCCGCACCAGCGGACAGTTGTAGTTGGAATAAAAAGAAACGCAGGTTCATTCATCCTTTTTTGAAGGTCTTGAGTGAACCTGCGTTTGTTATGTTTACGCACTAAGCTGCGTCGTCCGCGATTACTGCTTATGCTGTTTCGGCTGACGGTGTTCGCGCTTAGGCTGAGCTTCGTTCATGTTTTCAGGTTTCGGAAGCAACACCTTGTGCGACAGTTTGAACTTGCCCGTCTTCGGGTCGATGTCCAACAGTTTCACTTCTATTTCGTCGCCTTCCTTCAGTCCTGATTCTTCAATGGTTTCCAAACGGCGCCAGTCGATTTCAGAGATGTGAAGCAAACCGTCCTTGCCCGGCAAGAATTCTACGAATACGCCGTAAGGCATTACCGAACGAACTTTTCCCATGTAAACCTCACCGATTTCGGGTACGGCGACAATCGACTTAATCATACGCATTGCGTCATCAATGCTCTTCTTGTTCGTTCCGGCCACTTCGATGCGTCCTACTCCGTCTACTTCTTCAATCGTGATGGTAGCTCCCGTTTCTTCCTGCATACCCTGAATAATCTTTCCGCCCGGGCCGATTACTGCTCCGATGAATTCTTTCGGGATAGTCATCGTTTCGATGCGCGGAGCGTGCGGTTTCAGTTCGGCACGCGGTTCGGCGATACATTCGGTCAGTTTGCCGAGGATGTATTCACGTCCTTGCTTAGCCTGAAGCAAAGCCTTTTCCAGAATATCGTATGTCAGTCCGTCGCACTTGATATCCATCTGTGTGGCAGTGATACCATTGCGCGTACCGGTAACTTTAAAGTCCATATCACCCAAATGGTCTTCGTCGCCGAGGATATCCGACAGAACAGCATATTTATCTTCACCGGCATTCTTGATCAATCCCATTGCAATACCAGATACCGGGTTTTTGATAGGTACACCTGCATCCATCAGAGCCAGCGTTCCTGCACATACGGTAGCCATAGATGACGAACCGTTTGATTCAAGAATATCCGAAACTACACGTACGCAGTACGGATAGTCGGCAGGAATTTGTCCTTTCAAAGCGCGCCATGCCAAGTGACCGTGTCCGATTTCGCGACGGCCTACGCCACGCTGTGCTTTTGCTTCGCCGGTAGAGAACGGCGGGAAGTTATAGTGAAGCAAGAAACGTTCTTTGTGCTGGTCGAGTACGTCGTCTACTGTTTTTTCATCCAGTTTCGTACCCAGTGTAACGGTACTCAGTGACTGTGTTTCGCCACGGGTAAAGATAGATGAACCGTGAGGACCGGGCAGCGGGCTTACTTCGCACCAGATAGGACGGATTTCGGTAGTGGTACGTCCGTCCAGACGCTTGCCTTCGTCGAGGATGCAGCGGCGCATTGCTTCTTTTTCCACATCGTGGTAATAACGGTCAATCATCGCTGCTTTTTCTTCCAGTTCTTCTTCTGTGAATTGTGCTTTGAACTCTTCGCAGATAGCGTCGAAAGCATCTTGGCGTTCGTGCTTATTCTTGTTGCCCGAAGCAGCTACGGCGTAAGCCTTGTCGTAACAAGCATCGTGAACCGCCTTGCGCAAGTCTTCGTCGTTTTCCTCGTGGCAATATTCGCGTTTAACTGTCGAGCCTACTTCCTCCATCAGTTCCATCTGCGCTTTACAGTGAACCTTGATAGCTTCGTGGGCACATTTCATGGCTTCCAGCAAGTCTTGTTCCGAAACTTCTTCCATTTCGCCTTCCACCATCATTATATTTTCATACGTAGCAGCCACCATCAAGTCCATGTCGGCTTGTTTCAGTTGTTCGAAGGTAGGATTGATAACAAACTTTCCGTCGATACGCGCTACACGTACTTCTGAAATCGGGCCTCCGAACGGAATGTCGGAAACAGCCAATGCTGCCGAGGCAGCCAAACCTGCCAGCGCATCGGGCATGTCTACGCCGTCTGCCGAGAACAGGATGATATTTACGTAAACTTCTGCATGGAAATTGTCCGGGAAAAGCGGGCGTAACGCACGGTCAACCAAGCGGCAAGTCAGGATTTCATAATCCGAAGCCTTTCCTTCGCGTTTGGTGAAACCACCCGGAAAACGTCCGAACGCTGAATATTTTTCTTTATATTCTACCTGAAGAGGCATGAAATCTGTACCGGGAACTGCATCTTTTGCTGCACAAACAGTAGCCAGCAACATGGTGTTACCCATGCGTAGCATAACAGCCCCATCTGCCTGTTTTGCCAGCTTTCCCGTTTCGAGCGTGATGGTTCTTCCATCACCAAGCTCGATCGTCTTAACAATAGGATTGATCATAAAATTGTGTTTAAAAATTTTTTGTCTAAAAGTACGCGCAAAGATAGGAATTTATTTTGGAGTATCAGGAGGTTACGATATAAAAGTTTCATTTTAAAGTCTTTTTCAGCCGCTTATAGGTGTTTCAGGAGCAAGGAGGAGCCTGATTTTCGGGTTCTGAACAGGGCGAAAAAAACATGCGGATGCGTTGCCCAACGCAAGCGGATGTTTGTGCTTGTCCATGCGGATGCGTTGACCAACTCTTCGGCTTGCGTTTTTGACCCCCTTCCCACAGTTGAAACCTCGTGTCAGTTAACGTATTTTGTCGGGCAAAAACTTTGTGAAATCATGAAAAGCCGTATCTTTGCAAATCGTAATAAACATTTTGTAACAAAACGTTGCATCTTAATGAATTGTATATAAATGAAACGAAATTTTTATATCGTAATGGCGGTATTGGCAGCCGTATTGACGGCTTGTCATAAAGAGCCGGCTTTCAAGGTAGAAGGCGAAGTGACCGGCGCAACCGATAAAATGTTATATTTGGAGCAGAGCGGCTTGAGCGGAATTATCC
The DNA here is from genome assembly GCF_023337095.1 of Bacteroides caecicola. Taxonomy (NCBI): domain Bacteria; kingdom Pseudomonadati; phylum Bacteroidota; class Bacteroidia; order Bacteroidales; family Bacteroidaceae; genus Bacteroides; species Bacteroides caecicola. The sequence goes on from NZ_JAMBLM010000009.1 coordinate 76,861, forward strand.
TGCTCGATTCTGTAGAGCTGGGCAGCAGCGGTTCTTTCTGTTTCGAGTCTCCACGCCCTGCATCGCCGGAGTTTTACCGTCTGCGTGTAGAAAATAAAGTAATCAATTTCTCGGTCGATTCTACGGAAACCGTAACCGTCCATGCCGAATATCCTGCATTTGCCCTGCAATACCGGATTGAGGGTTCGGAAACGAACGAAAAGATTAAAGAACTTACCTTGCTTCAGGCAGAGCTGCAAGACAAGGTAACCCGCTTGGGACGCTCCGGAATCCCGGCTGGTATTGCACAAGACAGCCTGCTGAAGTTAGTCAACGCTTATAAAGACCAAGTAAAGCGCGAGTATATCTTTAAAGGTCCTAACAAGCCTTATGCTTATTTCGCCCTGTTCCAGCAGCTGAACGGCTACATGATTTTCGACCCGCTGACGAGCAAGGAAGACGTGAAATGTTTTGCAGCCGTGGCTACCAGTCTGAACAACCTTTACCCTCACGCCGACCGTTCGCGCAACCTATATAATATGGTAATCAAGGGAATGAAAAACACCCGTGCACCGAAAGTTACGCAGGTGTCGGTTCCCGAAAACATCGTACAGGAGACATCGATTATAGATATCGCACTGAAAGACGTAAAAGGAAACACGCGCCGTCTTACCGACCTGAAAGGGAAAGTCATCCTGATAGACTTTACGGCTTATGCTACTCCGGCATCGGGAGCACGTAACCTCGCCTTGCGCGAACTGTATGATAAGTACGCTTCACGCGGCTTGGAAATCTATCAAATCTCGCTCGATTCAGACGAACATTTCTGGAAAACGGCAGCCGATAACCTTCCGTGGATTTGCGTGCGCGACCCTCAAGGTCCTTATTCCAGCTTCGTTTCGCTTTACGGAGTAACCCAGCTTCCGGCGGCATTTATCGTAAACCGTAACAATGAGTTAAGTTTGCGCGTCGACGAGAAAACCAATTTGGAGGATGCGATTCAAAAATATCTTTAACATGTTGAAAAGCATATACGCAAATACTTGATTAGTATCATAAAAAGGCTTATCTTTGTGCGAAGATAAAGAAAGGAAGGGTTCCGACATATCGAACATGTCGGAATTCTTTTTTGTTTTATAATATAGTAATAACGAATATTTAGGAGGAAAATTATGGCTTATATGTCAGAAGAAGGCTACCAGAAACTGGTTGCCGAATTGAAACATTTGGAATCTGTAGAACGTCCGAAAATTGTGGCTGCCATTGCGGAAGCACGTGATAAGGGCGATTTGTCAGAAAATGCAGAATACGATGCGGCAAAAGAAGCACAAGGCTTGCTGGAAATGAAAATCAATCAGCTGAAAGCTACCATTGGCGACGCCAAGATTATTGATACATCAAAACTCAATGCCGACACCGTTCAGATTCTTACTCGCGTGGAACTGAAAAACGTAAAGACAGGCATGAAAATGGCTTATACTATCGTGTCTGAAAGTGAAGCCAACCTGAAAGAGGGAAAGATTTCTGTTACTACTCCGATTGCACAGGGCTTGTTGGGTAAAAAAGTAGGCGATATTGCAGAAATCACTATCCCGCAGGGTAAAATCAGCCTCGAAGTTACAGGTATATCTTTTTAAAAACATAGCAAGGCAGGTCTGCTTCGTGCAGGCTTGCCTTTTTAATATTTATCACTATGGCAACAATATTCAGTAAAATCATTGCAGGAGAAATTCCCAGCTACAAGGTGGCAGAAAACGAATCGTTCTATGCTTTCCTCGATATTAACCCGTTGGTGAAAGGGCATACGTTGGTAGTGCCGAAACGTGAGGTAGATTACCTTTTCGATTTGAACGACGACGAAGTGGCAGCAATCCATGTATTTGCCAAATCTGTGGCAAAAGCAATCCGGAAAGTCATCCCTTGTAAAAAGGTAGGCGAAGCAGTTATCGGTTTGGAAGTGCCCCATGCACATATTCACCTGATTCCGATACAGAAAGAATCGGATATGTTGTTCTCTAATCCGAAATTGAAATTGAGCGATGAGGAGTTTACCCAAATAGCAGACGCTATCCGTAACGCATGGGAAGCAGACAATACCCTGTAATGTAAGACCAATTTTCCTATTTGAAATAAATAATTCACCCCGAAAGGCGCATATAACGGATTTGTCCGTTGCCTTTCGGGGTGAATCTTTTTTATGTCGGGAAGAATGTTTATGAATATTTTTCTCCGAATTTCATTTCTACATCATTAACAAATTTGCGGATGGCGTTTTGGTCGTCTTTCTTACAAATCAGCAGGGCATTCCCCCGTTCAACTACCAGATACCCTTCTAAATCCTGAATCACGGCAAGTTTATCTTCCGGCATCAGGATGATGTTTTCTTTGCAGTTATATAACAGCGTATTGCTGTTGACGATGACATTTCGGTTTTCATCTTTCGGCGAAGCGTCGTACAGCGAACCCCATGTACCGATGTCTGCCCATCCGAAGTCGCAAAGCTGTACGTAAACATTGTTTGCCTTTTCCATGATGCTGTAATCAATGGAACTGTTCGGGCAGGCACTGAAATCAGGAGTGTCACATTCCACGCGCGGACAAACTTCTGCCATCATTTCATGGAATGCTTGCAGTATCGTATTGACGTGCCAGATGAATATGCCCGAATTCCAATAAAATTCGTTGCTCTGTACAAATACTTCGGCAAATTCGCGTGCCGGCTTCTCGATGAATGTCTTTACCTTATAAAAATTATCTTTTTCTTTTTCGTCTATCTGGATATATCCATATCCCGTTTCAGGATAACTTGGCTTGATGCCTAAAGTCAGCAGTTTACCGGAGTGTGATGCAAATTCCATTCCTTTCAGGATGGCTTGCTTAAATTCGTCCATCTTCAGAATCAGATGATCCGAAGGTGCTACTACAATGGTAGCGTCCGGATTAACTTTTTGGATAACGTGCGACGCATAAGCGATGGCGGGAGCCGTGTTCCGGCGTTCTTCTTCAACAATCAGTCTGCTTTCATCTACTTCGGGGAGCAGATTCTTTACCAACTCTTTGTAATCTCGGTGAGTAGTGATATAAATGTTTTCGGGAGGAATGATTTGTTTATACCGGTCGTAAGTTTGTTGCAGTAACGTGCGTCCTGTTCCGAAAAAGTCAAGAAACTGCTTGGGCAATGCTTTCCGACTGTAAGGCCAGAACCGACGCCCTATTCCGCCAGCCATAATGACACAATAATAATTAATATTGCTCATGGTGAAATCAAGGTTTTCGTTAATCTTTTGCTAAGATAGGGCTTATTTCAGAAAAAGCCATCAGAAGCATTTTAAAAAATGGAAAAATACCCAAAAGTAATGATTGATTAAGCAGTTTTGACTATTTCGGAGAGCAATGTTAAAGATAGAAATACGTATTTCCGTATGCGCGTATCGCCGGATAGAAGAAAGCGCGAACATAGCTGGCTATTCCTTTCTGGCGCGGATAGAAGTAGATATGTTGTTTGTACTTCATACACAGGCGGCAGAGGCGCAGGAAGCTCAGCACATCTCGTTTCAGCATCAGGTGGCTCAGCGTATGGGGAAGGGCGAATTTCGGGTCGGAGGTGCGGTGTTCGATGTATCCGTAGAAAAACTTCCATGTAGGCAGGAGCTGCTGTTCGCGGTATTTGCGTATGCCGTAAACGTAGGGTTGCCATGTGGGTTTCGGCGGAATGTGGGAGGCATACCGTTCCTTGAGGCAGGTCATGGCGGAAGCATTGTGAGGGCGATGCCAGTTTAAGGGACGGTCTACGCATACGATTCCCCTGCCTAAATGGGCGTTTACCGAGAGCCACCAGTCGTAAACGATGTGTCCGTCCCATTGGGCGAATACATCCTGTAAGAAATCCCTGCGTATCAACATGCTGTGTCCGGGCGTACTGTCGTAAAAGAGGAGGTAGGAAAGCTCGTAGCAGGGAGTGACCGTCTGCATCGAACCGTCTGTCCGGTAAGTGCTTCCCGTATGGTAGGCAGATATGCAGATGTCGTGTCTGCCGATGGTTTCCGCTTGCTTCTGTATCTTTTCGGGATACCAGATGTCATCTTGGTCGGCAATGGCAACAAAGTCTCCCGTGGCTTTTGATAGCGCATCTTGGAAGTTGCGGTTAAATCCCAAGTTCTGCGTGTTCCGGTGAAAGCGGATGTACGGATAGCGTTGGGCATATTCCGTCACGATTTCGGCTGTGTGGTCGGTAGAGCAGTCATCTTGAATAATCAGTTCGTGTATGGGGTGGGTTTGTGTTACGATAGAGTCTAATTGCTCGCGTAAGAAAACCTCTCCATTATACGTACACATTACGACAGAAACGGTCTTCATAATCTATATGTCTATGTCTTCTATTATATGTTTATGCTTTCTTTTTCAATAAATATTGCAGGCTCTCTTTAAACGTTACCGAGCCGCTCGCCCAAAGGATAATGGTATAAAGCGCGGCGGCGGAAAGTATTTTGGCAAGAGCCAGCAGGTAGATATTTTCTATCGGGCGGGTGATGAACGCCACGCCTGCCATGACTGCGGCGGCGATGATGCCGAACGAGAAAATATCTTTCAGGGCGTAGAAGAAGCCGAGGCGTATCTCGCGCCATACGAAGTAATGCCACACGCCGAGCCATGCTATGTTGACCGCTACATACACCGCAAGCATCGTGTGGATGCCGTAAGGGTAGAGCAGGTACATGGTTATCAGTTGCACCATTCCTTGTGCGATGGTGTTCCACATAAAGATATTCGATTTCCCTTTGCTGATAATCAGATTGGTGTAGAGGTTCGTTACGGGGATGAACGCGCCGCCTACTGCCAAGAGTTGCAGGATGTGTGCGCTGGGCAGCCATTTGTCGGTGATGGCGATGGTGATGAGTTCCGGAGCCACGAGCGACAGCCCTAACATGGCGGGAAACGACATAAACGCCGTAAATCGGAGCATCTTCCGGAATACCCGTTGCTGGCGGCCGGTGTCGTCAGACACTTGGCGCAATACCGGCAATGCCACGCTGTTTACCATGCCGCTGATGAGCGAGTGCCCCATCAGGTTCCATTTGTTAGCCTGATTAAACTGTCCTACTTCCCGTTCCGAGTAGTAACGCCCCAAGATGATGGAAAACAGGTTGTTGTTGATGTGTGTAAAGATGTTTGTTACCAATAGCTTGCTGCTGAAACCAATCATTCCTTTCAGCGGACGGAAATTAATGTTCCACGTGGGACGCCACGGCGAAAAGTAGAGGTAGCAGAGATTTACTGCCGCCACGTAAACGATGCTTTGGGTGGCGATGCCCCAATAAGAAAAGCCTGTAAGGGCTAACACGACTCCTGCTATTCCGGAAACCGTCAGTGCGATGATAGAGGTCAGCGCCTTTTGTTTCACCATCAGGTTACGGAAAAGGTACGCGCTGTGTGAGATGCCTAAACTGGCTATCAGGAAGCCTAAAAACGAGTAGCGCGCCAGCGGAACCAGAACCGGCTGGTTATAGAAGCCGGCGATGAGCGGAGCGCAGAAAAACAGAATCAGATAGAGCGCGAGGCTCACGCCCGAACAAAACCAGAACACGGCGTTATAATCTTCGTGGCGTATGTCTTTCTTGTTTACTAATGCGGCGGTAAAACCGCTTTCTTGCAGCGAGCCGGCTATCAGCGAGAAAACGCTGAGCATACCCACCATGCCGTAATCGGTGTCGTTGAGGATGCGCGAGGTGATGATGCCGAATATCAGGTTCAGCAGTTGCATCGCCCCGTTGTTGATGCCTCCCCACAGGAGGCCTTTGGCAGTTTTGTCTTTCAGCGAGCGTTCCGGCATGGTGGGTTTTCAGCAAATCATTATTTTACTTCGCTTCCGGGCTTCACCTCTTTCAGCAGCGAAGTCACGGCGAGCGATCCGTCGAAGTTTTCGGCGCTCAGTATCATACCCTCGCTCACTAATCCGTTCTTGAATTGGCGCGGGGCAAGGTTGGCGATGAACAATACCTGTTTGCCTACCAGCTCTTCGGGCTTGTAGTGTTGGGCGATACCGCTCACGATGGTGCGGTTTTCCAGTCCGTCGGCAATCTTGAATTTCAGGAGCTTCTTCATCTTGGGCACGTTTTCACACTCCAGTACCGTACCTACGCGGATGTCTAACTTCTCGAAGTCTTCGAACGAGATGACGGGCTTAATCGGGTTTGCCTTGTAGTTGGCAGCCTCGTTAGCCTTCTTCGTGTCGAGCAGCTTTTGTACCTGAGCCTCGATTACGCTGTCTTCTATCTTCTCGAACAGCAGTTCCGCCTTGCCCAACTCGTGTCCGGTAGGCAGCAGGTCGGTACGTCCCAACTGTTCCCAGTCGAAGCTGTCTAAGTTCAACATCTTGCGCAGTTTTTCCGAACTGAACGGCAGGAACGGTTCGAAAGCGATGGAAAGGTTAGCCACTAATTGAAGTGCGATGTTCAGGATGGTAGCCACGCGGTTCATGTCCGTTTTGGCGAGCTTCCACGGTTCGGTGTCGGCAAGGTACTTGTTGCCGATGCGTGCCAAGTTCATTGCTTCCTTCTGTGCATCGCGGAACTTGAATACGTTAAGCAGCTTTTCTACTTCCGTCTTTACGTCGGCAAATTCTTTCAGCGTCTCGCGGTCGTAGTCGGTCAGTTCGCCGCAGGCAGGCACTTTCCCGTCGAAATACTTGTGGGTAAGCACCATCGCGCGGTTCACGAAGTTACCGTAAACGGCCACCAGCTCGTTGTTGTTGCGTGCTTGGAAGTCTTTCCACGTAAAGTCGTTGTCTTTCGTTTCCGGAGCGTTGGCAGTCAGCACGTAGCGCAGAACGTCTTGCTTGCCGGGAAAATCGCGCAGGTATTCGTGCAGCCACACCGCCCAGTTGCGCGAAGTCGAAATTTTGTCGCCCTCCAAGTTCAGGAACTCGTTTGCCGGTACGTTGTCGGGCAGGATGTAACTTCCTTCGGCTTTCAGCATGGCAGGGAACACGATGCAGTGGAACACGATGTTGTCTTTTCCGATGAAGTGTACGAGGCGGGTTTCAGGGTCTTTCCACCATTTTTCCCACGAGTCGGGCAGCAGCTCTTTCGTGTTCGAAATGTACCCGATGGGCGCGTCGAACCATACATATAATACTTTTCCTTCAGCTCCCTCTACCGGAACGGGGATTCCCCAGTCCAAGTCGCGGCTCACGGCGCGCGGTTGCAGCCCCATGTCGAGCCAGCTCTTACACTGTCCGTACACGTTCGGCCGCCACTCCTTATGGTCTTCCAGAATCCATTTGCGCAGCCAGCCCTCGTGCTTGTCGAGTGGCAGATACCAGTGTTTGGTTTCTTTCATTACCGGTTTGCTTCCGCTGATGGCACTCTTCGGGTTAATCAGTTCGGTAGGCGAAAGCGTGCTTCCGCATTTCTCGCACTGGTCGCCGTATGCGCCTTCGGCATGGCAGCGCGGACATTCTCCCGTAATGTAGCGGTCGGCAAGGAAAGTATGCGCCTCCTCGTCGTAATACTGTTCCGAGGTCTTTTCGATAAACTCACCCTTGTCGTACAGCTTGCGGAAGAAATCGGAAGCCGTCTGGTGATGAATAGCCGAACTGGTACGTCCGTACACGTCGAACGAGATGCCGAACTCCTTGAACGAATCTTTGATAAGCGTGTGGTAACGGTCTACCACGTCTTGCGGCGTAACGCCTTCTTTCTTGGCGCGGATGGTGATAGGCACACCGTGTTCGTCCGAGCCTCCTATGAAGAGCACGTCTTCTTTCTTCAGGCGCAGGTAGCGCACGTAAATGTCGGCAGGCACGTAAACCCCTGCCAAGTGTCCGATATGAACCGGTCCGTTAGCGTAAGGCAGTGCCGAAGTAACGGTGGTTCGTTTGAATTTCTTTTCCATATATTATATAAGAGTTTTGATTGCTTGGGTGTTTCGGTTACGTTGCGTTTGCAAAGTTAGTGATAATTTGCGACCTTTTTCCGCATCGGCAGACAAAAATAGCACCTCCGGAGCGGGGTAAAAATTCATGCGGATGCGTAAGCCGGTTCTACCGCAAGCGTTACCCGGTTCTACCGCATGTGTTGGGCAACGCATCCGCTTGCGTTTTCGGGTGTTCCGCAGGCTGTCCGAAGCCTATGGTTTGGGGCGGGAAATTGAGGCGGATGAGGCGGGTGTGCAAAGTCCGCCCGACAGTATTTTTACGCTTTTCTTTTTTTGTCTTTTCATATTTTTCTTTAAATAAAGAACAGTTGGAAGTTGTTGATTTGTAGGTTAATACATTTGATTTGTCAATACGTAAACTTAAATATACGCTTCGACAAACAGCAATGTATTAGCATAAGTTACATTTGTCCCCTGAAATCTTTGAAATAGGGGCAAAGACTGTTCGAAGCGAACGCAGGGAGACAAAAAGAAGCTATCTGATGTAAGCAACCAATCTCCATTTAGCATAAGATATTAAGTTCTCCTTCTTTCCTGTCAAACTGCGTTCCTTTTCTTTTACAGCACGCTTGCCGGATATGCAAAGATAGCAAACATAAAATAGAAGCAAAAGGTAAAGAATACATTATTAACTTTCTTAAATTATCTTTTTTTATGAACAAAAAATTTGTAGGTGCTCTTCTGTTGGGTAGTCTCATCATGGCGGGCGGAACATTCACCGGATGTTCTGATTACGATGATGATATCAACTCAGTAAACGAGCGTGTAGATGAAGTGAGAAGTACTTTAGAAGCACTTCAAACACAAGTCAACGAAGGTGCTACTATCAGTGGTGTAGAGAAAACCGACAACGGTGTAGTCGTTACGTTGAGCGACGGAACTACTTTCGAATTGACGAACGGTAAAGACGGCGCTGATGGTGCAGCCGGTACTCCGGGTTCGGTTATTACTATCGGTGAGAACGGTAACTGGTTTATCGACGGTAAAGATAGCGGATGGCGTGCACAAGGCGAAAAAGGTGAACAGGGAGAACAAGGTCCTGCAGGTCCTCAAGGTCCTCAGGGAGAACCGGGAACTCCGGGTTCAAGTGTAGCTGGTGGTATTTATTACTATCCGGGTACTGAAGGCGAATTTGAAGGTTTCTGGGTAAAAGTTGAAATCGACGCTGAAGGTAACAAAACTGAAACTAATTCAGGAGTTGCTTGGACGAACCCTGTTGCAGGCGGTGTTTCTGTTGTATGGGATATTTACAATGAAACTTTGACTGTTGACGGAGTAGAAGGTGGCGAAACTGTAGTTATCAATTTGAGCAGAATCCTGAAAGCTTTGGTATTTGCTCCTGAATTGTATCTCGACGGAGTTGAAGCTACTAAATATGAATACCTTGATGGTAACTACGTAACTTTGGAAGGTCAAGTTGCCGGAGACTATTTCGATGAATATACGCAGAAAGTAGTTCGCTATAATATTCCTGATTTGAACAGTCCGGTTGCTGCTGGTGCTTATACCATTGGTTCTAAGGATGAAGTGGTTTACCACATGAATCCGTCAAGCGCTGCTGAAGATGATTACAACTATCGTTTCTTGTATGACAATCCGGAATACATCTCAACACGTGCTAACGGTGCCGGCGTAACGGTTAACTTCCTTGACAAGGAAAAAGTAGATGGTGATTTGAAGGTTACTTACCAACTTGAAAGCCCGGAATTGCTGGCAGGTAAGGGTGGTGAACATACCGAATCTTCTAACATTTCTGTAATGGCTCTTGAAGCACAGACTAAGAATGCAAGCGAAGAAAAGACCATTACTTCTGACTATGCAGCTCTTGTTCCGGTAGTTGAATCGCTGAAAGCCATTGCATTCATCGACCATTCTACAAACGAAAATCCGGCTTGCCCGAAAGATTTGTATAATACCGGTCAAGAAGCAGTAGAAAATGTTGCTACTTTGGATTGGGAATACAACGGTGGAACATTGGATTTGAGCCAACTGTTGCAAGTTCACTACTTGTCTCAGAACTGGACTTTGCCAACTTCAGGCGTACACATGAGCATGGGTTACGACGAAGTTGTTAACAGATATGGTTTGAAATGGCAATATCAAATGTTACCGTACACTGTAGGTACAAACCAGACTTCTGAAAGCATGTACGGTATGGTTAACCAGAACACCGGTGAATTTACTCCGTGTATGGTAATCGGTGAAACTGATGATGAAGGTAATCCAACCGGAAACGGCGAGATTACACAGCAACCTATTGGTGAAGGTTCTGAAGAAGGTGTTTCTGCTATCGGTCGTCGCCCGGTTGTTCTTGTTACATTGGAGAATGCAGCAGGCGATATCGTTTTGGCAGGATACATTAAGATTAACATCACTCGCGAAATGAACGAAACAGGTGTAGTAGTTGACAGCTGGGAAGCTCCTTATGTATGCGACGGCTTCAGCAATACATTCTCTTGGGCAGACATGAGCGATGAAGTAATCGAAATGTTGCACATGAGTGTAAGCGACTTCCGTGATGCTTACTCAATGGTTCCGGGTGAAACTTACATCAAGGACGCTAACAACGAAATGCAGTTGGTATCAAACAACATCTATGGTGTAATGATAGAACACAAAGATGCTCAAGTTCCGACAACGAATGATGTAGTTGAATGGGCTGGTGGCTTGACTGAATTGAACAATATCCTTGCAGCTACTCAGAACGGTGAGTTTACATTGTATGCTAAGTTCATCACTAACAAAGACGGTGGTATCAACCATGTATATGTTGGTATGACTATCAAGGTGGTTGAAAAGCCCGAAGTTACTTTCGAAGAAAGAATCGACCGCTATTGGTATCCTGAAAGCGTGGCTAAGGAAGATAGAGACACTATACGTATGAATGTACCGCGTCCTACCAATTCAGGCATTGCTTCATGGGATGTTATGAATTACTTCAAAGACATCGATGAATACTATGTAGGAAACCAAGTTCAGATTATTCAGCAAACGCAGCAACAGCACTATGATTTGGCTACTTTAGGAACGAATTATTACTTCAGATTTGCGGATACTCAGGACGATATCGTTGCTCCTGATGGAACTATCTACGATTTGACTATAAATTCAACAGGTTCTATATTGTATGCTAATAATACTGTAATTGCTAAGATTGATCCGGCAACAGGCGTTTTGGATTATCAAGACAATGCAATAGCTAAAGAAGTATTGAACTTGTGGGGTCATGCTTATCCTAACACTTATGCAAAAGTAACCCTTGTTGCTACTTACGATGATTGTGACCTGCCTTTGGCTGACGAAACATTCAATGTACGCTTCTTGCGTCCGCTGGATATTCTTCCGGGTAACGATGCTAACTTCATCGATGCACAGGCTAACGGCTCTACAGTAATCGTAGGTGACTTGTTCGGATTGTCTGACTGGCGTGATCAAGTATTGATCGTTGGTACAAGCGGTGCTTATACATCGGCTGTTGAAAACGGATGTCCGTTGTATGATTACTACCACATTAAAAACATGAAAGTTCTTTTGGACGAAGTTACTTGTAATTTGAACGGTTCATGGAATCTGTTATCAAGTGTTGCTCCTGCAGTAGAATTGTCTGTATTCGATGCAAGAAGTGGTAGCATCCAAACAAGCGGTGTTGCAACTGTTGACATCAGCGGTGTAAGAGAATTGAATACTTCTTCTATCACTTACAGAAACAACGAAGCTAACGTTCGCGACTTCGATATGATTATCCCGGTTGAAATTGAATACGCTTGGGGTACATTGAAGGGCGAAATCAAGGCTCATGTTGATGCTACAATGGCTAATGAATAATAATCTTCCACGATTATAATCTAAATATAAAAGGTGTGCCCCGTATTGGGTACACCTTTTATTGTCTTAACGAATCATTATGAATAAAGTAATAAAATCAATCTTGTTTGTCACTGTGGCAGGTTGCCTTGCCTCGTGCGGCGGAGGAAAAGAAAAAGAAGCCGCGCGCCCCAAGTCATTGGGCGATGCGAAAGCCGAGTTTGCGGCTACACTTACCGCTGCCGACACATCGGCAGTGAAAACCCAAGCTACACGCTGCATGGAGCTGCTGAAAGCCGATAGCGTAGAACAGGCTATCGACATGCTTTATACCGTCGACGGTACGAAGCTCCGCAAGCTGTCCGACGAAGAAAAAGCAAACATGAAAAAACGTTTCACCCGTTTCCCCGTGGTAGATTATGCGTTCGAGTATCTGGCATTTGCCACTCAAGGAAACAACGATATGAAATATACTACGTATTCTCGCCTGCGTGCGGCAGATGAAAGACCGTCGAAAGGTGTTTCGCTGATGTTTAACCCCGTCCGCATAGACGGACAGTGGTATCTGGCGATAAAAACCGCAGGACAGGGAAGCAAGGAAATCAAAACCCTTGCCGGCGACAGAGCTTTCGCCCCGGCAGAGGTTACTTTTTAAGGGAATCGTTTAACCTTTAAATGAATGTCTGTCATTCATGTTTTCGGGCGTATGCGATACGCCCCTGCATGGGTGAAATGCGATATTCATAAACCTTTAAAACCATATAATTATGAAACTAAGAAGAGACTTAACCGCATTGGTGCTCGGACTGTGCGTTTCGGGTACGGCATTTGCACAGACCACCGACACGTCGAATCTTCGTATCAAGGAAGAAGGAAAAACCGTGTTTAATCCGCATTGGTACATGCAGGTACAGGCGGGCGCGGCGTTTACCAAAAGCGAAATCAAGTTTGGCGACATGATTTCACCGGCTGCTGCCATTTACGGAGGCTACCAGTTCACCCCGCTGTGGGGACTTCGTGCCGGCATCAGCGGATGGCAGGCAAAGGGTGCTTGGGTGTGTCCGCAGCAGATTTATGATTACAACTACCTGCAAGGAAACATCGATGCCACATTGGATTTGAGTGCGCTGTTCTGCCGCTACAATCCCGACCGTGTGTTCAACGCCTACCTGTTTGCCGGAATCGGCTTGAACGGTGCGTTCAACAACGACGAGGCGGTAGCGATAAACGACGCGGGCAATACGCTGGCATACCTCTGGCGGGATAACAAGTTCAACGTGGCGGGCCGCATGGGACTCGGTACGAATATCCGCCTGAGCAAACGCCTTTACTTCAACCTCGAAGTAAACGGAAACGTACTTTCCGACAAGTTCAACTCGAAGAAGGCAGGAAATGCCGACTGGCAGTTCAACGCTTTGGCGGGATTCACCATCAAGTTCGGCAAGACCACCCGCAAGACCGAGCCGGTTTATTACGACCCGGAACCCGTTCCCGCTCCTCCCGCAGAGCCTAAGGAAGAACCGGTAGTGGAACAACCCGCACCGCAGCCGGTAGTGGAAAAGGTTACGACCACCGAAAACGTATTCTTCCGGATTGATTCGGCAACCATCCGCGAGAGCGAACAGGGCAAGGTGGACAAGCTCGCCGCATTCATGAAAGAACATGCCAACTGCAAGGTAACCATCTGCGGCTATGCCGACAAGCAGACAGGAACGGCGGACTACAACCTGCAACTCTCAAAGAAACGCGCCGAAGCTGTTGCCGCTGCACTGAAGGCGCAAGGTATTGAAGCCAACCGTATAACGGTAGACTATAAAGGAGATACGGAGCAACCGTTTGATTCTGCACGCCAGAACCGCGTAAGCATCTGTATTGCCGAATAAACATTTCTTTATCATGATGGGCGCGAGTGCGATGCGATATCGGATTCGCGCCAATTTATTTTTACTACGAAACGTTGCATACATGAAGCCGATTCGTTACCTTTGCTTTTCAGGGATATCCCGTTAACCAAGCTAAAAATAAAAAGAATGAAAAAGCTATTATTACCCCTGCTGCTCTTCTTGGCAGGAGTGCCGACGATTCAGGCACAAGAAACGGAATCGTATTATGTAAAACATGTAACCTTTCCTACCGGAGCCACAGTAGAACAAAAGGTAGATATTGCTGCCCGTTTGGTTCCTACACCTCAACAGTTGGCGTGGCAGCAGCAGGAGTTGACTGCCTTCCTACACTTTGGTATCAATACATTTACTGACCGGGAGTGGGGCGACGGAACGGAAGACCCGAACCTGTTCAATCCTACGGAACTGGATGCCGACCAGTGGGTAAGAGTATTGAAAGAATGCGGCTTTAAAATGGTTATCCTGACAGCCAAACATCACGATGGCTTCTGCCTGTGGCCTACGAAGACCACGAAACATTCGGTAGCTTCGTCGGCGTGGAAAAACGGCAAAGGTGACGTGGTGCGCGAACTTCGCGATGCGTGCGACAAATACGATATGAAGTTTGGCGTATACCTCTCGCCGTGGGATAGAAATGCCTCCTGTTATGGTGATTCGCCGGCATACAATAAATTCTTCGTTGAACAGTTGACCGAACTCCTGACAAACTACGGGAAAGTACACGAAGTATGGTTTGACGGAGCGAACGGCGAAGGCCCGAACGGTAAGAAGCAGGAATACGACTGGGATACCTTCTACCAGACCATCCGTAAGCTCCAGCCCGAAGCTGTCATGGCGATTATGGGCGACGATGTGCGCTGGGTAGGCAATGAAAAAGGATTGGGACGCGAAACCGAATGGAGCGCAACCGTACTGACACCGGGAGTATATGCACGCTCGGCAGCCAACAAAAAAGCGCTTGGCATTTCTGAAACATCCTCCGACTTAGGTGGCCGCGATATCTTGGCAAAGGCAAACGAACTGTTCTGGTATCCTTCTGAAGTCGATGTATCCATCCGTCCGGGATGGTTCTATCATTCACGCGAAGATAATCAGGTAAAGAGCCTGAAACACTTGTCGGATATCTATTTCCGTTCGGTAGGATATAACTCCGTGTTGCTGTTGAACATACCGCCCGACCGCCGGGGATTGATTCACGAAGCAGATGTAGCCCGTCTGAAAGAATTTGCGGCTTACCGCAAATCAATATTCGCTCATAACCGCGTGACCGACGGAGAAGGGCTGAAACAGGTGGCTTCGGGCAAAGAACAAGTCTATACCCTGACTCCCGACTCTGTAATAAATGTAGTGATGCTGCAAGAAGACATTGCGAAAGGGCAACGTGTAGAAGCATTCTCCCTCGAAGCCCTTATTGACGGCGCATGGCGCGAAATAGCTACCGGAACCACCATCGGTTACAAGCGCATGGTGCAAATACCCGATATGAAGGCAGAGAAACTGAAAGTGAAAATCCTTTCTTCACGCCGCAATGCCAACCTGAGCCGTGTGGCTGCTTACTATGCAGCTCCCTTGCAGGAAGCCGTGGCGGAAAACAAATGGAATAACCTGCCGCGCGAATCGTGGAAACTGGTAAGCGAGACTCCGCTGGTTATTGATTTGGGCAAGAGCGTTACGTTGCAATCGTTTACATACGCACCCGAAGGCGCGCAGGCAAAGCCCGATATGGCGTTCCGCTATACCTTCTCGGTCAGCACAGACGGCAAGACATGGAAAACGCTGAAAGCCGACGGCGAATTCAGCAACATCATGTATAATCCGCTTCCGCAAACCGTAAGTCTCCCCGCCGGGGCAAGTGCGCGTTTCATTAAATTGGAAGCAACTTCTCCCAACGGTTCGAAAGCACACGTTAAGCCGGGTGAAGTAGGAGTGATGGTGAAATGATATCATGCGGCAGAGATAAAAAAACGCTGCATGGACTAATAGGTAAGATTTTGATTTAAAATAAGAGCCTGTTTAAACTGCCTTATCGGGAGTTTAAGCAGGCTCTTACTGTTTGGCAGAGAAAAATTGCAGGGCGTGATTCTCGGCAAATCGCGGCAAAAAGCGTATCTTTGCCCGGTTGACAATGTTGTGATTGAATATCTAACCCCTAATAAAGAAAGGACTTAACTGTGGCAAAGGATAATGAGGTGGTATTGACCCCCATGATGAAACAATACTTCGACCTGAAGGCAAAACACCCGGACGCAATCATGCTGTTCCGGTGCGGTGACTTCTACGAAACCTATTCGGAAGATGCTGTATCGGCTTCCGAGATTCTGGGCATTACGCTGACCAAACGTGCCAATGGGCAAGGGAAGACCGTAGAAATGGCGGGTTTTCCACATCACGCGCTTGACACCTATCTGCCCAAACTGATACGGGCAGGACGTCGTGTTGCCATCTGCGACCAGCTGGAAGACCCGAAGACCACGAAAAAGCTGGTAAAGCGAGGGATTACCGAGCTGGTGACTCCGGGGGTAGCTATCAGCGATAACGTTCTTTCGTATAAAGAAAATAACTTCCTTGCCGCCGTTCATTTCGGTAAATCGGCGTGCGGAGTGGCATTCCTTGATATCTCTACGGGCGAGTTTATGACAGCCGAAGGTACATTCGACTATGTAGACAAGTTGCTGAACAATTTCGCTCCGAAAGAAGTGCTTTTCGAGCGGGGCAAGCGCGGCATGTTTGAAGGAAATTTCGGAAGCAAGTTCTTCACTTTCGAGCTGGACGACTGGGTATTTACCGAGACTTCTGCCCGCGAAAAACTGCTGAAACATTTTGAAACCAAGAATTTGAAGGGGTTTGGCGTAGAACATTTGACGAACGGCGTCATTGCGTCGGGGGCTATCTTACAATACCTCGATATGACCCAACATTACCAGATAAGCCATATCACTTCGCTTTCGCGCATCGAAGCAGACCGTTACGTGCGTCTGGACAAGTTTACCATCCGCAGTCTGGAACTGGTAAACAGCATGAACGAAGGAGGTACGAGCCTGCTGGATGTTATTGACCACACCATCAGTCCGATGGGAGCCCGCTTGTTGAAGCGGTGGATTGTATTCCCCCTGAAAGACGTGAAACCCATCAACGAGCGTTTGGACGTGGTAGACTACTTCTTCCGCGAACCCGATTTCAAGGATTTCGTAGAAGAACAACTGCATCGGGTAGGCGATTTGGAACGCATCGTTTCGAAAGCCGCCGTAGGGCGCATCTCGCCTCGCGAAGTGGTACAGTTGAAAGTGGCGCTGCAAGCCATCGAACCCATCAAAAATGCCTGCCTGAACGCTGATAACGAAAGCCTGAGGCGCATTGGCGAGCAACTGAATCCTTGCGTTTCCATTCGCGACAAGATAGCCAAAGAAATAAAAAATGATCCGCCGCTGCTGGTCAACAAAGGCGGGGTGATAGCCGACGGGGTAAACGAAGAATTGGATGAACTGCGTCGGATTGCTTATTCGGGGAAAGACTGCCTGCTCCAGATTCAGCAACGCGAAAGCGAGTTGACCGGCATTCCCAGCTTGAAAATTGCTTATAATAATGTGTTCGGTTACTACATCGAGGTGCGTAACACGCATAAAGACAAAGTTCCGGCAGACTGGATTCGTAAACAAACACTGGTCAACGCCGAGCGATACATCACTCAGGAGCTGAAAGAATACGAAGAAAAGATCTTGGGAGCGGAAGATAAGATATTGGCGTTGGAAACCCGGCTGTATAATGAGCTGGTTATGGCACTGTCGGAATTTATCCCCGCTATTCAAATCAATGCCACGCAAATAGCCCGGTTAGACTGTCTGCTTTCGTTTGCCAACGTAGCCCGTGCAAATAATTATATACGTCCGGTTATAGCTGAAGACGATGTGCTTGATATTCATCAGGGAAGACATCCGGTTATCGAAAAACAGCTTCCCCCGGGCGAACGATACATTGCCAATGACGTTTATTTGGATACCGAGACCCAACAGATCATCATCATCACCGGCCCAAACATGGCAGGTAAGTCGGCTTTGCTCCGCCAAACGGCGCTCATCACGTTAATGGCGCAGATAGGTTGCTTCGTTCCGGCGGAAAATGCCCATGTAGGACTGGTAGATAAGATATTTACTCGCGTAGGAGCCAGCGATAATATATCGGTGGGCGAATCGACCTTTATGGTGGAAATGAATGAAGCTGCCGATATCCTGAACAACCTCTCTCCGCGCAGCCTTGTCTTGTTCGATGAGTTGGGGCGTGGAACTTCTACTTACGACGGTATTTCCATCGCGTGGGCTATCGTAGAACATATCCATGAACATAAGAGAGCCCGTGCGCGTACGCTTTTTGCTACCCATTATCACGAACTGAACGACATGGAAGCACAGTTCAAGCGCATCAAGAATTATAATGTATCAGTGAAGGAAGTGGATAACAAGGTGATATTCTTGCGCAAGTTGGAGCGGGGCGGCAGTGAACATTCCTTTGGCATACACGTGGCAAAGATGGCTGGAATGCCGAAAACCATTGTCAAGCGTGCCGGAGAAATCCTGCGCCAGTTAGAGTCGGAAAACCGTCAGGAAGGCATCTCCGTAACTCCCAAAACCGTTTCTTCGGATGGAGTGCAACTTAGCTTTTTCCAGTTAGACGACCCGGTATTGTGTCAGATACGCGATGAGATTCTGAATTTAGATGTAAATAATCTTACTCCATTAGAAGCATTAAACAAGTTGAACGATATTAAGCGGATTGTTCGCGGCAAATAGCGATTCGGTACGGATGTTTGAAAACTCTGCATATCCGTGTTTGTCGTGTAGAAAAAACTCCTAACTTTGCAAAAACATTCCAGATAGCTGAACATGAGGGTACTTATTATTAACACGACGGAGCGCATCGGAGGAGCGGCGATAGCTGCAAACCGACTGATGGAGGCGCTGAAAGACAATGGCATCAAGGCTAAGATGCTGGTGAGGAACAAGCAGACTGATCAGGTTACTGTCGTGCCATTGAAAAAGTCATGGAGAAGAATCTGGCAGTTTACGTGGGAGCGGATTGTAATATGGGCTGCAAACGGATTCAAGCGTGAAAACTTGTTTGCCGTAGATATAGCCAATATGGGTACGGATATAACTTCGCTTCCGGAGTTCCGCCAAGCCGATGTGATTCACCTTCATTGGATTAATCAAGGAATGCTTTCGCTGGGGGATATTCGCCGTATCATTGATTCCGGTAAACCGGTGGTATGGACGATGCATGACATGTGGCCCTTTACGGGCATTTGTCATTATTCCGGAAGTTGTGAAAAATATACAGGCGAATGTCATAATTGCGAATTACTCATAAAGTCTCACAAGCACGATTTGTCTTCGCGCGTGTATCGTAAGAAAGAAAAGCTCTATGCAGGGGCTAACATAACGTTTGTGGCTTGCAGCCACTGGCTGGAAGCGATGGCGAAGAAAAGCTCTCTATTGAGTGGACAGACTATCCTGAGTATTCCCAATGCCATTAATACGAATTTATTCCGTCCGCGTGCCAAGAAATTTGCCCGTGAAAAATTGAATCTTCCTCTTGATAAAAAATTACTTTTGTTCAGCTCAATGAAAATAACCGACAAGCGGAAAGGGATAGAATATCTGATAGAAGCCTGCAAATTGTTGTCACGCGACTATCCGGAATGCAGCAGCAAGATAGGAGTGGTGGTTATGGGAAAACATTCCGACCAGTATGATGCGCTGTTTCCGTTTCCTACTTACAAGATTGATTATGTAAGCAACGAAAAAGAGTTGGTTAATATCTATAATGCCGTCGACCTTTATGTTACTCCTTCTTTGCAAGATAATCTGCCTAATACGATAGTGGAGGCTATGGCGTGTGGCATTCCCTGCGTAGGATTTAATGTAGGGGGGATTCCGCAGATGATTGACCATTTGCATAATGGCTATGTAGCTCAATACCGTTCGGCGGAAGACTTGGCAAACGGCATTTACTGGACGCTGACCGAAGGCGATTATGAGACTTTGAGCGATGCGGCTTACCGGAAAGCGGTAACCACTTATTCAGAATCAATCGTGGCAGGACAGTATATTCGGATTTATAATCAGATAACAGGAAATCATGCATAATTTACACCGCGTACATCCGAAGTTTTCCATTATTACGGTAACCTATAATGCCGGAGCTGTATTGGAAGATACCATTCAGAGCGTGATTACTCAGTCGTATCGTAACGTAGAATACATCATTGTAGATGGTGGCTCGAAAGACCGAACGATGGAAATCGTAAATAAGTATAAAGAACATATCCAGACTGTAATCAGCGAACCGGATAAGGGTTTATATGACGCAATGAATAAAGGGATTCGGCTGGCTACGGGCGATTATTTGTGTTTCCTGAATGCAGGCGATGCTTTACACGAAGACGATACGCTTTTGTCGATGGTACACTCTATTACGGGGGCAGAATTGCCCGACGTTCTTTATGGTGAAACGGCTATCGTAGACGAGGATGGACATTTCTTGCGGATGCGCCGTTTGTCAGCTCCCGAAACACTGACGTGGAAAAGTTTTAAAGCAGGAATGTTAGTTTGTCATCAGGCATTTTTTGTGCGCCGTGACCGTGTGGTATTCTATGACCTGCGCTATCGCTTTTCAGCCGATTTCGACTGGTGTATCCGCATAATGAAACAAAGTACCAATTTGCATAACACCCATCTGGTACTGATTGACTATCTTAACGAAGGGATGACGACGCGGAATCATAAGGCTTCGCTTCACGAACGCTTCCGTATCATGTGTCGTCATTACGGTTTTCTGTCTACCGTATTCCGTCATGCGTGGTTTGTAGTAAGAGCTTTCATCAAGAAGTAAGCAACCCGCTTTTGTTTGTCGAAAATGATGATATATGAGAAAAGCCGACGTACCGCAAGATACGCCGGCTCTATTTTATTGGGTAGCATGAAGTCTTTCTATCCATATTGTTCCGTATAAGAAATTTATGTTGGCAAACTCGGTATATAGTGTTTCTTTAACGATGGATGACATGTATGTATACATTCTTGGCATGTATATATACAGAGTTTGCAACTTGGCTGTGCCTTGTTTTTTTATGTATTACATGATTGTCAGTTTTGGATATAGAAAGCCATATTCATTCACTTATCTTTGCTGTGCTTAAAAAATATAATGCCTATGAAAAACTCATTTTACGTAAAAAGTTTATTGTTGGGAACTGTTTTGGGGGGTGCTTTGATACCAGCAGATGGCTATGCCTTTTCCCTGACGGATACTTATCCGGTTGCCGTTTGTGAGAGTATCCGAGATTATGTATCACAACGCCCCGACCCGTCTAAACGCTTGTTTCATTCTGAAGCGGTAGAAGCCAAAATAAAAGAGGTGAAAAAGTTATTGACCAATCCTTATTTGAGATGGATGTTTGAAAATTGTTTCCCTAACACGCTTGATACTACGGTACATTATCGAACTCAAGATGGCGATGATGATACATTCGTCTATACAGGAGATATCCATGCCATGTGGTTGCGGGATTCGGGAGCTCAAGTATGGCCGTATGTAGATTTGGCAAACGAAGATGAGGCTTTGAGAAAAATGATTCGGGGGGTTATTCTCCGTCAGTGGAAATGTATCAATATCGATCCCTATGCAAATGGTTTTAATGATGGGGCAGTAGGCGGAGAATGGATGAGCGACAAAACCGATATGAAGCCCGAACTCCACGAGCGTAAGTGGGAGATAGATTCGCTGTGCTACCCTTTGCGGTTGGCATATCATTATTGGAAAACTACGGGTGATGCTTCTGTTTTTGGCGACTTATGGTTGGAGGCTATTCAAAATATCCTGATAACGTTTAAAGATCAGCAACGTAAAGACGGCCGCGGTTCTTACTCTTTCCAAAGAAAGACGGAGCGCGCTTTAGATACGATGACGAACGACGGTTGGGGTAACCCTGTAAAACCTGTAGG
The DNA here is from genome assembly GCF_023337095.1 of Bacteroides caecicola. Lineage (NCBI taxonomy): Bacteria > Pseudomonadati > Bacteroidota > Bacteroidia > Bacteroidales > Bacteroidaceae > Bacteroides > Bacteroides caecicola. Next base: position 98,480 of record NZ_JAMBLM010000009.1, read on the forward strand.
TCTGATAGCTTCTTCTTTCCGTCCTTCAGACGATGCCACAACATTTCAGTTCTTGATTCCTTCCAACTTCTTTGCAGTTACTTCACTGCGAAAAGCTGCCGAAGTTTTAGAGCAGGTGAATAAGAAGCCGGAATTGGCTAAGCAGTGTACCGATCTGGCAAATGAGGTAGAAACGGCACTGAAGAAATACGCCATCTACAATCATCCTAAATACGGTAAAATATACGCATTCGAGGTAGACGGATTTGGCAATCATCTGCTGATGGACGATGCTAACGTACCCAGCTTGCTTGCAATGCCTTATTTGGGCGATGTGGATGTAAACGACCCGATTTATCAGAACACGCGCCGTTTTGTATGGAGTGAAGATAATCCTTATTTCTTTAAAGGAAAAGCGGGGGAAGGAATAGGCGGTCCTCATATCGGTTACGACATGGTATGGCCCATGAGTATTATGATGAAAGCATTTACCAGTCAAGACGATGACGAAATCCGCTCGTGCATAAAGATGTTGATGAGTACCGATGCTGGTACGGGCTTCATGCATGAGTCTTTCCATAAAGACGATCCGTCTAAATTTACCCGTCCGTGGTTTGCATGGCAAAATACACTGTTCGGCGAACTGATTCTGAAATTGATTACAGAGGGTAAGTTAGAGGTACTGAACGGGATAGAGTAAGGAACTGTATTTCGATGTTGAACCTTATTTCTGAAATTAATAGAATGTGCATAACTTTAAATCAGTAAAAATGAATACTAATCTAAAAATGTTAGCTGCTCTGGCGGCCATTACATTGACTTCTCCTGTCGATGCTATTTATGCAGCGGTAAACAGTCAAGAGGTGTCACAGGCTATTGTGACAATTCGAGGCAATGTGAAGGATATGAATGGAGAGCCGTTAATCGGGGTCAGCATTTCTGTAAAAGGTAGTTCGGGGCAGGGAACTGTTACCGACGTAGATGGAAATTTCACTCTTCAGTGTGAAAAGGGAGATGTGTTGTCTTTTTCTTATATCGGTTATAAGACAACGGAAGTAAAGGTAGGTAATAAACCAGACCTTATCGTAACATTATCGGAAGATACGGAGCAGCTTGATGAAGTGATTGTGGTAGGATATGGTACTACTACGCGGAAAAGTGCGGTAGGAGCTGTCAGTCAGGTGAAATCTGAAACGATAACCAAGCGTCCTGTTGCCAATGTTACACAAGCCTTGCAAGGGGCAGCTCCGGGTGTAATTGTTCAGCAGACGAGTTATAATCCCAATGATAATAAGACAAACTTTAATATTCGAGGTATCAGTACGCTGAATGATAATAGTCCGTTAATAGTAATTGATGGAATAGTGTCTGATGGAGGCAGCTTTAATAAATTGAATCCTAACGATATTGAGAATATTTCTGTGTTGAAGGATGCAGGTACTGCAGCTATTTACGGTTCTCGTTCGGCAAACGGTGTGATTGTGGTGACCACCAAAACAGGTAAAAAGAATGAAAAACCCACCGTGCGTTTGAGTGGTTCGGTAGGATGGCAGAATCCGGATATTTTGTTTTCTCCATTGGCGGGATATCAGAATGCGACGTTAACCAACTTGGCATATACCAATGTTGGAAGTGATCCGAAATTTACTCCTGAGCAAATCCGCGACTTGGCGGCACATCAGAGTGAAGAAAGCTGGTTTTATGATCAGATTATGCGCACAGCTTTGCAACAAAACTATAATCTTAGTGTTTCGGGAGGCTCTGCCAATACTACGTATATGATTTCGATGGGATATTTCGATCAGGAAAGCAATTACGTAGGTAATAAGAATTTCGGGGTAGAGCGCTATAATTTCCGTACGAATATCAGTACTGAAGTAGGTCGCTTTAAAATAAACGCCATTCTTGCCTATACGCGAAATAACAGTCTCAGTACCACCGGTAGCAGTCTGGAAATTGATGCCGAACGTGTCCCTACTTACTACTATTATAAGATGAAATCGGCAGATGGGCGTTATTTGTTAAACGATATCTTATCGGAGTTTAATCCTCTTGGCTCATTGGAAGCTGGCGGAACGAATAAGTACCGTAATAATTACCTGAATGCAAATGTATCTGCCGAAATGAAGATAATCGACGGATTGTCTTTAAAAGGGGTTTTAGGTGCAGATGTAATCAACGATACACGGTTTACCCGGAATAATGCGGTTGAATATTATGCAAGTGAGGATGCAACTACTCCGCGTCCGGTTAATCTGGCTAATAATAAAACCAGTAATTGGAACAGTAATGCCTACCTGATAAATTCTCAGCTGTTATTGAACTATAACAAAACTTTTGGTAAACATACTGTTAATGGCTTGTTGGGTGTGACGAATGAATCATATACCTATACTGCCAATGAAATAGAAAAGAAATATGTTGACCCGGATTTAGGCATAGGAACAGATGTTACTACGGGAGAAGCTGGTAATATTACAGGGAAAACTTCGGTAGATGATACAAACCGTACCAGTCTTACTTCTTTGTTGGGACGTGTAGGGTATTCTTTTGCTGATAAGTATTATGGAGAGTTTAGTTTCCGTTATGACGGTTCATCCAAATTCCATAAAGATTTCAGATGGGGTTTCTTCCCTTCCATATCTTTGGGATGGCGCTTGTCTGAAGAAAACTTTATGAGTACTTATAAAGACAAGGTGGGCGATTTGAAATTACGTACTTCGTTCGGTATACTGGGTAGTCAGGCTATTGGTACTTACGACCGCTTTACCACTTATACGGTATATGACAATAATTATGCTTATAATAATTCTGTCGTTTCGGGAACTGGTTTTGCATTAGGACTGAATGATTTGACTTGGGAAAAGACAAAAACCTTTAATGTCGGAGTCGATGCATCGTTTTTCCACGGTCAATTGAACCTGACTTTTGATTATTTTTATAAACGTACGACCGATATTTTAATGAAACCCATAGTTCCCACTGTTTTCGGAACGGATATGCCGATGGATAACATTGGAGAAATGCAGAATCAAGGATGGGAAATAGGCATTAATTATAATTTACAGACAGGACAAGTACAGCATCGGTTTGGTTTCAATCTGAGCGATTCTTATAATAAAGTCTTGACATATCCCGGTCATGAGCAGATTACAAAAGTTGATGAGTTGGAACGTATCATCCGTGAAGGTGTACCTTTGAATTCATATTACGGTTATAAAACAGACGGATATTTCCAAAGTTATGAAGAAATAGAGGCTTCGGCTATACCCGTAGGCGGTAAAGTACAACCCGGAGATGTTAAGTTTGTCGATAGAAATGATGATGGAGTAATCGATTCGAAAGACCGATTTATTTTAGGTAATGCATTCCCGCGGTATACGTTTGGCTTTACTTACGACCTCTCTTGGAAAGGTCTTGACTTCAGTATGTTTTGGCAAGGTGTAGGAAAGCGTGATATGATGTTGCGCGGTGAGTTGATTGAGCCGCTACATCAAAATTATTCATATAATATATTTAAGCATCAACTCGATTTCTGGACTCCGACCAATACAGATGCCGAATGGCCGCGTTTGGCTGCTCCCGGTTCTGATTCAAACAAGAATAACTATGGAACTGGTTCGGACATGCAGATTCTGGATGGTAAATATATGCGCTTAAAGAATTTGGTAATAGGATATACAATACCCAAATCATGGTCGAAGAAATTAGGCATGGAAAGACTCAGATTATACGTAAACGCTGAGAACTTGCTTACTTTTAGTAATAATAGTTTTATTGATCCTGAATCTACCGAGTTCGACTCGAAGATGTCGGCAGGCGGAGCCAATAGCGGACGTTCTTATCCCACATTGCGTTATTATGGCTTTGGTATCGATGTAGAATTTTAATAATGTGATTTTATGAAATTGAAAACATATATGCTGTCTGTTGCAAGCACATGGCTGTTGTTGGCGGCTTGTAACGACATGGAAAATTTGCCTACAAATAAATTTACCGATAATAGTTATTGGACTTCGGAAGCAAAAGCTCAGAATGTGGTTAATATGGCGTATAGCCAGATGTATGACGCTGGAAAAATGTGGTCGGATGAGAGCTTGAGCGACAATGTGATTGACGGGCGTACGGTTACCGACCAGCGTGCCATACGTAAGGGACAGGCAACTCCTTCAATCGGGCTTTTTGACAGTGAATGGAAAAATCTGTATGGAGGAATCAAAACTTGTCATGTCTTTTTAGATAAGGTAGATTTGGTTGCCAATATGGATCCGGCTGTAAAAGCTCGTATGACAGCCGAAATTCGTTTTATTCGTGCTGCCATTTATTTCCGTCTTGTTAATTTTTATGGTGATGTACCGTTTTTTACGACAGACCTAACATTAGATGAGGCGAATTCGATTGGGCGTACTCCTGCCGCTACGGTTTTACAGTTCATTCATGATGAATTGACTGATATTGAAGATGCTCTTCCTGTCAATACGTCTTTATCAGATGCTGAAAAGGGTAAAATAACAAAAGGTGCGGTAAGTATGTTGCAAGCACGTGTTTATCTGATGGAAGGTAATTGGGATCAGGTAATAACTTATACAGAAAACCTTATCAATAATCAGGGAGAGTATGGTACTTATGATTTATATCCTTCTTATCGAGGATTATTTGAGGAAGAAAACGAATATAATCAGGAAGTGATAATGGATCGCTCGTATGTAAAGAAACTTCTTACTTGGGGAGATATGGTAGATATGGCTCCGTTAAGTGTGGGAGGTAGAACGATTAATCGGGTTCCTCAGCAATCTTTGGTAGATAGCTATATTATGCTGAATGGAAAGGGTATTAAGGAGCAAGGAAGTAATTATAATGAGAACTATCCGTATGCTAACAGAGACCCTCGTATGACGGCTACGATTATATATGATGGATATGATTGGAGTGGTAATGTAAACGATGGAAGTCAGGGAACTGTTATTCATATTGACCCTAATACATCAACAACTGTCGATAAATATGTTTATGGAAGTAATAATACAGCTACTGGTTATTATGTACGCAAATATTACAGTCCGCAGGACGTTGGTGATTTGAACTCTGGTCAGAATATTATCACCATGCGTTATGCAGATGTGCTATTGATGTATGCCGAGGCTAAGTTTGAGAAAGGTGAGTTTACCAAAGATATTTGGGATATGACAATCAAACGTATCCGTGAGCGTGCCGGATTTACAGATGCTGGTGCATTGGAATATCCTTCTTTGTCTGAAGATGATATGCGGAAGTTGATTCGCAATGAGCGTCGTTGTGAGTTGGCAATGGAAGGATTAAGATGGTTTGATATCAAACGTTGGAAGGCCGGTTCTGAATATCTGGCAGGAGACGTTAACGGTGCTACTTTCGAAGGCGTAGGAAAAATTCGTGTAGATACCTATAACTTTAATGAGCAAAGAGATTATTTATGGGCAGTTCCTCAAAGTCAGATTGACTTGAATCATAATCTGGCTCCCAATAACCCCGGATATGCTAATTGATTAACTTTAAATACTTATAATGATGAAACTGAGATTTTTTTATGTATTCGTTGTATGCATGAGCATATTATTTTCTACCTCATGTACTAAAGATATGGAATATAAAGATGTACAGGTGAGTCCTGTAACCCAACTGTATGAACCGACAGATGGGCAAAGTGTAACACTGGTTGCTTCGTCTACGGCCTCACTGTTTTTTGAGTGGGCAGCAGCTAAAGCCGAAGATAGTGGTTCGCCCTTGTATGAAGTTGTTTTTGATAAAGAAGACGGCGATTTTACAAATCCGATCTATCGTGTAATAGCTGATAATAATGGTGTGCGTAATTATGCCACGATTACGCATAAGGTATTGGATAAAGTGGGCAAAGCTGCAGGTATCAATGGGGGTGAAACCGGAACGTTGAAGTGGACGGTAGTGGCTTCCCGGGGATTAAACTCTGCAATGTCTACGCAGTCGAGAACGCTTGCTATAACTTGCTTGAAAGGATTTACCGAATTGCCTAACCAAGTTTATTTGACGGGTGAAGCTACCGAAGGAGGTACGGATATTACACAAGCTGTTCCTTGTTCTATGCCTAATGAATTGGGGGTATTTGAAGTGTTTACCAGACTGGAAGAAGGCAAGTCTTATCGGTTGGTTGATAATAATTCAGATGGAGCCAAATCTTATTACGTTAATGAAAGTGGTGTTATAATTGAAGGCGAAGGTGAAACAACGGTATCTAAGGGTGGTATTTATCGTATTGTATTCGATTTTACAACGGCTTCGATTAAGATGACTGAGATACAAAGCTTGGGATTCTTCTTCTGCCCGAGTAATGAGGTTACCTTTGAGCTTCCTTATAAAGGAAAGGGTGTATTCGAAGGTGAAGGTATAGTTGAATTTAAGCAAGAAAGTTGGGGAAGAGACCAGCGCTATAAATTCTTAATGATATATGCCGACGGAACAAGACAGATGTGGGGAACTAAAAATACGACGGATAGTAATCCGGGAGATATTTCGGCAGATGATCCTTATTTCTATATTGCAGAGACTCCTGATAACCAATGGGACCAAAAGTGGAAATTGAATAACGAATTTGATGGAGCCGCTGACGGAGCAAATCCGGGAGCTGTAACACGGATTTCTGTGATTTTTACGGGAGAAAATTATACACATCATGTAGAACTTGCAAACTGATTGAGTTATGAAATATAGGTTATTATTCTTTTTTATTACAGGATTGCTTTTGGCTTCCTGCAGTAAGATTGAAGATGAGTACGTATATGATACCGGTTATGTGATAGACTGGAGTGCTGCTGCTGATAGTGCCAGTTCAACATTGCCCGACCGTTTTTGGAACGAAGAAGGCTATTTTAATTATGAGAACGATGGAAACGGAACAGGGTTTCAGTATTGGCCGCAGGCTCAGGCTATGGATGTGGTTATTGATGCTTATTTGCGCAGTGGAGATACTAAATATTCTGACCTGTTTACTCCGTGGTACGAGGGTATCAGAGTGAAAAATGGAAATTCCTATTGGAATAATTTTTATGATGATATGGAATGGATTGGTCTCACTATGGTACGTTTGTATGAAACCACTCAGGAGGAAAAATACTTGAACACGGCTAAGGAGCTGTGGGGATACATCGAAGGCGGATGGGACGAAGAGTACGGGGGCGGCGGAGTATCGTGGAAAGCCGACCAACGCTGGAGTAAGAATGCTTGCTCAAACGGACCTGCCGCTTTGCTGGCTATGCGTCTTTATGCCGTAACTCAGGATGAAACTTATAAGGATTGGGGCGTGAAGATTTATACATGGTTGCGAGAAAACCTTTTTAACAAGGCTACCGGGGCTGTTTATGATAATTTGAATGGGGAGACTGGTGAAATTGGCGGCTTTTCATTAAGCTATAATCAAGGTACATTTTTAGGGGCTGCCCATGAACTTTATAAAGTGACCGGAGAACCTAATTATTTGAAAGATGCACGTAAAGCTGCTTATTTCTGTATCAGCGATGCTGGCATGATTGACAGTGGAAACAATGTGTTGCGGGATGAAGGAACAGGCGATGGTGGCTTTTTCAAAGGAATCTTTATGCGTTATTTCGTCAAGCTGATTATGGAACCCGATCTTGACGAGGTATACCGTAAAAAGTTTGTTACTTTCTTCAACAATAATGCCGATGTGTTATGGCGGAAAGGTGTGAATAAGCTGGATATTCTATTTGGTACAAATTGGACTACTCCTGCTTCGGGTACTACTGAGCTTGGAGCACAGGCGAGCGGATGCGCGTTGATAGAAGCAAAAGCACTTTTGAAATAAAAATTAAGAGCCTGTTAAAATATCCCTATCGGATAATTTAATCAGGCTCTTAGGTTTAAAAGTATGACAGTAAGTATGTAACATTGAAATATAATAGGACATTATTGGAAGCCTGTTTAAATTTTCCAACTTAACGGTTGAAGAGCAGAAGAAATACGGTTACAGTTTGTTTCTTTCTTAAAAAACAATGGTTAGTTGTTTATTTTGAACTTATTAAAGCTATCTCGCCAATGAAAATATAAGAAGAAATTCTCCGGCAGATATAGTGAAAAAACGCTACCGTTAGTGTTGGTCATTTCATGCGGATGAGTTGACCATTTCTACCCATAGTGTTGATGGGTTCTATGGGTAGAATTTTTCGAGTTTCTGACAGAGCTTAAATTAGGTTCTTTATGGAGATAAACATTCCCGTTCTATGCGAAGAACTTGCTCATTCATCGGAACGAAATTTTTATGTTCCGGACTGAGGCTGAACAAATTTAAACAGGCTTTTGCATGAATAAAGTGAGATTTAGAAAACATTTCATTTATTATTACTTGTTGTTGGTATGAATCACAGAATAGTCTTCATTTTGGCATATTTATTTGTAATCTATTTTGGAGTTGCAAGTAAAAATTTGCCTGAAAAACCTAATATCAATATTGAATCGAAGAACCTTTATGAGGTATTTCAGAATCCGGAGTCGAAATATCGTCCTTTTGTTAGATGGTGGTGGAATGGGTTACGTTTAAATGAAAAAGAAATATTACATGAACTGGATGTAATGAAACAGATGGGAATAGGAGGAGTGGAAATTAACTCAATCCGTTTTCCGGATGAGGCGGATACTCTGGGTTATAAAGTTATGCCTTATCTTTCAGATGAGTGGGTGAATATGGTGAAGGTGGCTGCAAAAGGCTGTAAAGACAGGGGTATGGTTTGCGATATGATTGCCGGTTCCGGATGGCCTTTTGGCGGAGAGTTTCTTCCTGAAAAACATCAGTTGCAGATGCTGACAGTAGAAACGATGAAGATAGATGGAGGGACTCAGGGTGTTAAAGTATCAGTTAAGAAAAGTGAGGTACTGGATAGGGTAGATCCTCCCATTATGTCGAAAAATCGTGATTCGAAAAAAGAGTTGATGTATATCCGGCTGATGCCTGAAAAGGTTGACACTTTTACTCCCGGTACATCGTTCGATTACTTGGCCGACAAATCCGATTTTGAGATAAACGTGCCGGCAGGAAAATACGTGTTATATTTCTTTGTCAAAATGGTAGGATATATGAGCGTGATAGAAGGTGCTCCCGGAGCTTGCGGTCCGGTATTGAATCATTTCGACAAGAATGCTGTTATCGCATACCTGAATCGTCTTTCGTCGGCTTTGCCATATAAATCGCCTGAATTGAAGAACGCCATTAGAGCAGCGTTTGTCGACAGTTTTGAGTTGGAAGGTGCAAATTGGAGCGACAGTCTGTTAAAAGAATGGGAAACATATTACGGTTATTCACTGCTGCCTTATCTGCCTTATGTGATAAGGAAGGTGGGAAGCATGGGAGAGCCTTTGCCGGATGATTACGGATGTAACTTTTCGGAAAAAGTGAAGAAAGAGGTGATTGAGAGAGTGCGGAATGATTTTGAACATTTTCAGATTAAACTGTTTCAGGAAAACTTTATTGATACGTTCAATAAGTGGTGTCATGACAATGGTATTCAGTCGCGTGTGCAGGCGTATGGCAGGGCCTTACACCCGATAGAGTCATCAATGTATATTGACATTCCCGAATGTGAGACATGGTTCAGAGACGGTCTTGGAACCGAATATCCCGACAAGGAAATTTATTTGGGACATGCACATTCGATGATAAACAAATTTGTTGCATCCGGCTCTTTGCTGGCAGGAAATGGTATCGTAAGTTGCGAAGAAATAACCAATACAGGCGAGATATTTCAGTCGACTTTGGAGGAAATCAAGATAGCCGGCGATATGAGCAATATTTCGGGTGTAAATCATTCCATTTTGCATGGATTTAATTACAGTCCAGTTGAAGCTCCTTTCCCCGGTTGGATAAAATTCGGCGAGTATTTCAGCGAGAAGAACACAATGTATCCGTACTATCGGTTATGGACAGATTATAAAGCGCGTCTTTCTGCCGTGTTGCAAAACAGTATTCCGCAAGCAGATATTGCCATTTTGCCGCCATTGGAAGACATGTGGTCAGAGTTAGGTCAGCAGCGCGACCCCTATCCGGTTCATGTTTATCCGGATTATGCCCATGATTTGTGGCAGAATCTGCATCAAAATGGCAATGGGTGTGATTATGTCAGTGAGAACATTATTAAACAGTCGAAAATAAAGGGTGGTAAGTTGTCGTTCGGTCCTCGTTCCTATAAAACGTTGATTCTTATGGAAGTGAAGAGCTTGTCTCCCGAAACGGCTGGCGTTATCGAAAGATTTGTAGCCTCCGGAGGCCGTGTAATCTGCATAGGGTGTATTCCGTGGCAAAGTATCGGAATGAATGATTTTGAAGCTCGTTCCCGCAAGGTAAATGATGTAATAAGTCGGATTCAAGTAAAATATCCGCAACGTTTTGTCAAAATAGCTTCTCCGCGCGGAAGTCTTACGGAATGGTATAGACAGGTTCAAGACAGTTTAAGCATTACGCCTTATGTAAAAATTGACAATCCCTCAAAATGGGTGTTTTGTAATTACTATAAATCGGGCGATAAAGATATTTTCTTTATAACCAATTTCAGTCGGGTATCCTCACATCATACGATGGTTAAATTTCCCGAAAGTACCGAAGGTAAGAATGCTTGGATATGGTTGCCCGAAACCGGTGAGCGTTACAGGCTATCCGACGGCGGAAGGCAGATGGATATTATGCTCCGACCTTCCGAATCCAAGTTAATCGTATTTGATTCGGATGCAGTTGGCGACTGGTACACACCGATGCCATGTCGCCCTGACAATGCTGTTGAACTGACGGGAAAATGGAAAGTAGAAGCAAACCATTTCGACGGCAGTCGAAAAGAATTTTATATGGATACTCTGACCGATTTTAATTCACTGCCATTCCCGTGGCTTAAAACCTTTGCGGGCGAATTATCTTATACTTTGAATAAAGAATTTGCAAATCCGGACAGTTACTCAGTTATTGATTTGGGAAGCGTAAGAGGGGTATCGGAAGTGTATGTAAACGGTGAAAAGCTCGGTACAGGTTGGTATGGAGATCATCGCTTTCGACTTAAAGGTAAAATGAAGAAAGGGAATAACATCATTACGATTAAGGTGATAACTCCTCTTGGTAATTATGCAAATTCGTTGAAAACGAATAAAACAGCAAAAAGATATGCCCACAGTATGAAAAGTTTGGGTTTGGAGCATGGGGTGTTTGTTTATTAAGATAGTCGGGGAGATTGGCATCGGATATAATGCAGACAACCTTTATAATAACTAATAGATTTTAAATGAATAAAGAAAAGTGTGAATAATAAGTGTGGATAAAATGATTAAATATGTTATTTATATAGGAGTAGTTCTCCTATCTTTAATTTGTACAGAAGTCAATGCGCAAAATCGTGATTTTGGCGGTTTAAACCGTTATGCTCAAGAAAATAAAAACGTGCCGATTCTTGGGAAAAAATCAAAGCGGGTTGTCTTTATGGGAAACTCCATCACCGAAGGGTGGGTGAACGCACATCCTGATTTCTTTACCGACAACGGCTATATAGGGCGTGGTATTAGCGGACAAACATCTTATCAGTTCTTGTTGCGTTTTCGCGAAGACGTTATTAAGCTACTTCCGACATTGGTTGTTATCAATGCCGGAACTAATGACATTGCAGAAAACACATGTCCTTATAATGAAGAATATACTTTTGGCAATATTGTTTCGATGGTAGAGTTGGCCCAAGCACATAAAATTAAAGTTATATTGACCTCTACATTGCCTGCCGCTTCTTTTGGCTGGAATCCGTCTGTGCTGGATGCACAAGCTAAGATATTGTCTCTTAATGCACGTCTTAAGAAGTATGCTCGTAAGCATAAGATAATGTATGTTGATTATTACGAGAAAATGGTTTATGGAGAAAATGGGGCATTGAATCCTCAATACACGAAAGATGGAGTTCATCCTACATCTGAAGGATATTTGGTCATGGAAGAATTGATAAAAAAAGCTATTGATAAGGTTTTGTAATATATCTTTTTAAGAAAACGTCAAATAAGATACAAAATGAAGAATCGTATTTTTATATATATAATTTCTCTCATACTATTTACGAATTGTGAGAATCAGAGTAGATTGACGGAGTATGTAAATCCTTTTTTAGGTACTGCAACGTTGTGGGAAAAGGAAGATTTGGGATACGAGCGTAAAAAAGAAGCCCGGACTTGGGGAGCAGAAACGTTTCCCGGAGCTACTTTGCCTAATGCTATGGTGCAAGTAAGTCCGGTAACTCAATATCGTAGTGGGGCTGGTTATCAATATGAGGATAGCGTTATTTATGGATTTTCTCATACGAACAAGGGGCATTGGAATTTGTTGCATGTTCCGATGCTTCCTGTGGTCGGTAAGGTTTCTCCAAGTGATTACTGTTCGCCTTTCAGTCATGAGAACGAAACGGCGCATCCGGGTTATTATCAGGTTTATTTGATTCGGTATGGTGTAAATGTGGAACTTACCAGTACGTTGCGGTGTGCCTATCATAAATATACCTATCGTAAAGACGATGATAAAGCTTTGCTGGTAGATATTCGTCGTTCAAACAATGCGGTGACAGAATGGAACATTGAGAAATCCGGTGAAAAAGTGCTTACGGGGTATCAGGCTGGAGAAGGTAAAATTTACTTCTATGGTATAACCAATTATCCAATAGCGGATGTGACGATGGAGAAAGACGATAAACACGAAGTGGCTATCGTTCGCTTTGTTGATAGTAAAGGTACTCAGCCATTGGAAATGAAAATTGGATTCTCGTTCGTCAGCGTAGAGAATGCGAAAATGAACCTTGAACAGGAGATGCTGAATAAAGATTTTGCACAAGTGGCTCGCGAAGCGGATAATACATGGGAAAAACTGTTGTCTAAAATCAAAGTTTCAGGAGGTACAGATCGCGAAAAGAATTTGTTTTATTCCTGTCTGTATAACTCTTTCAAATGGCCTGCGTTGCGTAGTGATGTGAATTTTGACTACACAGACATTCAGGGCAACGTGGTTAATAACGGATTTAATTACTATACAAATCCGTCTTTTTGGGACGATTATCGCAATAAGCTGATTCTGTTAGGGATGCTCTCGCCCGAAGTAACCACAGATGTAATTAAATCTATCATTGACAAAGGAGAAAAGAGCAATGGATACATGCCAACATTTTTTCATGGCGATCATGCCTCAACTTTTATTTCGGGAAGCTGGTTACGTGGATTACATGATTTTGATCTTAACAGGGCATATAAGCTGATTCTGAAAAATGCTACCGTTCCGGGTGAGGGAGGACGTCGGTATTTGGATGAATATATTGAGCGTGGTTGGATAGCCGAGAAAGATACAGTGAATGTCCCTACGCAGGACGAATATAAAGGTGCGGTGACGAAAACCGTAGAGTATGCTTATGACGATTATGCAGTGGCACTCGTAGCGAAAGAATTGGGCGATGAGGCTAATTATAAACTACTGATGAAACGTTCTGAAAACTATAAGACGCTGTTCGATCCAAGTACAGGCTTTTGGAGAGGTAAGATTGATGACGGTAGTTGGATAAAAGACTTTGACCCTTATTATCCTTACTATCAGTATATGTATCGCGAGGCTAATGCTTGGAATGCACTCTTCTTTGCACCACATGACCCGGAGGGAATGATTAAACTCTATCCTGATAACGCTGCGGTTGAGGCCAAATTAGACTCTCTTTTCACAGAACCGTGGCGCGGATATGAAGTGGATAACATGACGGGATTCATCGGGAACTATTGTCATGGAAATCAGCCGGGGCATAGCATCCCTTATACTTATTACTTCATAGGTAAGCAGGAAAAAGCACAGGCGGTACTCGATTCGTTGATGGGACATTACTACGATATGGGGCAAGACAAGTTGGCATACGCCGGTATGGACGATGCCGGAGAAATGTCGTCGTGGTATGTGTTTAATGCCATTGGTCTGTACACATATTCTCCTGCCGATGCCGAGTATATTGTTACCGTTCCGCTGTTCGACAAAGTTACTTTTGAATTGCAAGGCAAGCCTTTCACCATTACCAAGCAGGGAAGCGGAAAAAAGATTCGGCAGATAACTTGTGGAGGTAAGGTTATCGACGGCTATTTTGTGTCCCATGCCCAACTGCAAGAGGGGAAAGAACTTGTGATAACCGTGGAATGAAATTTAATATAAAGATAACTGATTATGAAAAAGACTTTTACAATTTTATTTGCGCTCTGTCTGGCTTTGGGAGCATTTGCGCAGAAAGATAAGGCGTATTGGAACAAGATGGCGGACGGTACGTCGGAAGCGCTTATCAAGCATTTTTGGGGAGCAGGCTTCGAAGATTATGAAGACCGTTTTTATTTCAACTATGGCAGCGATCTTTCCGATATGTCGACCAATAATTATTGGCCGCAGGCACATGCGATGGATGTGCTGGTTGATGCGTATATGCGTACAGGCGACGTACGTTACAAGGAGATTTTCCCTTTGTGGTGGGAAGGGATGCCCCGGTATAACTTCGCCGGAAAGATGAACCCCAAAGACCCGTGGTGGAATGTGTTTGTCGATGATATGGAGTGGATTGTATTGGCGCAAATCCGGATGTTTGAATGTACGGGAGAGAAACAGTATATAGCAAAGGCAAGGCAAGTATATGACGATTGGATTTGGCCTACGTGGGGACCTGAAGATGAAGCGCCGTGGTATGGAGGCATTACATGGAAAACGGATGTGGCAAAATCGAAGAATGCTTGTTCAAACGGACCGGCGGCTCTGATTGCAGCTCGTTTGTATAACTTTTTCGATAAGGCAGGGTTTACCGGCGGGAAGGTGAAAAATGCTTATCTGAATGAGGCTATCAAGATTTTCGTATGGGAGAAGAATTATTTGTTCGACCGTGAGACTGGTGCTGTTTATGACAATATCAACGGAAAGGGTGAAATCCAGAAAAACTGGGTGTTTACTTACAATGTCGGGACGTTTCTGGGGGCGGCGCATGAGCTTTATAAAATTACGGGCGACAAACAGTATCTTGACGATGCGGTAAAAGCGGCTAATTACGTTGTTGAACACCTTTCTGATAATGACGGCGTGCTGTCTGATGCGGAAAAAGGTGACGGCGGTTTGTTTCATGGAATCTTTTTCCGTTATTTCGTGAAACTGATAAACGAATCGGATTTAGATATTACGTACCGTAAAAAGTTTCATGATTACATTACCCGTTGCGCTACGGTTATGGCTACTCAAGGTATTAATTCCAAAACTATGTTGTATGGCGGACGTTGGAGAAAGGCACCCGAAGATAATGAAAGCGTAGGGCTGACTCCTCATCTGACCGGCTGTATGTTGATGGAGGCCATGTGTGTGCTTCAGCCCTTATGATTAGCAGTCAATGACGTGATAATTAATTCGGTAGGTGTGTCTGAAACATACGGATGAGTATGTCGAAACAATGGTTGGGATACACTTTTCTGCTCACGGAAGTACGGTAGAAATTCTACGTCTGTTATGTCGTCAAAACGCTACCGTTAGTGTTGGTCATTTCATGCGGATGGGTTGTCCTGTTCTACCCATAGAACAGATAAGTCCTATGGGTAGCGTTTTTTCAGGTTATTGATTATGCAGGATTAAGTTAAAATAAGCCCATAAATTAAAAAAAGTAGGCATTTCTTTCCATAGGCGAGATGGGCGTTTCCGTAAGGTTCGCCCATTTTTTTGTACTTACTGTAAAGTCGGAATATTTGTTAATTTTCTATACCTTTGTATCCGGTTATTGATAAAAATGATGCTATGAATACTGTGTTGAAATTTATGGGAGGATTGTTTGTTCTCCTTTTATGTACAATAAATTCTTTATCGGCTTATAACATCAGGCAAATAACAAATGCCGACGGACTAACCAGCAGCGCTGTGCTTTCTTTGTTGCAAGATAACAAGGGCTTTTTATGGATGGGAACGTGTGACGGGGTGAATATATACGATGGTACGAAAGCATATAGTTGGAATGGCTGGGGGCAGCTGAACCTCTCAGGCTATGTGATAGAGGAAATGCTTGAAACTCATGAGGGTGTGATTTGGGTGCAGACCAATTACGGACTTACTAAGGTAGACCGGAACAAACATCGGGTAGAAGAGTATTCTCAGTTTAAAGGCAGCGACATGATGGTGAAGAACGAATTGGGCGATTTGTTTTTCTTTTCGAGCAGTAATATTCTCTATGCTTTCAACGCGATGAAGCAGGAGTTTTACCAACTTCCGATAGGCACCTTGAATAAAGAAGACATTGTTAATCTTTACGTGAATGAGCATTATTTGGTCCTTTTCCTGAAAGATGAGATTGTATGTTACCAAATGGAGCATTCTCCGGAGGGAGAATACAGGCTTTCTGCTGTAAGTAATCGTGAGAAAACAGATGTATGTTATGGATTCGGGGATAATAATCAGATTTATTGGCTCGACGGAAATTGTAATTTGTTTGGATATAACTTGGTAAGACAAGAAAAGCAGTTTGTTTGTAATTGGGAAAAAGCTTTGAAGGGAAGGGGTACTGTTGTAGATATACTTCGCGATGGCACATCTTTTTTTGTTGCTTTTCAGACGAATGGTTTGCTGAAAATATCTTTGCAGGCAAATAATGAATATGCTGTCGATGATTTAGGAATTAAATCAGGGGTTTTCCGGATTCTGAAAGACCGTTTTCAGGATATTGTTTGGATTGCTACCGACGGGCAAGGTGTATTTGTTTATTCTGAAGGAAAATATTCTATTTTGTCTGTAACTTATCAGGATTTGAATCAAAGTATAGGAAAACCGATCCGTTCAATCTTTTGGGACGCCAAAGGAACACTGTGGCTGGGTACGAAAGGAGAAGGCATTCTTAAAATTTATGATTTCTCCCCAAAACGGCATGATGTGAGATACAAGACAGAACTGATAAATTCGCCAGAGAGTGGATTAATAGATAATTCGGTCTATTCGTTTGCTGAAAGTCGCAGGCCTTTGTTTTGGATAGGGCATGATTCGGGACTCAGTTGTTATTCTTATCGTGATGGAAAAATCAGGAGCGTATCTTCGTCTGAAAAAATCAATTACGTTCATGCCATTTATGAAGAAAGTGATTCGGTGCTTTGGATAGCCACAGTAGGCACAGGCGTTGTTCGTGCACTTGTGTCAGATAGGGCAGGCATACCTTATATTCGTTCATTGAAGCGTTATACGATTGATAACGGTAATTTTTCCTCGAATTATTTTTTCACTCTATTTGCCGATGCCCGGCGTAACGTATGGTTTGGTAATCGGGGGTATGGATTGTTTCATATAAAAGGCGATAGTTTGTCTGCCATCCCTTTACAGGGTGAATATACAAGTAAGGTGGTAAGCGATATCTTTTCAATAATCCGTGATAAAGACATCTTTTGGTTAGGAACAGGAGCGGGTTTGATAAAAAAGCAACACGATAAAGAATCCTATTTTAATCAGTCGGTGGGATTTATAAACAGTACCATACATGCCATGCTTCAAGATGAAAACGAGCGGTTATGGGTTGCTACCAATGGAGGGCTGATTGGTTTCGATGTTTTGAATAATAAATTCCAGAATTATGGTAAAGGCAGCGGACTGAAAGTTTTAGAGTTTAGCGACGGTGCTTCATTTAGCCAGAATGATACGCTTTTCTTCGGAGGATTTAATGGTTTTGTGGTTATAACCAATAATAAAAAGTATGTATCTGATGAAGAATTGACTAATCCACCGTTGCGTTTCACTAATATTAATGTGTTGGGTGAACAGAAAATGTGTATTGATGTGCAGAACTGGGGAGATAAGCCTTCTCTTTTGTTGGAGCCTGACCAGAATAACTTTACTTTGTCTTTTCTTGCTCTTGATTATGTAAATCCAACCAATTATAGCTATCAGTATCGTTTGAACGAAAAGACAGACTGGATAGACAATGGAGCAAATAACAGCATATCTTTTACTCAAATGAATCACGGGAACTACCTTCTTGAGATTCGTTATAAAAATCAGGCGACAGGAGAATTCAGCCATGCTTATCCGGTATATATAACAATTGCTTCCCCGTGGTATTTAAGTACGTTGGCTGTCATTATTTATTCATTGTTAATTTTGTTGGCCGTTTTTATTAGTATTCGTTGGTTCTTGCTTAAACAGCAGCGTAAAAAACTACTGGCGTTAGAAAAAATGGAACAAGCGCATAAAGAAGAATTATATGAGGAAAAACTGCGTTTCTTTACGAATATAACCCATGAATTTTCTACTCCTCTTACGTTGATTTATGGTCCGTGTGAACGTTTGTTGCAATATGACCATTCGGAATATGTGCATAAGTACGTGTCGTTGATTAAGGCTAATGCAGAACGGTTGAATGCGTTAATTCAAGAAATCATTGACTTCCGGCGCTTGGAAACAGGACATCAAACTTTGTATATTAAGCAAATAGATGTTTCTTCCGTGTGTAATGAAATTATTCATTCTTTCTCTGAGCTGGCAGAGCAGAATCAGATTCGGGTAGAGAATGTAGTTGCGGCAGACATTCTTTGGAATACCGATAGCAAGTGTCTGATAAAAATACTGAATAACTTGATATCGAATGCTTTTAAATATACTTTTATTGGCGGATTGATTCGTGTGACGGTAAATATTACTGTCGATCGCAGATTGTGTATCAAGGTATATAATACGGGAAAAGGAATCAGGCAAGAGGATATTCCTTTGATATTTAACAGATATAAAGTGTTAGATGATGTAGAAACTTCTTCTATTAAAGGAATGTCTTCGCGAAATGGTTTGGGACTGGCCATCTGTCGCAGTATGGTTGAATTGTTAGGCGGAGAAATTCAAATCAAGGGTGAGTATAAGAGTTATGCTGAGTTTGAAGTGTTGCTCCCTATGTTGGATTTAACACCGGAAGGTGGAGAAACTGAAAGTTTTAATACAGAAAATATTCTGCCGGTAATGAAATCTGCGCAACCGGAACGACTGCCAGAGTTAGCTTCAGATGCGGTGGCGCCCGGTCCTAAGATTCTGGTGATAGATGATAATGTAGAGGTCTTGATGTTGTTACAAGAAGCCTTTTCAAACGAATTTAGGGTAGTTGTTGCCCAAAATGCTGAACAGGCATTGGAAGAGATTAAAAATGATATGCCTATTCTGATAATAACAGATGTTATGATGCCGGGGATAGACGGGTTTGAATTAACCAGAAGATTGAAACAGAACAAACATACAATGTCTATACCGATTGTTATATTGTCTGCAAAAAACTCCAGTCAAGAAAAGATTATCGGTTTAGATGTTGGAGCGGATGCGTATATCGATAAGCCTTTTAATATTAATTATCTGAAAGCGATGGTAGAGCGTTTAATCGAGAATCGCAGTCAGATGAAAGACTTCTTCAATTCTTCGGCGTGTGCGTATGGCTTTTCTCACGGGCATTTAGTTAAAGCCGAAGACAAGGATTTTTTATTGAAGATAACAGAGTATATAGAAAAGCATGTCGATTCAGAAAACCTTTCGTTAGAAGAATTGGCAGAATATATGCAAGTAAGTGTACGAACGTTGTATCGGCGTTTTAAAGAAATGGATTTGGAGTCTCCTAAAGATTACATCAAAGAGTATAGAATAAAACTGGCTGCTAAATTGTTAAGAACTACATCTTTAACGGTTCAGGAGATTATGTATAAGACTGGCTTTGTGAATCGTTCACACTTTTATAAAGAATTCTCAAAACATTTTCAGATGACTCCTAAAGACTATCGGAATGAATATAATAAGAAAGAAACAGAAGTGATATAATGATTAGCGTTACATATTGTTATGTTATGAGAAAAGCCGACGTACCGCAAGATACGCCGGCTCTATTTTATTGGGTAGCATCAATTGTTTTTATTGGCACGTTTGCGCTCCGTTTCGTCAAGGATTATTTTGCGCATACGCATACTTTTCGGAGTTACTTCTACGTATTCATCCTCCTTAATATATTCAAGCGCTTCTTCCAGAGAGAAGATAACCGGCGGAATGATACGCGCTTTATCGTCTGAACCCGAAGCACGCATATTGGTCAGCTTCTTCGATTTGGTGACATTGATAACCAAGTCGTTTTCGTGGACGTGTTCGCCTACTACCTGACCGGCATATACCTCGTCTTGCGGATAGATGAAGAATTTGCCCCGGTCTTGCAGTTTGTCGATGGCGTATGCAAACGCTGTTCCGCTCTCCATTGCAATCATCGAACCGTTGGTGCGGCGCGGAATTTCGCCTTTATAAGGCTGGTAGTTTTTGAAACGGTGAGCCATGATCGCTTCTCCCTGTGAAGCCGTCAGTACGTTGGTTCGCAAACCGATGATACCGCGTGAAGGCATGTCGAACTCAATGTTAACGCGGTCGCCCTGTGTTTCCATCGAAACCATTTCGCCTTTGCGTCGGGTAACCATGTCAATCATCTTGCTGGCAAATTCTTCGGGAACGCTGATGGTAAGTTCTTCAATCGGTTCACATTTCACTCCGTCTATTTCTTTGAAGATAACCTGCGGCTGTCCTACCTGCAATTCGTAACCTTCGCGTCGCATTGTTTCGATAAGCACAGAAAGATGAAGCACGCCTCTACCCGAAACAATCCATTTTCCGTCTTCGTTGTCTGCTTTACGTACCCGCAGTGCCAAGTTTTTATCCAACTCTTTCATCAAGCGGTCGTGAATGTGTCGTGAAGTAACGAATTTACCTTCTTTTCCGAAGAAAGGAGAATCGTTGATGGTAAATAGCATACTCATCGTAGGCTCGTCGATGGCAATGGGCGGCAATGCTTCCGGGTTTTCAAAGTCGCAAATCGTATCGCCGATTTCGAAGTTGTCGATACCGATAATGGCGCAGATATCACCCGATGAAACCGATTCCACCTTTTTGCGTCCGAGACCTTCGAACGTATCTATTTCCTTGATTTTTGATTTTACCATCGACCCGTCGCGTTTGGCAAGTGTGATGTTCATGCCTTCTTTGAGCGTACCGCGATGAACACGGCCTACGGCAATACGTCCGGTATACGATGAGTAATCCAGCGAAGTAATAAGCATCTGAGGTGTTCCCTCCAACTGCTTGGGGGCCGGAATATATTTCACGATGGCATCCAGTAACGGGGTAATGGTTCCGGTAGGAGTTTTCCAGTCTTCACCCATCCAGTTGTTCTTTGCAGAGCCGTAAAGTACCGGGAAGTCTAATTGGTCTTCGGTAGCGTTGAGGCTGAACATGAGGTCGAATACCATTTCGTAAACTTCTTCCGGGCGGCAGTTGGGCTTATCCACCTTGTTTACCACCACAATAGGTTTCAATCCGATTTGTAAAGCCTTCTGCAATACGAATCGGGTTTGCGGCATCGGGCCTTCGAATGCGTCGACCAGCAGGATACATCCGTCTGCCATGTTTAACACGCGCTCTACCTCTCCGCCGAAATCGGCGTGTCCCGGAGTATCAATAATATTGATTTTCGTACCATTGTAATTAATCGAAACGTTTTTAGAAAGAATCGTTATTCCTCTTTCGCGTTCCAAATCGTTGTTATCCAACACCAGTTCACCATTGGTTTGGTCATTGCGGAACAGATGTCCCGCCAGCATCATTTTATCGACCAGCGTAGTTTTTCCGTGGTCTACGTGGGCGATGATGGCAATGTTTCTAATGTCTTGCATACTATACCTATTATTTGCGTGCAAAGTTACGACTTTTTTCTGAAAATGTATTGCTATCCGAAAGATTATCACTACCTTTGCAACCGCAAATCAAATTTATATATTTTTTAAAGGTCAAAATTATGTATTTAGACGCAGCTAAAAAACAAGAAATCTTTGAAAAGTACGGAAAGTCTAACACTGATACTGGGTCTCCTGAGTCTCAGATTGCATTGTTTTCATACCGTATTTCTCACCTGACTGAGCATCTGAAGCTCAACAGAAAAGATTATAGCACTGAAAGAGCTTTGACGATTCTGGTAGGTAAACGCCGTTCGTTGCTGGATTACCTGAAATCACGCGACATCGAAAGATATCGTGCTATCGTTAAAGAACTTGGTCTGCGTAAGTAATTCAGTTTTACTTGCTGCAAACGAAAAAAGAGAGGTTGCTTCGATAAAACGGGGCAACCTCTCTTTTTTTGAGCCCGATTCGTTATCGGGGATATTCCAAGTTGGCATCGGTAATCTGTTCCAATACTTCGCGTAGGAATTTGGCAGCTTCCCATTTCGCCATAGGAAGATTCATCATCAGGTAATTGCCGCAGTCTTTCGGCGTTGCACCCGGTATTTCTCCCTCGTATCCGGCTATAAAGCGGAAAGTCTCTGTTACCAGCGGAAGCACATCGCGTGAAGTCAAGTCGCCTTTCATTACCAGATAATTTCCGGTGAGGCAACCCATCGGACCCCAATAAATGATTTTATCGGCCCATACGGGATGATTGCGCAGGAAGGTGGCGGCAAGGTGTTCGATGGTGTGGATTTCCGGCTGTCCCAATACCGGTTCGCGGTTGGGTTCTTTCATGCGGATGTCAAAAGTTGTGACGGTTTCTCCGCCTACTTCGTCTTTGCGCGAAACGTAAATGCCGCGTAACAGGCGAATGTGGTCAATGGTAAAACTCGGTATTTTCTGCATAAGTTAATCTGGTATAATCTTTGATTTAAATCGTTGTTTGTCAATTGATTAAACGCTGAAGGCACAAGAGGATAATTTCATCGGCATATCCCGAAAAACGCTACCGTTAGTGTTGGTCATCCCATGCGGTAGCGTTGCCCGGTTCTACCCATAGAATTTATCGGTGCAACCGTTAGCGTTTTTTCAGGTTCTAAGCAAGCGTTATAATTTGTTTGGCAGCGACTTCAGGAACGTTTCGGTTACGTGGAAAGAGCGGTCTGCCATTTCTCCCCAAAAGTTCTTGTATTGTTCAAGATGCTGTTCTGCACCCGGCGTGTCGCTGATGATCCGGAAACTGATAAACGGAACTTTATAGAGGTAACAAATCTGTGCGATGGCGGCTGATTCCATATCTACGGCAAGTCCCTCAGGAAAGTTTCGTTTGATGTCTTTCAGTTCGTTGGCATCGGTAATGAATTTGTCGCCGGTACAGATGAGTCCGCCGTGAATCGGGGTTTCGGTATCTAACGAGAGCGCACAGTCATACAATGTATCGTTTCCGCTGAAGAAGAGGGGGAGTCCCTGTATCTGTCCGTAAGCATTTCCTTCGCCGCACCATACGTCATGATATACTATCTGCCGGCTTGCTACCACATCCATTACGTTCAGACACGTATCAATGCCCCCCGCCACTCCGGTGCTGATGATACAGTCTGGGGCAAAGTTGCGTATCAGTTCCACCGTTCCGGCGGCTGCGTTTACTTTTCCGATGCCGCATTGCATCAGTATCACGCTGTTGTTTCGTATCTTTCCCTCAATGTAATTAAAAGCACCTTCGCTGCGTTCGGTTTTTTCCGTCAGTTGGTTTGCCAGTTGTCTTTGTTCCGACGACATGGCAGTGATGATTCCTATTTTCATGTTTTATTATGATTTTCGCTGACAAATTTACGACTTTTCAGAGAGTATTATACTATCTTTGTCGGTCGAAAACAATTAATTATTAATAAACTTATCCTGATATGAACCAGTTTAAGAGATTTCTTCCCGATGTGATAGCCATTGTGCTTTTCGTGTTGATTTCGTTTGTTTATTTTCTTCCGGCTGTGAGTGAAGGACGTATTCTGGCGCAACACGATGCCGTAGCAGGTATCGGGGCAGGTCATGAGATGCAAGACTACTTGGAAAAAACAGGTGAGCGTACGCGGTGGACGAATGCTATTTTCGGAGGTATGCCTACTTATCAGATGTCGCCCAGTTACGATTCTACCGACACGCTGAGCTTTATCCAAAAAATCTACCATCTTTTTCTCCCCACTTATGTATGGTATGTATTCGTCATGCTGTTAGGCTTTTATATCCTGCTTCGCGCTTTCGATTTCAAGGCTTGGATGGCGACATTGGGAGCCGTGATATGGGCTTTTTCTTCTTATTTCTTTATAATTATAGCCGCCGGACACATTTGGAAGTTCGTGGCGTTGGCTTATATTCCGCCCACCATAGCCGGTATGGTACTGGCATATCGCGGTAAATACCTGTGGGGAGGAATCGTTACGGCACTGTTCGTAGCCCTTCAGATTACGGCCAACCATCCGCAGATGAGCTATTATTTCTTATTCGTCATGCTTTTTATGGCGATAGCTTACGGCGTTTCGGCATGGAAGGAGAAACAAATGCCGCGTTTCCTGAAAGCCAGCGGAGTGTTGGTGATAGCCGGATTAGTAGGCGTTTGCATTAACCTTTCGAATCTTTACCATACCTATGAATACAGTAAAGAAACCATGCGCGGCAAAAGCGAGCTGGTAAAGGAAAACACAGCAGACCAGACCGACAGTGGGCTGGAGCGCAGCTATATTACGCAATGGAGTTACGGAATAGGCGAAACTTTCTCATTGCTTGTACCGAATGTGAAAGGAGGAGCTTCCGTTCCGTTGGCGCAGAACGAAAAAGCAATGGAAAAGGCCGACCCTGCTTACATGGGCTTATATAGTCAGTTAGGACAGTATTGGGGTGAACAGCCCGGAACGTCCGGACCGGTTTATGTAGGAGCTTTTGTTATGTTTTTGTTTATTCTGGGACTGTTCCTTGTTAAAGGCCCGATGAAGTGGGCATTGGTAGCGGGTACTGTCTTTTCCATACTTCTTTCATGGGGACATAATTTCATGGGACTGACCAATTTCTTTATCGACTACATCCCGATGTACAGTAAGTTCCGTGCCGTTTCTTCCATACTTGTCATCGCAGAATTTACGATACCTTTGTTGGCAATCATGGCATTGAAAGAAGTCGTAGAGCGTCCCGCCCTGTTCCGCGAGCGTTCACGGGCGTTCTATATCAGCTTCGTGTTGACCGGAGGGCTCGCTCTGCTGTTTGCACTGGCTCCATCGTTCTTTTTCCCGTCGTACGTTTCGACAATGGAAATGAGTGCATTGAAACAAGCTATTCCCGCCGACCAGTTGGCACCGATTCTGATAAATCTGGAAGACATGCGTCAGGCTATTTTCACATCCGATGCTTGGCGTAGTTTCTTCATCGTGCTGATAGGATTCGTGTTGGTGATAATCTATTGTACGAAGCGTATGAAAGCCTCCGTTCTGATAGCCACACTCACGTTGCTCTGTCTGGCGGATATGTGGAATGTGAACAAGCGTTACCTTTATGATGAGCAGTTCGTGGCGAAAGGTACGGAAATGCAACCCTTCATGCAGCCTTCGCCCACCGATAAAGAGATTCTGAAAGACCAAACGCTGGATTACCGTGTGCTGAACTTGTCGGTCAATACCTTTAACGAGAACAATACGGCGTATTGGCATAAAAGCATTGGCGGTTACCATGCGGCAAAACTCCGCCGTTACCAAGAAATTATAGAAGAACATATTCAGGGCGAAATAGCCTCGCTTTATGATAAATTGCCGACAGTGGGAGGTGACATGGAGCAAGTGGATGCCACGCTGACTCCGGTTTTGAATATGCTGAATACGCGCTACATCATATTCCCCTTGCAGGGAGGCAATACAGTACCGCTGTTCAATCCTCATGCCTTAGGCAATGCTTGGTTTGTGGATGAAGTTAAATACGTGGATAATGCCAATGAAGAGATAGAGGCGCTGCATCACAATAATCCGGCTCTGACGGCAGTGGTAGATAAGAAATTTGCCGCACAAGTGAAACAGACGGATGCGCAGCGTGACAGCCTGAGCGTAATAACGCTGATCGATTATCAGCCGAACGCATTGCGCTATGAGGTTGATTCGCCCCAAGGAGGAACGGTTGTGTTTGCCGAGATTTATTATCCGGGATGGCGTTCGTACATCGACGGTCAAGAGGTGGAACACGGGCGTGCAGATTATATTTTGCGTGCGATGAATGTTCCGTCGGGCAAGCATACGATTGAATTTAAATTCGATCCCCAATCGCTTCATGTAACCGAAGCGGTAGCGTTTACCGCGCTTGCGCTCTTGGCGTTGGGCGTTCTGGCAGCCGTTTTACTTCGGATATGCAAGAAACGTCGGGCAGAGGTGAAGCAATAATCCGTCGGGCAATACCCTAAAAAACAACCCATGCAATGGAGGAAACAGCGTGTGTTCACCATTGCATGGGTTTGTTTTTTGTGAATGGAAGCCGTAAGATTTCCGTTTTTACTTCTTGCCCAAAAGGAACTCGTCGATAGCCTTTTTCAACGTAGCTTTAGGCATCGCCCCCTGTCCTATCTGCGGTTCTCCTTCCGCGGGGATGAAAAGTAAGGTAGGAATACTTCGGATGCCAAAAGCAGCCGACAGCTCCGGTTCTTTGTCCGTATCTACCTTATAAATTACGATTTGTCCATCGTACTCTTTAGCCATTTCTTCCAATAGCGGAGCAATCATTTTACACGGGCCACACCATGTAGCGTAAAAGTCTACGATAGCGGGTTTGTCCCCTTCGTATTTCCATTCGTTCGGATTTTTCTCATAGTTATAAACTTTCGTCAGAAAGTCTGCTTTATTTAGGTGAATAACCTTGCCATTTTCTGTTGTTTCCATATTCTTTTCAGTTTTCGTATTGTCGTTATGGTTCGTGCTGCTGCCACATGCCGTATTAACGGCAAGTATGGCAAGCGCGAAGAATATAAACTTTTTCATATCATATAAACAATTAGTTGGGTAAAAAGGTTTAGAACCTGTCTGATTTTTTGCAGAATAACCCGTTTGTAAAAAAATCACCACAAAGAATACAAAGAGGCACACACTTTTTCAAACTATTAAATTCGATGTGAGACTCTGTATCCCCTGTGGTGAAAACTGCATCATCAGCAGGATGTTGTGCTGAAGTTAATCAATATTCTTCCTCGTTGAAAAAGAAATCTTCCTTGCTGGGGTAATCGGGCCAAATATCTTCAATGCTTTCATATATTTCGCCTTCATCTTCCATCTCTTGCAAATTCTCAATTACTTCCAACGGAGCGCCTGAGCGCATTGCGTAATCAATCAATTCGTCCTTTGTTGCCGGCCATGGAGCATCCTCCAATTTTGAGGCCAATTCTAATGTCCAATACATAGTATATCAGTTTTTAAAAGTTTCACACGTTTCTGATTATTGAGCCACAAAAATATAACAAATTCTTTCATTCGCAATTCTTATCCCAATAAATTTCCTCACAATGTGTTAAATCGTTTAGTTTTCTTGATAAAACAAACAAATAATCTGACAATCTGTTCATGAAGCGTTTGACTTTTTCATCGAGGATTTCACTTCTTTCTTCGGTTTCTAATGCAAGAATCCGCCGTTCCGAACGTCGGCATACGGTCCGGCATACGTGACAAACGGCAGCTGCTTGCGAGCCGCCGGGTAAAATAAATCCCGAAAGTGCCGGCAGCGATGAATTGATTTCATCAATGGCTTTCTCCAGTTTCGTTATGCTGTCTTCTGATATACGGCTTTCCATGCGAATTTCTGTCCGCTCAGGGTCGGTGGCGAGGTATGAGCCTACGGAAAATAGCTTATGTTGTATGTATTGTAAAAATTGTTTGCTTTTTTCATCTTCCGTAACGGTTATCAGCCATCCGATGCAAGCATTCAGTTCGTCTACGGTTCCGTAGGCTTCCAAGCGTGCATGAGTTTTCGGGACACGTACTCCTCCTACCAGCGAAGTCATGCCTTTGTCTCCCGTACGGGTATAAATTTTATCCAGTTTCATGGTCTGTTTGATTAAAGGAAGTTTACAATGCGGTGTTCTTTCGTACGCTCTTTGTTGAAAAAAACCAATCCGATGTCGTATAAGTCGAAAGTAACTCCGGTTCGTTTATCGGCTATTATTTCTTTCCACCAGCGTTTTTTCTCCTCATTTTCGTAAGGTTTTCCAATAATGAAACAAGTCTTTGCATCGGCAAGAGGAAGGAGCAGCTCAAAAATTTCCCGATAGTAAGCAGTATGAGCGATGTGTACCACATCGGGCTTCTTTCCTTCTTGTATCAGAGTTTGGATTTTTTTTATGATGTCTCCCCATTGATAATCTATGGCAGCTTTGGTAGATAAGATACGTTCTACTGCGTCTTGTCGTTCGCTTGCGTATGAGTGGATGTGCAGCTTGGTACAGGCTTCTGCCATGTATCGGGTGCTGATTCCACTGCCTGTTTCAGCCTCAATAAGTAGCGAAGGCTGTAGGTAGTTGATAAGACGGAATAGAAGTTTATCCACTTTCTCGCGATAGTGAGGCAAGTGGTTGACAACTCTTCTCAGGTGGTGTAAGGGGGCATAAGCGTAAAAAGGCATTTGTTCGTAAATGACAAAGGTTGTCAAAAAAAAGTCGGAAGGTGAATGTATGCCATATCCTTTCCGATGACGAAAGCGTTTACACCAGTTTAAACTTCGTAAGAGGATGTCTTCCATGCTGCTATTGAGTTTATAGGTAGAGTGATTTTGGCGGCAAAGATAATAAAAATGCAGATTGATAGATAAAAAGAAAGCGCGGATTACGCTTATTTTTCAGGAAATATCCGTAAAAATTCCTTTAAATTACGCAATCCGCGCTTAGAGCCTGTTTGAATTTTCCGATAAGTTGTTTTTATCAGCTTCCCTTTTTCAAACTGGGGCAGGGCAAAATTTAAACAAGCTCTTAGGGGATAAATGTTTTATTGCGAAAAATTATTGGCGAGCACCCAATTTGTCGTCCATGTACAACAGGCTTGCTTGATCGGTGCAATGTTTCAACTTGTCAACAATGCTTTGAGCCGTAGCCTCTTCTTCCACCTGTTCGCGTACATAACCCCACAAGAAGTCTTGCGAAGCCTTGTCTTTTACTTCCGAAGCTACGTTTACCAAGTTGTCAATCAGCTCAGATACGTGGCATTCGTGGTTGTAAACATGTTCGAATACTTCGAGGATGCTTCCCCAGCCTTGCGGAACAACATCAACTTTGTCAACTTTGGCTACTCCGCCACGTTTGGCAATGTAATCTGCAAGGTCGTAAGCGTGTTGCAGTTCTTCTTGTGACTGTAATTTCAGCCAATGAGCGAATCCGTCGAAACCCTGACTTTTCAAGTAGAAAGACATAGAAAGATAAAGGTTAGACGACCACATTTCTGCTGTGATTTGTTCGTTGATTGCGTTTTGTAATTTTTCTGAGATCATAATCGTATGTTTTTAATGAATATTTTCTTTATCTTCTATATCAACAAATGAAATGCCATTATTCCTATTTGGCTATGAATTTTATTTCTCTGTCAACTTGTCATTCCGCCCGGGAAAAGGTTGTAACATTGTTTGCTTTCCCCAGAAAAAGGGAGAAAGATGGAGGCGGTCGATGACCCACGCCAGAGCGAAACATCCTGTAACGGTAATAGCCAAAGCTGTAAAGAGGAAAAGCATTCCGGAAGGGTCAAAACCGAACATGCCTGCCAGCGGTTTTACTGTGATGGTAAAAACCGGAGAGAATATCAATAAGACCAGTGTGTGCGAACCGATGTATGCGCATATTGTTTTCATTCGGGCAGGGAGGAAGCGAAATAATGTCAGTGTCAAACTAACAGCCAAATAGGTTATTGCTATGCCTCCGGGAACCGATTTGTTCAGATTTTCAGGGAAACAGGCAAGTATCGTGAAGGGGATAACCGACCATACAGACGGGCGAAAAAAGGACGTAAAACGCAAGCCGTAGCGTTGCATTACGCAACCCATAGCGAAGTATAACGCATTGGGTAGCGATACGATGTCTAACCGCATGGATTCGGCAGCATAAATTAACGACAAAATAATGGGTAAAACAAGCGGGTCGCGCGACTTTCGGGTAAGGCGGTCGACGGCAAAATAAGTGATGCCGCATACCATCAGTGTATGCAGATACCAGTACGGCCCTAACGGATGAAGCAATAACTTCTCTATCCAAACGCCGAAGCTGAGTTCTTCTACCCGTTCGCGTACCGGAAGTATGGCAGACATCACGATGTATCCGCTTTCCATGATTGCATAGGGGATGAATATCCATACCATCGTATGCAGGAAAGCGCGCAGGCTTTTGTTGATGTTCATCAAATACCCTGAAATGATTAAGAAAGCAGGCATGTGGAAGGTATATACCAGCTGCTTGGCATACGGATATTTGTCTCCGATGTAGACCAAATGGAAAACAATCATCAGGAGTATAAATGTACACTTCAGGTAATCAATTTCTTTTATGCGCTGTTTCATTGGAGACTTTTTATTGCAAAAATAATGAAATCAGGAAGAATATTTGTATTTTTGAAAACAAATTGTAACACATGGGAAAATATTGTTTTATATTGCTGTCATTTCTTTTTGTTTGCTTCGGATGTTGGGGACACGCTTCTTCGGAGAATGAAATAAAGAGTCTGCTGGAAAAGGCTGAACAGAGTTTGTATTCCAATCCGGTTCAGTCTGCCTTTTTCGCACAGCGGGCTTATAAACAGACGTCCGATGTTTCACAGAAGATTCATTCGCTTTCGCTATATGCACAGGCAGAGCGATTATTGGGGAATTACGATGGAGGTATTCAAGCTCTTTATGAAGCTGCGGAAATGATTCCCCAAGACGATCATTCGTGGAAAGGCAAAATCTATAATCAGATGAGTATCAGCTATTGCAGCTTGGGAGATTATACTAAGGCAATCGAATTGAATGACGAAGCGATGGCTTGGTCGAAGGTTGAAAACGATTCAGTAAATCTGGCACGGGTGTATAATAACAGGGGCATAATTCATATATACATCAATGAGTTTCAGCAGGCAGAACGTTTCTTTAACTTGGCTTTGGAGATAAACCGGAGGAACAAGGATTTAAAGAATATCGCCGCCAACTTGAATAATCTTTGCCTGTATCCCGGAAAGCTGGATATGCAAATCCGTTGGATAAGCGAAGCCATTGTGATTAACCGCAATTTAAACGCTACTTGGTCGTTGAGTGAGAATTATAATAATTTAGGGCGGCTGTATTATTATCAGAAAAAATATCCTCAAGCCATTGTTGTTTTAGACAAGGCTTTTAAGCTGGCTTCAAAGGTCGGAGCGAAAGGGATTATATGTGATAATTATGAATACTCTGCGATGGTGTATGCTGCCATAGGCAATTATAAGAAAGCTTACGAAAAACAGGTGGCATTATATACGCTTAGCAAAGAGATACAGAGCAGTAATAAGTTACGTATGGTGGAGCAAAATATGGCAGAAAAACGCCTTTTGTTCCAGCAGCAAGAAACGGAGCGTAAAGAGCAGGAGTATAAAATAGCGCAGTTGAGAAGAAATATCCTGACCATTGTGATCGTTGCTTTTTCATTGGCTATTATCGGGCTGTTGCTCCATCAGCGGTTTAAACGTAAAAAGAAACTTCAACTGATTAATACCCAGTATTTGCTGGAACAGTCGGAGCATGAAGTGGCGAAGCTGAAGGTGCAACAGCAGAAGATGGAGCTTGACAAAACGCAGGCGGAGCTGGAAACCAACAAGCAGGAGATAACAGACTTTGCCGTGTTTCTGCAAAGCCGTAACGAGGTGTTGGATAAAATCCGCGACCTGATAAAAGAGAGCTACAAAATGGAAGGTACGGAGCTGATTACTCATCTGAAGAAAATCAATGCGTTCATCAGTCAGCACCAGAATGGCGAAAAGACCAATAACATGACCTTGCAACACATTGATGAAAAGAATCAGGAGTTTATTAAAAGACTCACCCTGCGTCATCCTAATCTGACACAGGGTGAGATACATCTTGCCACGCTGCTGCGCGTGGAACTTTCTACCAAAGAGATTGCCATGCTGACCGGAACCACTCCGAAAACCATCAACATGAATCGTTATCGTCTGCGGAAATCGTTGGAGCTTTCTGCCGAAGATGACTTGGTGACTTATATCCGCTCGATTTAGAACCGTACACTGATACCTGCCATTACGTTGAATCCTTGTACCGGATAACCGGTTTCGGTAATGTAGTTCTTGTTCAGCAAGTTGTTAAGGCGGGCGAAGACCGTGATGCGGTTCAGCAGTTCATATTCTGCACTTACGCTTAAAGAGTTTATGGGGTCGGTTATACTTTGTCCGGCAATGTCTTTCCGCCCTTCGTAACGGTAATCCAGCGCAATGTGTAAGTCTTTCATTATCCGGCTCCGAGCATAGAAACCTACTGCGAATTCGGGCTTCAAAGCCAGCAGCAATTCGTTGTCGCTATCGGTGTTCCATCTGTAATAAGTTCCTTGCAGTGTAAAGTCAATCCAGTCTTTGTAAGCATAGCTGATGGATGCACCCCCATAACCCACTTTGGCTTTGTCTTGTAACAGGAATTTATAGGTGTAGTGCGTAGCGTCGGCAAGCGCGAAACTTTCAATTCCGGGGAGTGAGAACAATTCGTTTTTAGTGATGCGATAACCACCGTATAAATGGAATCCCAGTCCGGATACGGGAGATGCTTTCAGTCCGATGCCGGCATCCAGCGGCGTAGACGAAGTGCGGAGCTGGCTCAGTTGCGCCCAATAAGGCGACATGTCATTCAGCGTACGGAAATCGTTCAGCCGGCTTCCTCCCAATGCCTGTACGTAGATTACGTAAGAATCGGCAAACGTATAAGCCAGTTTTACATCGGGAGCAAAGTTTACTCCTCCGTCATGCCCGGCCTGTACATCGACGTGTGCTCCAAGACGGAGGCTCACATCATCATTCTTAATCGTATAATAAGGATTTAGCTGTACCAATGTATAGTTCTTCAGCGCAGCGTCATACATCAGGTTATCCATTACCAAGCCGACTCCCACCTGTTGTTCTTCGTTAATGTTTCCGGCGATGAATCCTGAAGTGTGGATAATCTTCTCTGCCCCTGAAGCAAGTCCATAAATATCATACTTGCGGTTAAAACTGCGGAATCCGCTTTGTAACGCAAATTCTACCGGCAACTGCCCTTCCTGTGAAGCAACGCGGACATAACCTTCGCCCAACGTATAGTGCTGTCGTCCTGTCGTGGTCGGAGCATCCGGATTCAGATCAGTGGAAGCAGGCATGTAATTAAATACCTGCGATGCAAAATCCCCACCGATTTTCAGTGAAACCTTGCGGAAATCGTGGGTATAATCTAACGCTGCATCTGTACGGTAAAAGCGCGATTTCCAGTCTTGTGTACCGGTCAGGTTAGAGATGTCACCATACATGCCGTAGAGTGATGCCATAACGCCCAGACGGTCTCGCTTGGTAATGTCCCAAAGATAACTGCCTTTTACATCGGTATTATTCCGATTCCCATACGAAATGCGTGCATATCCCCTGTGTGCGTTCTCTTGTCTCATCTCCGGGTTAAAGGGCTTCATCGGATTTACTTCCCATGCAGCAAACGGGTGAATCCCTGCAGCATAGTTGATTTCCTGTTTGGCTACAGCCGGTTCTTCCACTTTCGGAAGAATGTTCACCTTAAAGGCATCCATCACTTCCGGATTATATTGATTTTCTACTACTACCGTACGATTAAGCGTAGAGTCTTTAGCTTGTTCTTGTGCTGCAAGCGTAGCAGCAGCACAAATACCAGCACATATAATTATAACCTTTCTTGTCATTGTTTTTCCAGTTTTTTCAGTCGGCTTTCAATCATTTGTTCAATATCGTCATTTGCCTGATAGTTCTGTTGCAAAGACAATAAGTATTGTTTTGCGTCAAGATTGCGCCCTAACTTCATGTAGACGTCAGACAGCAAGACAAAGCTGCGTGCCAGCCAGTAAGCATGAGGCGTACTGACTTCGATGTATTCCAACACCTCTTTTTCGGCTTTTGCTGTTTCGTTATTGTTGAAATAGATTTGAGCAACGAGGTATTTTGCCTCTGCACCGTAAACATTGCGCGTATCTTTTGCCAGTACAGTCAAATCGTTCAGAGCTTCCTGTTGTTTTCCCATCTGCATACAGGCTTTGGCGCGATAGTAACGAGCCTCGTTTTCCAGTTCGGGAGCCAGCTTGGATTGTGCCAATAAAGCAGAAGCGGTAGAAATCGTTTCTTCTGCATTTTTAAGCAGATAAGCACTGCGCAAAGCTCCGGTTTCGGCCTCCAAGCGTTCTTCTTGCGTATTTGTACGGTCTGCCATGCGCTTGTAAAGCGTTAATGCCCTTTCATAATTCTTTTCGTTATAAGCCATGTCTGCGCATATCTTCATAGCTTCAGAAGAGAACTTGCTGTCCGGATATTCAATTACTTTGTCTAAATATGCTACGGCTTTGGCGTAATCTTTCTGGTTATATGCTATCAGTCCCAGATAGTAAGAAGCATTTACGCTGAAAGCTCCCTGCGGGAACGACTGCAAATAGCGGGTAAAACTGGTTTGGGCTTCGGCGATATTTCCACGCATGTAAACTTTTTCGGCGGCTGCATACGTAAGCGAGTCGCGCTCGTTCACATCGAAGTTTGCCCCGCCGGGCAGCGAGGAAACAAAAGCCATGTAATCGTCTACTTTATTGAGGTCGATATAAATCGATTTCAAATCGCGTTGTGCCAGTCTCGCTTCTTCACTTCCCGGATATTTATTGATAACCTCTTTATAAGCAGCTATGGCTTGGTTATATTGATCGTTTTGATAATACAGCAAACCGATTTCATTGGCAGCCTTACGAGACAGGGCACTTTCCGGATATCGCTGTACCAATAATGTATAGCGGTTAATGGCATTATTGTTATCTTCCAGCAATACGAAAGCACGCCCTTGTTCGTACAAGGCATCATCGATATACTGTGACGAAGGATATTCAGAAAGTAACCGGTTCAGGGTTTGTATCTTTCCATTGTAATCGCGCTGCAAACCTTTTACGAATGCTTCTTGGAAGAGTGAATAGTCTCCCAATGCCGGATTGACGGAAGTAGCCTGTGCATAGTGAGTACGGGCTTCATCGAATCGACGGTCGTAGAAGTAACAGTCTCCCATGCGGTTATGCGTATCGGCAATTACAGACGCATCTTTTACCGTACCCGATGATGCACAGCGTGCAAACCACGTCAGGGCGCGGGTATATTGTTTTTGCTTGAAAGCCGTATAACCTAAATTATAAAGCGCAAGCCCGTATTCGTCGCTGCTTTTGTCGGGGGTAAATTCCAAGTAAAGCCGATAATCGTTGGCAGCTTGCGAGTATTGCTCCAAGCGATATTTCGATTCGCCCCGCCAGTAGTAAGCATCAGCTTTGGTTTGTTGGTTGTATTGTCCCAACTGCAAAGAGCGGGTGAAATAGTCGGTTGCGTTCTCAAATGCTCCTTGCGCGAAAGCCTGTGTTCCGAGACGGAACAACAGTTTTTGCTTGGCTTCCAAGATACGCTTGCCGGGATGACTGATTTTTTCAATAGACTGTAACGCCGCCATGTAGCTGCGCGTATTCATGTAGACTTCAATCAGGTAATCGTTAACCTTATCCGTATAAGCTGAGTTGGGAAATTCATTCAAGAAACGTTCAAATACCGTTACCGATTCGGCGAAAGGAGAGTAGGAAGTTTCATGGATACAAAGCGCGTAATTGTAAAGCGCCTGTTCCTTGATGCTGCGGTCGAAGTCGCTTGATGAGGCTTGTTCGAACGCCATGCGAGCCTGAGTATGTTCTTTCAGTTGCAGGTAAGCCAATCCTGTATGGAGATACGCATTCTGGGAAAGTGCATCTTTTTCTCCCACGGCTTTTCCCAGTGTGGCAGCAGCTTTCGAGTAAACCTGTGTGTGGAAGTAACTCATTCCCAATTTATAGAGTGCATTCCGTTCGGGATGCTCCGATTCATTCTGGTAAGCAGACAGCAGACGGGTAGCCGAAGCATAATCGTTCTGTCCGTAAGCCGCTTCACCTGCCACACGCTTCATTTCCGTCACTTGTTCCTCGTTCGGGTAAGCAGCAAGGTAAGCCTCCGCTATCCGGCGTGCCGTTGGGTAATTGCCTTTTATCAGATAGATGTCTGCTATATAGTAAGGAGCAAGCGTACGGTATTTGCGGTCTTCTTCCACGGCGCGGAATCCCTCCAACGCCTTGTCGTAACGGCGTTCTACGTAATCGATGTAAGCCAAGTTATAAACAGCATCGTTTCGGTAAGCAGAACTTACTTCTTTTAATACATTAAACCAAAAAGCTGCCTCGCTCAGGTTATTGGTCTTCAGGTATGCTGTAGCCATGCGTAACGTACAGGCATCCCGTTCTTCCTGACTAAGCATTTCGATGTCGCATGTTTTGAAATAGGCTATTGCCTCCAGATATTTGCCTTCAAAGAAATAGGCGGAAGCGATGAGCGACTGAATGCGGTTTGCGTATCGTGATTCGGGATAGTCTTCCAAATATGTTTCTAACGTATGGATACAGTCGGGCATTTTTAATTCGTATGCGGTACAAGCCAACATATATGCAGCTTCATCTCGCAGGCTTGCTTCGCCTTTCTGCTCCATGTAGCGCGATAAGGTTTGGCGCGCAGCAGCGTAATCTTCGCGTAGAAATAATTGTTTTCCGTCATCAAACAAGCGTTCCGTTCCGGTGAGCGGTTCCGTCTGTTGTGCCGGAAGCGATAGGGGGAGGGCACACAGCCATCCGGCTATCCAAAGATATTTTTTATTCTTCATGCCTTATGGTGTTTATATAAGTCCAAGAAAAGGGTAATGCCTTTACGTACCGAGTCTAATCCAAATTCGTCAGGGTTTATTCGGTCGAGTGGCATCCAGAACGAGTCTGCCACGTCATCCATCGCTTTCAGGTGGCTGTCGTCTGCTACCGTGCATAAGAAAAACTGGTCAAGCGTGTGTACCAAGAACCCTGAATATAAATATGTATTGGGCAACGAAAACAAATATTTGGCTTCGGTAACGGTTAGTCCTGTTTCTTCCTTCACTTCGCGGGCAACGCCTTCCTCTCCGGTTTCATACATGTCGATGAATCCGCCCGATAAGTCGAGGGTTCCCTTTGCAGGTTCTTTTCCGCGTCTGCAAACCAACAGTTCGTTCCGATGGTTCAGGATAAAAGCTACGGTTGCCGCACTGGAGTTGAAGTAATACGTAAATCCGCAATCCGCACATTTCTTTGATTTTTCGTTATGGATTTCAAAGCGGTGCGAACCGCACTTCGGACAGTATTTGAACAGTTCTAACGGATGCATGTCTTTTTCGTTTAATAGGTTAATCTCGCAAATATACAGATTTACCCCAAGTGCATGGCTATATTTTTTATATTTAACCAAAAAGAGGCGGTTACTCCTGTCATATAAGCTGTATCAGCGTTGTTTGTCAGCGGATTGTTTGCGAATACACTCCCGTGATACCGTTGGTGGATATGCCTTCACAGTGAACAGTAATTTTTTTGTTCTCGCGTTCGTTGAGGAAGAATGATATTTCTGCCCGTCCGTCGGCGCCGGTAGTAACCGTTGGATTCCAATAGTACGTATTGCGGGCTTGGGGGAGATTGAAAAAATCGTTGTCTGTCGCTGCGGGAAGGTAAAACGTTTTGGTCTGATTGTATCCTATCCATTGGCAAACGGCTTGCCGGGTGGTTTCTTTTTCTCCGCCGACAGGGCGTCTGTACAGACAAATGACACCTCCGGTATTGAATCCGCCAAACATGGTGGCGGTTGGCTGTAACACTTCGATGCGCTCTATTTGTGAAATATCCATGTCGAATACAAATTCCGGCATCCGCTGCAGGCTGCCGTCTAATACGATGGAAGCCGGCGTTTTTCCGGGAGTTCCGTTTACGTGCGGAATCATCGGGTAGGCAGGGTCTCCACCATATATCATTGATATGCCCGGCACACGTCGCAAGTAGTCGATTACGCGACCACTGGCTGTGTTTGCTTCGATGTTTACTGCGTTTTTCACGAATCCTGCTCCGTATGTTCTCCACTTTTCCATCGGGTCTGGTTTCCGTGCCGTAATTTCTACTTCGCCTAACAAAATCGGGGTCTTGCCGATGCGGGGCTCGATGTACCGGTTGACTTTCCATGCGGTAGCGAATGACTGTTTGGCATCGAACGGCGTTGGCCGGTAATGCCCGGCAGGAGAGGAGTGGGGAACGTCAAGAACAATGGGGTAGGCTTTCTCTTTCTTGTCGCGTGCAGTTAAAATGACATCTTTAGTACCTGTAAATTCAATGCCGTCTAAAACAAAACGTTTCTTTTCGTCGGGCTTTAATTCGGCATATTCCCTCAAACTATCTTGGCGCAAAATGGCTTCTATGGTAATGTCTTTTAGCTTTTTGTTGCCAAGTACATTTACCTTGCCGCTTAACGATAGTCCTAATTCCATAGGGAACGAGGGTGGTTGGGGTGTTTCGGTAAGCTGTTCTAATTCATACCGCCGCCATCCTTGTGTGAGGAGCAACAGGTTGATACGCTCCATCGCATCGGGGTGGGCAGGATTCCAGTAGTCCGGCAGGTAGCGGAGGTTACCTTGCAGTTCGCTACCTAAAAACAAATAAGAGGTGAGGTTAGATCGTTTGCTGGTTTGTTCTAAGGTGGCATCAACAGCTGCTAATGAGAACGCTCCCGGCTGCGGATGCCCGTTCCGGTCTGTAGAATGTAATATTAATTTTACGGATTTTTGCCCGTTCTTCTTTTCATACTTTGTACGAATCGACAAATTTAATTGTTCCGGAAAACGTACAAAAGCAAGCCTTTCCCACCATGCCTGATAAGATTCGTCGATTAGTGAAACGGTGAATGTTCCCGCCGGTAGTTCGTCGATTGGAAAACTGATGAGACCAATCTTATTGCGGGTATCTATCGGCACTTCTACGATAAGCTCTCCCTCGCGGTGTAATACGATAAACCATTGATGTGCTGATGCTTCTTTCTCTGTCAGGTTATGAGCCATTCTGATGCGGAATTTCCCGTCCCGATGCTCTGTTGACAAAGCAAATCCCCGTTCCTTGCATTGGGGAAGCGGATAGGTCTGACGTATGTTGGGTAAATGAGCCTCGTAGCGCATACCGGGTTGGGGCAGGAATGAGAACAACCCTTTCCCGTGCAGGCTTGGTGAAGCAATGGCTACGGTGTCTTTCTTCTCGTTTGTAATGAAAATTTCTTTGATATCTTCGGCATATCTTCCTGTGATTTCAAAAGCCACCCGGTTGGTCAGTCCCTCTATCATCCAGCCTCCTTCGGGAAAGAACCGGATAGCTGCATCTTCCTTTTCGTCTGCATCTTTGCCGGTCGGTTGAGGGCCGTACACAGTCAACTCTTGGTGAAAGAACCCTTCAGGAGCGAAGTTTTGCATCCATCGGGTGTAGGCACGTAACTGGTAATGTCCGGCAGGTAAATCTTCAGGAAGTTCCAAGCAAGCCTCTGCCCGCCCGTCCTTGAGCTTCCATCGAGTCTGTAATACAGCGTTTTGCTGCGGGTCGATAAGGTCTGCGTAAACAATTTGGCTGGCGGCGGAAGCATTTGCCGAAGAAGTTTGGTAAATTTTCATCCAAACCGTCTCTCCGGCGTAATAATCCGTTCGGTCATGATGTATGTACACTTTTTCGATGGGCATCCGTGCTGTGTAATCGTACAGTGCTTGTTGCAAATTGCCATTGGAGGGTTGGGCGTTGACGATTTGCGTAAAAAACAGAAGAAAAAGGCAGGTGAATGGTAAGAAACGTTTCATAATTTTTTAGCTTTATAGCCTCTGATTTCAGTAGTTGATGTGATAGGCGGAATCGAGTCGGGGCGTGATGGATCCGGATAGCCGACTGTTGCAAGGTAAACACCTATTTCAAATTGTTCGTAAATTAATTCTTT
>NZ_JAMBLM010000010.1:0-129663 GCF_023337095.1 Bacteroides caecicola
TTTTGAAAAACAATACGAGCAAAAGAATAACATCGTGGTATAGCCTTTTGCTTGAACTCCATCCGGCATGGTCAAAAGGGGTGAAAAACACTACCCGTAGAACCGATGCGTCTTACGGGTAGAACCGGACAATTCTACCCATAGAAATGACCTGCACTAACGGTAGCGTTTTCCGGAACATCAGGATACAAAAAAAGGCACAGATATATATTCTGTACTCCAATTACTGAGAGCAAACAGAACACATACCTGTGCCTGAATATCGGGAAATACGATTTCGCCTACTTATTATTAATATGCACGAGCAAATAACACACGGCGCGCAGAAGGTTTACCTGTAACCATATCCACACCCGGAGTAAGGCTTTCTTCGTCGGCATCGAAAGGAATACAACGAATCGTTGCTTTTGTTTCTTCCTTAATGCGCTCTTCGGTTTCGGTAGTTCCGTCCCAATGAGCAAGAATAAAGCCTCCTTTCTCTATCTGTTCTTTAAAGTCATCATACGTATCCACTTTCGTAATGTGTTCGTTACGATACTTCAAGGCTTTCTGATAAATGTTTGCTTGGATTTCTTCCAACAAATCTTTCACATAGGCTTCAATTCCGTCGCACGTGCGGGTTTCTTTCTCCAGCGTATCGCGGCGCATGATTTCAATCGTATTGTTTTCCAAATCACGACCTCCCATAACAAGACGAACCGGAACACCCTTCAATTCATAATCGGCAAACTTAAAGCCCGGACGCTTATTGTCGGCATTATCGTATTTCACGGAAATACCCAAAGCCCGCAGCGCGTTTACAATGCCTTCTACTTTTGCATCGATTTGCTTCAACTGCTCATCATTCTTATAAATAGGTATGATAACCACTTGAATCGGAGCCAGATGCGGAGGAAGTACCAAACCGTTATCGTCAGAGTGAGTCATAATCAAAGCTCCCATCAAGCGGGTAGATACACCCCATGAAGTAGCCCAAACATAATCCAACTTATTGTTTTTATCAACAAACTGAACATTGAACGCTTTTGCAAAATTCTGTCCGAGGAAGTGTGACGTTCCGCACTGAAGTGCTTTTCCGTCTTGCATCAATCCTTCAATCGTATACGTGTCAAGCGCCCCGGCAAATCGTTCGTTAGCAGATTTCACACCCTTGATAACGGGAACAGCCATATATTTTTCAGCAAAGTCTCCGTATACATGCAACATTTTTTGTGCTTCTGCTTCTGCTTCTTCGCGCGTAGCGTGAGCTGTATGTCCTTCTTGCCACAAGAATTCGGCTGTACGCAAGAACAGGCGCGTACGCATTTCCCAACGTACTACATTTGCCCACTGGTTACACAGGATAGGCAGATCGCGGTAAGAATTAATCCAATTTTTATACGTACTCCAAATGATTGTTTCTGAAGTAGGACGGATAATCAATTCTTCTTCCAGTTTTGCTGCCGGGTCTACAATCACTCCCGAACCGTCATCGGCATTCTTCAGACGGTAGTGAGTCACCACCGCACACTCTTTGGCAAAGCCTTCTACGTGTTCTGCTTCGCGACTGAGGTATGATTTAGGAATCAACAGCGGGAAATACGCATTCACATGCCCCGTTGCTTTAAACATATCGTCTAACTGACGTTGCATTTTCTCCCAAATCGCATATCCGTAAGGTTTAATCACCATACAACCGCGAACAGGCGACTGCTCTGCAAGGTCAGCTTTTACAACCAAATCATTATACCATTGTGAGTAATTTTCACTTCTTTTGGTAAGGTCTTTTAATTCTTTTGCCATAATTTTGTTATGCAGTTATTTTTTATGTTTCAATGGATTTACGGACACAAAATTACGAAAAAGATTTATTCTAACCTTTGTTTTTGAGCTTTTATGAGCGAAAAGACGTAAAAAATGTAATTAGCATCCTGCTTACATGCAATCTTTCTTTATTTTTGATAATCGAAATACCACCAATAAGTGTCTCCAAACTCACGTTTCATATAATTTTGTTCTTCTAACGGCGAGGCAAATTCCGTCTGACGGGTTTTATATCTGATATATTTTTCTTGCATTACAGAATCATTCCGCACGAAAACAGAGTCGGAATGATTTGAACGATATATGGCCATCGCTTCACGGTAATATCGCGGCAGAGAATCTTCTGATTCATAAAAGTCGTCAATGGTCTGTGCAAACTTATTTATCTGTTTATCAAGCAGAAGTCCCGCCAAGTAATAATCCAACGCAATGTATTTTCCACGGCCTGTATAACAAAGTTCGCTCAAATAATCTAACGGCTTATCTCCTACATAGGGTTTTCCTCCCAAAAGATCGTAAACCGAATCGTTCGTAAAACGCAAAACAGCCGTTGAGTCTTCATCGAAAAACAGACCGTCTACCCCGTAATACTGGGGGTACTCAAAAAGTTTTTCTCCCATCAATTTCGCATGAGCCATCGCCATTGCCCGAAGTGCTGTTAATGTATGCGTAGATTCTAACGAACGTTTGCCTACTTCCAATGCCTCTACATACTCCCGGTCACGCAAGTAACGCTCTACCTCTAATTCATGATGAAACGCCCGATTGGTATTCCCCACCAGCACGGTCATCAAACATTGGACGAAAAGTATCAGCAGATTATAATTCACTAACCCCAGCC
This sequence comes from Bacteroides caecicola, assembly GCF_023337095.1. Lineage (NCBI taxonomy): Bacteria > Pseudomonadati > Bacteroidota > Bacteroidia > Bacteroidales > Bacteroidaceae > Bacteroides > Bacteroides caecicola. The sequence continues at coordinate 2,645 of NZ_JAMBLM010000010.1, forward strand.
TACTGCCTTCTGTGTTCAACTGATTGCGATACAAGCCGCGCAACCAATATGCAAACACAACAAAAATCAGGATGAGAACCGGAAGCAACCAACTCCATACCGTGTGATAAGCAGACATATACACGGTTCTACCTACATCGGTCAAAGCACAGAGAACGAGAAATGAAGGCAGGTAAGAAAGCGAACGTATATAGCCTTTTAATCCTAAAAGGCTGTTTACCCCCCAACGCAGCAAGAGCAGTATAAGCGTAATAACGACAGCACTGCCCATCGGGGCAAAATGTGTTTTCCCGTGAGCCAAAGAGAAGTGTAAAGCCTCTAATACATCTCGCTGGAAAACATATAAATAAACGAAACTAAATAGAGAGAAAAGAAAACCGCACACCACGGTTGTCATGCGTGCGGCTTTCTCATAAAGTACATTTGTATATTTACCCATTACAAATTAGTTTTTCACTCGTTTCAAAACTACAGCCGAACGCGCCGGTACGTATAACTTCAGCCATTCTTTCTTTTCTTTTGCATACAATGGATCGGCACACGTAAAATGGCGCATTGAATCATCAGCGAACCCGAAGCCGCCAAAATCCTTACTATCGGTATTTAATACTACGTCGTATGCTCCACGCGGAACAAGGAAACCATAATCAGTAAACGAACGAGTAGGATTAAAGTTAAAGACAAATATCAGGTCCTTACGGCGGTAAGCCAATATCTGGTCTCCATCATTATGCCAGATTTCAACGACATCACTCTTCTGAATATTTTTCACGCTCTCAATCAAATGCACCATAGCAGAATCAAAATCACCTAAATAATGATAACATAGGCTCTTGTCGTCTACCAAATGCCATTGCCGGCGCGCATATTTATATGACCATCCATTTCCTTCGCGGGGGAAATCAATCCATTCAGGATGACCGAACTCATTACCCATGAAATTCAGATATCCTCCGTTAATAGTAGAGGCTGTAAGCAAACGAATCATCTTATGAAGAGCTATACCGCGTTCTACCACTCCATTTTCATCCCCTTTCTTGAAATGCCAATACATGTCAGCATCAATAAGGCGGAAAATAATTGTTTTATCGCCTACCAAAGCCTGATCGTGGCTCTCGCAATACGAAATTGTTTTTTCATCTTTACGACGGTTGGTCACTTCCCAGAACAGGCTCGACGGCTTCCAGTCTTCATCCCTCCGCTCTTTGATGATTTTAATCCAATAATCAGGGATATTCATAGCCATACGGTAATCGAAACCATAACCACCGTCTTCAAACGGAGCAGCCAATCCCGGCATACCGGAAACTTCTTCGGCTATTGTTATTGCCCGCGGATTTACCTGATGAATCAAACGGTTAGCCAACGTAAGATAACAGATTGCATTATCGTCTTGATGTCCGTTAAAATAATCGTTATAATTGCAGAACGCCTCTCCTAATCCGTGACTGTAATAAAGCATTGAGGTAACTCCATCGAAACGGAAACCATCGAAATGGAATTCTTCCAACCAGTATTTACAGTTAGACAACAAGAAATGAATCACCTCATTCTTTCCGTAATCAAAGCAAAGAGAATCCCATGCCGGATGTTCACGCCGATCGCCCTGATAGAAATACTGGCAGGGGTCTCCGGCAAAATTTCCTAAACCTTCCACCTCATTTTTTACGGCATGAGAATGAACAATATCCATAATAACAGCCACTCCCATCTGATGAGCCGCGTCAATAAGTTGTTTCAATTCTTCAGGCGTTCCAAAACGAGAAGACGGAGCAAAGAAACTGGATACATGATAACCGAAACTACCGTAATAAGGATGCTCTTGGATAGCCATTATCTGAATGCAGTTATAGCCATCCTTAACAATTCTCGGCAAAACGTTTTCCCGGAATTCATTATATGTACCTACCCGTTCCGCATCCTGAGCCATACCAATATGGCATTCGTAAATCATCAGTGGGGCTACATTCGGGACAAATACTTTTTTCTTAAATTTATAAGGCTTTTCCGGACTCCATACCTGCGCACTAAATATTTTAGTTACCTCGTCCTGAACAACACGGTTTGCCCATGCAGGGATTCGTTCGCCGCATCCTCCGTCCCAATATACTTTTAACTTATAAAGATCGCCATGTTTCAAAGCATCTGCCGGCAAATTAATTTCCCAATTTCCGGCTTTACCACGGATTCTCTTCAAACGATACTTCGGACTTTCTTTCCATCCATTAAAGTCACCTATCAAATAAATAGTAGTGGCATTGGGCGCCCATTCACGGAAAGTCCACCCTTTATCCGTCTGATGCAGGCCAAAATAAAGATATCCTGACGCAAATCCGGTCAGATCACTTTTGCCAATCAGTTCTTTTTCCTTGTCGATAACATGTTGATGTCTTCCTTTAATGGCATCCGAATATGGTTCAAGCCACGGGTCGTTTTTAATAATTTTCAATACTTCATCCATAGTATCAGTGTTATTAATTATACATTAGCCTTAATCTTTATAATCAATTTCCTTAACTTAGCAGATGTTATAGCCGGTGCATGAGCATCTTGAGGAAAGAATATCACAAACATACCCGGCTTTACAGTAAAATAAATATCTGCATTTATATCATAAAACGAAATATCATTTTCAGCATCGTAAGGTGTTTCTGCAAGTACATTACGCGGTGCATATCCCATCATTTCGATACCTGAAAGAGGCAATTGGATATCAATAAATTCGTTGTGCGTTTCCAAACGTGCTTCTTTCTTCTTTTTCGGAGCCGATTCGGTAAAATTAAAGACAAGATTTCCATCTTGCATGATTATTTTCCCTGTTGCCGCCATTTTCAAATCTGCCGATTTAAAAAAGTCAAGCACTTGTGCAAACAATGGGTGTACCCCAACATACTGCTCGAAATTTTCTATTCTATCTATAATCATAACTTTTCAATGATTCATTATAGCCGATTTATTCCAACTCATCAATCGTTTCATTCGTAAAATCAGCAAAACGTTTTAACTGCATGAATATATCAGCTATATCGTCAACAAAGTTCGGGTTTTCAAAAAAAGAATCCGGTACACGGTAGGCTACCGTATAATCTTTACAGCAGATATATTGCGGATAAGGAAAATCTTTCGGAAACCCTTTCGGAATGTTTTTCAAGAATTGTTCTCCCACCACCGGAAAATATTTACGAAAAGCCTTATCTTCTACAATAGAACGGTATTCATCTATATTATCACATACCGACTGACGGACTGCTTTCAACATTTCAGGAGGCATACACCAACTTCCCCCTGCAAACATACAATTATCCGGTTCCAAATGAATATAATACCCGCAGTGATTGGATTTTTTCCCTCGGGCATTAATATATCCGCCAATATGCGTCTTATAAGGAGATTTATCTGCCGAAAACCGTATATCCCGGTAAATACGATACGTACAATCACGAGGGCGGACATGAGCCACACTTTCATCGAATAAAGAAATACGGGCTATCACTACTGTTAATAAATCTTCGAAATCGGACTGTACTTTCAGATAATCCGATTTATGCTCTAAAAACCATTCGCGATTATTGTTTGCCGCCAAAAGTTTCAAGAAATTCAAGATTCCCGATATATTCATACCTGTCATTGTATCTTTAGACGAACAAACATACAAAAATTATTTATATAAAACGAAAAAAGACCGGGAAAATTACCGGTCTTCAATAATATTCAACAAAAAATCATGTATTTTTCCATTTGAGGCAAGCACTTGATGTCCTGAATAAAACGTATCCCCTCCGCTGAAATCCGTAACCTTACCTCCTGCATTCTGAAGTATCAGGCATCCGGCTGCAATGTCCCACGGCCCGAGGTAGGATTCGATACGGGCGTCGAAACGTCCGGCGGCAACATAACACATCTCGGCTGCCGCAGCTCCGACCAAGCGTAAACCTGCCACATTGCCATAACATGTTTTTATAAAACGCAAAGCAAAGGGTTTGTATTCTTCGGCACGATAAGGGAATCCTATTGCAATAAAAGCATCGTCTAACGTATTGACCGATGAAACATGTATTACATTACCGTTCAAATAAGAAGGTGCACCTTTATACGTCCAGTAACATTCATCTCTGCAGATTTCATAAACCACGCCCAAAAGGAGTTCTTTTTCATCCCGCAGGGCGATGCTTACGCAATAAGGGGAATTGTCATGAATAAAATTAGTTGTACCATCCAGCGGATCTACCACCCAGCAATACTTTTCATCAGTCATACTCCCGCTTCCCTCTTCAGCAATAAAGCCTGCATCAGGAAGCAATTCTTTCAGGCGGGTTACGATTCTTTTTTCCGACTCTTTGTCTACATAAGAAACATAATCATGTGCATGTTTCTTCTCGATGCTTTCGCGGCTAAACCTTTTTCGTTCTTCACGAATAAAGCGACCCGCCTCCAATGCTATCTGGCGTACATCGTCAGTCAATTCAAGCAAATCCATAGTCTTTTTATTTTTTTTCTTCCAACAAACGTCCGTTGCGGAATGTACCTTTACGGATTACGTTGCCGTTTGCATCTTTTTCAATAAACGGTCCGTCTTTCTGTCCTTTCTTGAAGAAACCTTCAAACCGTGTTCCGTCTTTCGTTACCAGCGTTCCTTGTCCGTCTTCTTTACCTCGCACAAAATGGCCGGTATATACAGAGCCATCCGTCATACGCAGTGTACCTTCGCCATCTGCCATATTGTTTTTCCACTGCCCTTCGTACTCGTCACCGTTTGCCCATTTATATTTACCGTTTCCCGAACGTTGATTTTTCGACCATTGTCCTTCGTAAACAGCACCGCTCACCCACGTAAACGTCCCTTCGCCTTCTTGCCATCCTCCCCGGAATTGCCCGACGTATTTGTCACCGTTAGGATAGGTATAAATACCTTGTCCGGTACGTTCACCGTCGGCATAATCACCTTCGTAACGTTCATTATTCTGAAAGTAATAAACCCCTTTTCCGTTTTGTACATCATTTACCCAATCGCCTATGTATTTATCGCCATTGGTGTAATAAAAAGTACCTTTTCCGTGCCGTTCACCGTTTTTCCACTCGCCTTCATACTTAGAGCCGTCTTCCCAAGTCATCACCCCCTTTCCGTTTTTCAGGTCATCTCTCCATTCGCCTTCATATTTTGCGCCGCCTTTCCATGTATAAACACCTTTGCCGTTACGCTTATCATGATGCCATGAACCGACGTAGAGGTCGCCGTTGTAATAAAACATAGTTCCCTCTCCTTCTTGGAAATCAGCAAACCACATTCCATCGTAACGATTGTTGTTCATAAAATAATATGTTCCCTTTCCGTGCTGCTGGTCTTGATACCATTCGCCGACGTATTTCTCTCCGTCACTGAAAGTATAGGTTCCGTTTCCCTGACGCTTCCCTTTTACATATTCGCCTTCGTAGATATCTCCGTTTTTAAAGATGGTTTTTCCTTTTCCGTTCGGACGTTTCCCTTTCAGTTCTCCCGTATATTCAGAACCATCTTTAAATTTATAATATCCTAAAGACAATTGAGCTGAGGCTGTAACACCGCCCCACACCATAAAAGCACATAATAATAAAGTATGTTTATTCATTCGATTATTCTGTTTTTACCGCTACCTACACACTGGTAACACCATATTCACATTAAGATTTATATTTCGCGCTCCAAAAATAAAGTTTTTTAGCCTTTTCAGGCGGCATCATTTCAAACTTTTTTACCTGCTACTACTTCTATTAAGTTTTCTTTGCAGAAATATTTTTGGGCAAGCCTGCGAATATCTTCTGCCGACGTGTCTCGAATTGAAGCCACACTGCGGACAAAAAATTCTTTATCCAATCCGGCTGTTTCTATGAAAATCCACGCATCGGATAATGAAAAAGCACTCTCGTACGAACGACACATATCGCCTAACATGTAATTACGTACCATCGTCAATTCTTCTTCTGAGACATATTCATCTCTCAGTTTATCCATTTCCCGATAAACTTCTGTAATTACCGGTTCGATGTATTCATTTGCCGTTTCGGTACTGATAACCAAGATACCGGTATCAGGATAAGCCACCAGTCCTGCCCCTATACCATACGTATATCCTTTTTCTTCACGGATGTTCGACATTAACCGAGAGCCGAAATACCCACCGAACAGCGTTACAAGTACACGCAGTTTCAAATAATCGGGATGCTGACGAGACAAAGAAAAACCTCCGATCTTCAACGAACTTTGCAGAGCATCTTCTTTCTCGATAAACACACGCTTCCGCTGATCGGTCTCCGGCGTGAAAATCCGATTATAAACGGCATGATTCGATACGCCCCACGCTTCATCTCCGAAATTTTCTTCAATGCAGCGCACAATCTCGTCCGTTACTTTTCCCGAAACATAAGCAGAACAATTGTCCGAGCGGTAATGACAAGCATAAAAGTCTTTCAGTACATCGGCATGAATGCGGTCGTAATCTTCCCATTCAGCATAACGTCCTAATGGATGCGAAACGCCAAACAAAGAACGGTTTAATTGCTTACGTGCCAACACATCCACCCGCTGATTATTGACAAGAAACTGATGTTTATTTGCCTCCGTTACCACCCGTAATTCTTTTTCCGGGAAAACAGGTTCTTTTATAATGGATGCCAAAATTTCAACCGTTTTCGGGAAATACTTACCCAGCGAATAGAGCGTAACAAAAGCGCAGTTTACCGATGAAGAGAGATCAAGCCATGCTCCATAATAATCCAGTCTTTCGGCTATTTCGGAAGAAGTCATCGTGCGCGTTCCTTCGCGCAGCATACGATTGGTAAACAGTGCCTGAAGCGGCAGCGTTTGATGTAACTGTCCTCCTTTTATTATCAAATCAAAGCGAATAACATCTTCACTCCCGGCACGAATTACATGAAGCGGCATACCGTTTCGCATGGTCATCTGCTCGGGTTGCGGAATAGAGAATTGCTCTATCTGGCGAATTTTGGGTGCTATCGTTCTGTCAACTGTTATCATTTCACCTCCCCGTGTTGTTTTAACCATAGCTCAGCATGTGCCAAATCTTCCGGTGTATCTATCCCGATGGTTTCCACGTCACTGACTCCTACCTTTATAGTATATCCGTTTTCCAGCCAGCGAAGTTGTTCCAATGATTCCGCCAATTCCAATGACGATTGGGGCAAGGCTGTTATTTCTTTCAAGACTTCTGCCCGATAAGCGTATAAACCGATGTGTTTATAGTAGGTATGTCCGCTCAACCATTCCGCTTTGTCTTTGTTCCGCTGATACGGAATAATGGAACGACTGAAATACAGTGCTTGCATGGATTTGTTTACCACCACTTTGGGCGAATTTACATTTTCCAAAGCCTCAAAACCGTCGGTCGGTACAAAAGGTTTAACCAATGTAGCTATCTGCGTCGAATCATCATTGAAACAGGCTTTGACGGCTTCTAATTGAGCGTGTCGGATAAAAGGTTCGTCACCTTGAATATTTACTATTACATCGTACCCCTTGCCTACTTTCTGAAAGGCTTCATAACAACGGTCTGTTCCACTTTTATGGTGAACCGACGTCATCACCACCTTTCCGCCGAAAGATTTTACGGCAGCTTCGATGCGTTCATCGTCGGTTGCTACGTAAGCCTCATCCAAAGCTCCGGTTACTTGTTCATACACACGCTGAATTACGGTTTTGCCTCCCAATACAGCCAATGGTTTGGCAGGGAAACGGGTGGAAGCATATCGGGCAGGAATAATTCCTATAAATTTCATGACATTGTAATTTTAAATTAATAAGGCAACAAAAATACGAAAAGTTTTCTACTTTTGCATGTAAACATTTTGATTTATGGAAAAGAAATACGAGTGTCTGCTTTGTTTGGGTTCGAATACGGAAGGGATGGTTCACCTGAAAAATGCCGAGAAAACCTTGAACCGTTTTTTCCCGCTCATACGGTGGGGGAAGATTCTGAAAACTCCGGCTGAAGGGGATACGGTCTGCGAAACGACCTACCTGAACCGCATCGCCAAATTTCAAACATCATTAGATATGGAAACCGTTCAGCATATTCTGAAACAGGTGGAAGTTGAAAACGGAAGAACTGCCGAAAGCAAACGCACGGGCATCATTCCCTTAGACATCGACTTGCTGGAGTTTAACGGACAAATCTTAAAGCCTGAAGACATGAAAAAGAACTACGTACGCCGCGCCATGCTTCTTATCTGAGAATCTCCGTCCGGCTAAACAGACTGTATTTTCACATACCCCAAGCGCGTATATCTTACACCGTGACTTTCATAGTGTCCCATTACCTTTGCCGATAACAGGTGTAACACTTCCTGACGGTTTATTTTCCGAGACCGGCAGTGTAGGGCTTTTGGGGTCAGGCTCTGCCCCGCCGCCTTTACAAGAAACGTAAATCGATTGCCATCCCTATCCGCTGCCAATATGTTCTGGTCTACATAAAAATCCGGCTTGTAGGTGTCTACTTGCAGACGAATATTCAGTACCGTCAAACTCAAGTCTTTCAGTTTATCGCCTTTATTTCCTACAAACCGGCTGACAGATGATATCTGACGCTTCTGTACAGTCAATTCGAAATGAACATACGCAAATTGTTTCGCTAATTCGATTAAGTGGTCATAGCGGCGGGTATCAGGGGTAAATTTATTTGCCAGCCACAACACATAAGACGGGGCAAGATAATAAATTTCAGCCAAGCGTTTTCCCTTATATTTACCGAAAGGAATCACATCGTCAGTCAATCCATAACAACGTTCAAAAACAGCGTTATCTGCCACCGACAATACGACATTGCAATTTTGCAACAGCTTCATGGCCCGCTCTGCCGCCACATCAAACGTAACTGCCAGCGTGCGTATGAACAAAGGAATATCTGAATCAGGAAATATGCGCCATAACGCATAGTAAGGACGGTAAGCCGTAGCAAGACTGATGACATAAGCCCCTCGCTCGCGTGTTCTTCCTCTATTAAATGCCTCGACACGTTCCAATACTTCATTGGCAACTTCCGACGATAACTGATAGAATGTTAGTTTTTCGTCCATACTACCCTCCTTTCATAAGGAGGGCAATATACAAAAAGAAAGCATAAAATCCAAGTCAACACTTGTTTTTCTTAGCCAATGCTGCCTATTTTGCCTTTATTTTCTATTTTCCGATGCAATGATAAACGATATCCAACTCTTTCAATTCTTCGGCATCGTAAATATTGCGTCCGTCGAAAATAACAGGGCGATTCATGGTTTTCTTGATAACACCCCATGCCGGAAGACGGAATTCTTTCCATTCTGTCACCATCAGCAAGGCATCGGCATCGAGCAAGGCATCATACATATCGCGTGCATAATAAATACTGTCACCCACCCGTCGGCGAGCCTCGTCCATAGCAGCGGGGTCGTAAGCACGAATCACACAACCGGCTGCTTTCAGTTTTTCTATCAGCACCAATGCAGGAGCTTCACGCATGTCGTCGGTTTCGGGTTTAAAAGCCAATCCCCAAAGTGCGATAACCTTTCCTTTCAGATTACCTTCATAGAAAGCCGAAAGTTTCCGGAACAGAATATCCTTCTGAGCTTCGTTTACTTCCTCCACCATCTTCAGCACGCGCATGGTATAACCGTGTTCTTCCGCCGTTTTGATCAAGGCTTTCACGTCTTTCGGAAAACAAGAGCCACCGTATCCGCAGCCGGGATAAAGGAATTTCCTACCGATACGTGTATCAGACCCGATACCTGCACGCACCATATTCACGTCGGCTCCCACCAGTTCACAAAGATTGGCGATGTCGTTCATAAAACTGATACGTGTGGCAAGCATCGAATTCGCCGCATATTTTGTCATCTCGGCTGAAGGAATATCCATAAATATCACACGGAAATTATTTAACAGGAAAGGGCGGTATAGCTTGGTCATCAACTCTTTTGCCCGCTGCGATTCTACGCCCACCACCACACGGTCGGGAGTCATGAAGTCGCTGATAGCATTGCCTTCTTTCAGAAACTCCGGATTAGAAGCTACATCGAAATCGACGGATACGCCACGACGCGCAAGTTCTTCTTGGATAACTGCCTTTACCTTTTTTGCCGTACCCACAGGAACTGTGCTTTTCGTAACCACCAATACGTATTTGTTCATACATGCCCCAATGGTTCGAGCTACGTTAAGCACGTATTGCAAATCAGCACTTCCGTCTTCGTTGGGAGGCGTACCCACTGCACTGAATACAATCGACACTTCATCAAGACATTCTTCCAGCGAAGTGGTAAAGCGTAAACGTCCGGCTTTGGTATTACGCAATACCATATCCTCCAGTCCCGGCTCGTAAATAGGAATCACTCCTTTTTTCAGGGCTTCAATTTTCTCCTTATTCGTATCCACGCATATCACATTCGCCCCTGTTTCGGCAAAGCAGGTGCCTGTTACCAAACCAACGTATCCGGTTCCGACTATTGCTATATTCATAAAATCCTCTTTTTATCTTTTGTTGAGTTTCAAGCAGCATTTCCTACTCCTTGAACGCTCCGCAAAAATAGAAAAAAAATAGATATTGACAAAAGAAGTTCATTTAGAGCCTGCCGTTTAAATTCTACCCGACAAATTTCAATTTTTCCCCGACAAACTCCAAATTTTCCAATACAAACAGTAGGGCTTATTACAGAAAAAATGCTAATTTTGCAATATGATTGAATTGGCAAAACATATAGAAGTCTTATTATTAGAAAACGATTGCGTAATCGTTCCGGGATTTGGCGGATTTATCGCCCACAACCGTCCTGCCATGTATAAAGAGGAAGATAACGAGTTTTATCCTCCTACACGAACCATCGGTTTTAATCCCCAGTTAGTAATGAACGACGGACTTTTGGTTCAGTCGTATATGAAAACGTATAGTACCGACTTTCCGGACGCAACGCGCAAAATCGAAGAAACGGTTATCCAACTGAAAGAACAGCTCTACGAAAACGGGCAGTTTGAGCTGAACGGAGTAGGTACGCTTTACTATAATATAAAAGGACGATATGAGTTCGAGCCGCTAAAAGATGCTTTTTTCACGCCGAACCTGTATGGATTAGAACGGTTCTCGTTGCCTTTATTAAGTAAAGAAGTACAGCCTCAACAGCCTGCACCGACAGTCAAGACTATCCAGATGTCGTCTCGGAAAGAGAAAAAACATATACCGCTACGCAGTTGGGCACGCAACGCTGTGGCAACGGTAGCAGCCGTTTTACTGTTTTTTGTTCTCTCCATTCCGGTTGAAAACACTTATATTGACGAAGCAAGTTATGCTTCACTCGGTTCTACAGCTATGTTTGATGCAATCCGTAACCAATCGGTAGCTACTACCTTATCCGGTGAAGGACAACAAAACCAACAAGAGAAAAAGAAACGGATACGTAACAACATCAATACACTGAAACCCGTTACCGTAAAAACTGAAAAAGTAAAACCGGTTGCACAACCGGCGGCAGAGGTTGCCCCCGCACAAAAGAATCCGACTTCTCAAGCTCAAGTTCAAGAAAAAGAAGTTACGCCCAAAGAGAAACCGGCTTCCCAACCTGCTGTTCAAAAAGGTTCTTACATCATCATTGCCAGCCTTGCTACGAAAGCCGATGCCGATGAGCAAGTGAAGAAATACCGCGAGAATGGCTACAAGAACGTACAAATATTGGAGTCGAACGGACGTTACCGTATTGCCCTCCATGAAGGTACCAGCAGCAGCGAGGCTTATCAAGAGGTCAACCAACTGAGAAAAAACGAACAATTTAAAAATGCGTGGGTATTCACCGCTAAATAAATACAGAGAGAATACATCTTTATGAAGAGAGTCAGATGTCCCAAATGCGATAATTATATTCAATTTGACGAAACAAAATACGAAATCGGCCAGTCATTGGTCTTTATCTGTGACAACTGCCACAAGCAGTTCAGCATACGCATTGGAAAAGCCAAACTCAACGCTGCCAACCAACGTCAGGAAGTGGCAGATGAATCGACAGGTATGCAGGAATGTGGAAATGTGGTGGTAATTGAAAACACGTTTGCTTACAAACAGGTACTGCCGCTTCACGAAGGCGATAACGTAATAGGACGCCGAAGCAAGGGTATGGACATTGACGTACCTATCGAAACCAACGACCCCAGCATGGACCGCCGTCATTGCATCATCAATGTAAAGCGGAACAAACAGGGAAAACTCATCTACACCCTGCGCGACAACGACAGCATCACGGGAACTTTCCTTATGAACGAACTTTTAGGAGCGAAAGAACGCGCCCGCATTGAGGATGGTGCTATTTTCACATTGGGAGCTACCACCCTGATTTTGCGCTGCGCGGAAGAAAATGAAGAGTTGTAAAGTCTGATTACAGACGAGACAACTCATTAACCAACGAATCGCGCACAACGGTAAACTGTGGCATATTCATCGGGCTGATGGGTTTCTTCGGCTGCGATTTTATATGCAGCGGGTTTATCGGCTTTCCATGCTCGTAAACACGAAAGTCGAGATGAGGCCCAGTAGCCAGCCCCGTTGCCCCGACGTAACCTATAACTTCTTTTTGCTTCACCTCATTCCCTACCTTCAAGCCTTTTGCAAAACGGGACAAATGCATATAAGTAGTTTCGTAAACGCTGTTGTGGCGTATCTTCACATAGTTTCCTCCACCTCCTGCCTGAAAGCCTTTTGCTATAACCTTTCCGTTTCCTATCGCATAAACAGGCGTACCCGTAGGTGCAGCATAGTCTACACCGTGATGGGCGCGATAACGTTTCAACACGGGATGGAAGCGGCTGTTCGAAAAGCGCGATGAGATGCGGTAAAAATCCAACGGGGCTTTCAGGAAAGCTCCTTCAAGGCTGTTTCCTTTCTCGTTATAGTAAAGCTCTTCGCCGTCTTGCACGAAAGGTATGGCGTAATAAAGACTGTCTTCGTGATTGAAGGAAGCAGCCAGCACACGGAAGTTGGGCAGTTCTTTTCCCTCCACGTACTCCTGTTCGTAAATTACCCGGAATTCGTCTTGCTTCTGTAAGCCGAAAAAGTCGATGGTCCATCCGAATATATTCGACAATATCATTGCCAACTGAGGCGACGTGTCATGTTCTTGCATGGCAACCCACAGTGATGATTCCACTTTCCCTTTTACCTGCTTGCGTTTCCATTCCACGGGATTCTCCCCTCTACGCACTTCGTATTTCCGGTTTCTTACATCGAACACCACGTAAGATTTCGGATTTTCTTCGTATACGAAAAAGCTCGTTCTCGGCAAGCTGTCTTTGGTTTCGAACACAGCGTATGCCTGTCCGCTCCGAATCTTACGGACATCGAAAATTCCTTCAGACAGCTTATTCAACTCGTGTACTTCGCCCACAGACAATCCATGCTTTTGCAACAAGACCGACAAATTCTGATTTGCCTGCACTATTCCGTAGCGTACATTATAATTATCTACCGGAATACCGTATTTATAAACAATTTCGCTGACTTCTGCCGAGTCGGTCACTTCTACCTCATCAAGCGCCTTTCTGCTCTCTTCTTTGTTTATCCACGTAGCTATCCCTAACCCGGCAAACAAAACCATAAGGACACCTGCCGAAATGCCGAATACATTCTTTGTTATTCTCTTCATTATAATCAATTTGGATTCAATAATTGCAAGCCCCCATTTTATCTTTCAAAAAATGGTATAATTAATTACTACAAATGTAATGCTTTTATTGTTAATACCCTTTGTTTAAAAGGATATTAGTTTGGCAAAAAAACATAAAACTTTTATTTTTGTAATCAACCGCCCCAATGATGGCGGGCGGAAACCTAAAAATAACATATCCAAGTAATTAACAAAAAGAACAAAAATCTGCATCGGTTTTCCCGGCTTTAATCCGGAACCTGACAAAACGCTACCCGAAGGATGAAGGTGTTCTATGGGTAGAACCGGGGAACTTATCGGCTAAAAACTACAAACACTAACGGAAGCGTTTTTCGGGACATACCGGCAACATAATCCGGAAAAACCAGAACAAGATTAACAACCTACAATTTGTAAAGATTATGAAACAAGCAAAGACTACAATCCGATTGATTTATCCTCAATGGCAGGGTGGAGACATTAATCATTGGCTGCCTGAAATTCCGAATCCCGACGATGCGGCAAGAGGATATTACTTAGGTGCACAACTGCTGAATTTTCTGGCTCCCGACAGCGGACAGAAAACCGTGACCGTTCCCGTTTCAACGGATATCTCCAAGCGCGAATGTGCCGGTGGAGTGCTCGACCGTGAGGTTATCTACCGACAGTCAAAAGCTGCGTTAGATATTCTGAACACAGAAAATCCAGACCGGATAGTGACACTGGGCGGAGAATGCTCGACCAGCGTTGTCCCGTTTACGTACCTCGCCCATAAATATAATGGCGACGTGGCTATGGTCTGGATTGATGCACACCCCGATATTACCCTGCCCGGCGATGTGTATACGGGTTATCACGCAATGGCTGTTACTGCCTGCATGGGAGTGGGCGACCGGAAAATCATGGACGAACTCCCGGCTACCATCTCGCCGGACAAAATCTTGATGGTAGGAATCAGAGACTGGGAACGGGAAGAAATCAAAATACGCCAACAAGAATACGGAATCAAGCACCTGTCTCCGGAGGAGGTAAGGGAAAACAGCAACCCTGTACGTGAGTGGCTGAGAGCCTGTAGAGCATCTAAAGTGGTGGTTCACTTCGATATGGATGTACTCGACCCAAACGAAATCATCGCAGCCGTAGGAGTGGTTCCCGACGGAATGAAAATGGCAGAAGTGGTGCGGGTGATAAACGATATCGCCCAAGAAAAAGAAATCGTAGGACTGACCATCGCCGAGCCAATGCCGCGTATTGCTATCCGGCTCAAAAATATGCTCAGCCGGTTGCCACTGTTGAAATAGCTTTCTTGCCTATAAAAAAATGATGGTGAGCGTTACTGTGGCGCTCACCATCCCGAATCTCTTATCTTCCCGCTGTCGGCAACACACGAGCACACAACGTGATAAGTGTTTTGCTTTCAGAGTGTTTTTGGGTTATTTATAAGAAATATGTTTCCATTCGTAACCGTTCCACGTATAAGTAATCTTACCATCGGGAGTTTCCACTTGGTCTACCTGCGAACTGTTCTGCGAAGCAAGGGTAAGAGTTATATTCTGCGTTTGTGAGTTAGATTCACCGAAAGCCGAGCTATACACAGCAATGTTATTCGGAGTTACCAACTGAATAGTTCGCAACGCCGGACAATCGGCAAAAGCATAATCGTTTATGTTTACAGCCTTCGGGAGTGAAACCTCCTGCAAAGCACTGCAACCACGGAAAGAGAAAATGCCAATATCCGTAGCTTCAGGCAATTCGATTTTCATCAATGACTTGCAAGATTCAAATACCATGTCGCCTACAACAGTCATTTTAGGTAGTGAAATTGACACAAGCGCACTGCATTTGCCAAACACAGATGCTTCAATTGGTTGGTCAGCATACAATGGTGCGATTTCTCCTAATGCGGTAAGTTGAGGCATATTGACCGAAACCAGCGAAGCGCATTGGTG
Source organism: Bacteroides caecicola (assembly GCF_023337095.1). Classification (NCBI taxonomy): domain Bacteria; kingdom Pseudomonadati; phylum Bacteroidota; class Bacteroidia; order Bacteroidales; family Bacteroidaceae; genus Bacteroides; species Bacteroides caecicola. The sequence goes on from NZ_JAMBLM010000010.1 coordinate 18,241, forward strand.
AAACGCCAGATTGCCCACAGATGTCAGTACGGGGAAATCGGCTTCAACTAATGCCGAATTAAAGAATGCAGATTCCCCTATCGAAGTGACCTGAGGCATACTCACCTTCTTTAATGCCGAACAATATTGGAAAGCATACGGCTCTACTGTTTGCAAACCCGGCGCTGTTACGCTTGTCAACATCACACATTGGCTGAAAGCATAACTGCCTACCGCTTTTACCGCTTCAGGGAGTACGAGTTCTTGTATCCGGATATCTTTGTCATAAAAAGCATGACGAGGCACTCCGGCTTGCCCGTTGCTCACTTCCGGCCAGCCTGTTACACCACTCAAATCGAGTGATTCCATATAAATACCTACAAAAGGATTATTCTCTACGAGATTTAAAGCCGCATAATCACCTTTCAGCGTGAAGCGAGTTATCCCCGCAGCCGAAGCATCGGCAATAGCTTTTGCAAGCTCTGCTCCCGTCAACTTTGTCAAATCGAAAAGGGTTGCATCGTTGTTATCCTCCTCTTCGGAAGCAGAAGCAGCCACCGTAACCTCACACGTTGCGCTTTTATCGCCAACCTTTACGGTTATCGTAACATTTCCTTCGGCTTGTGCCGTCACTGTTCCATCATCCGACACGGTTGCCACACTTTCATCCGACGAACTCCACACGCCGCTCTTTGCACTCGCATTTTCGGGCTGTATGGTAAGTGTCAGACGTTGTGTCTCTCCTATATTTAAATTAAGAGTAGCAGGCGATACGGTTACAGCGGCAACTTCGACATCGCCTGTTACTTCGGTTCCCGAATCGGAACATGCCATCATTATCACTGAAAACAACAAAAAGAACATCTGGTTAAATAAAAATCGGGTGTTCACAATCTTTACATTAAAAAAACTAATACTTCAATAATATTTCACACAAAGAAACAATAATTCAAAATACCTGTTTATCACTCCAAAGGTGACTTCTGTGTTATCCGATTATTACCAACAAGAAAAAAGAGCGTTTGGTTCGCACGATTTAAGCCGCATATTGTAAAAATATAAGAAAGAATATTAATGAACATTCAGTTACTAATTGTTGAAATGTTTTCAAAAGTATTACATCACAACAGAATGCGACAAACAACAAAAAGAACCGGATTGGCAAATGGAAAGATAAAGGAGAACTAATAATCAGCGCGCTTTAGAGCCTGAACTCATGCGAATAAAAAATCCATTGGGAAGAATAACCTGATTCTACCCAATGGATTATAAGAAACTATGAGATGTTTTTTAGCGGGAATCAATCTTCGGCAAAACGTATTTCACCAAAGTATTGCGGACAATGGAACTGGGGACGCGGCAAGTCGATAGAGCTCCATGAAAGGAAATGGGGCGTACGCAACAGGTCACCGCACTTGTAGAAATTGGCACGCATCACCAGACCGCTGAAATCTGTTATTGCATGTAAAAAGAATGCCGAAGCGGGAACTACCAATGCAAGTTCCCACGTGCGCTCTCCTACCTGCTCTTCGAAAGGAGTACGGCCCAATGAGGCCCATCTGTCTATGCTTTCCAGTACAGAAACCGGTGCCGAAGGACGCTCACCGCCTTTCTGTCCGCCGTGAAGCAGAAGCGTTCCGCCACAGTTACATTCCAAATTATAATACACATCATTACCGTCGGGACTTACGAAGAACTCGCAGCAGGAGTCTTCCCATACACGGCCGTCGTCATGCGCAGCAACGGCACGTACACTTTCTTCTGTCACCCGGTAATGAACCAACAGTTTGTCTCCCGTATGTACGATGCGGAAACTCACTTCGGGTTTATACGGATAGGCGTCCCAATTTACGGTATCTATCCGATGCCATTCTGCCTGTGCCTTATCAAGCAACGCAGGAACTTGCGAAGCAGAAATATCTGCCACCGCCTGAATTTTTTTTATACACAATGTATTCATAGCTTTATGTATTTATGCGGTTATTCTTCGGGTGCAAACATAGGGTCCCATGCAGGCAAACGTACCGGCTTTTGCTTCAATATGTCAAGAACTTTTTTCGGAACGTATTTCTTTTCTACTGCGAGGCGGAACATGTATTCATTGAACCATTCGTCGGTCATAATCATGTGACCACGGAATCCGGCATCTTGTCCCCAACTGTTTTCCACCATCCATTTCTTGGGACGCCCGTTCGCATCAAGGTCTACCGCCATCAGCGTCATAGCATGGGTAGAACCGCTGGCAAAAGTCTGGATACGCTGTTTCTTATCCATACCGAACTCAGTTCCCATAAGTGAAGCATAATCGTAATTATTAACATCGAGCATTCCGCGCTGGCTGTCCATAAACTTACCTACATCGCATGAGAAATACATCATGGTACTGTCTTTGATGGAAGCGATAGCCATCTGTTTGATATCTTCTACCGGCAAGTTGACATACGTCCAGTTCTTTCCGTCGTATACGTGACGATCGTAATCTATCTCGTAACACTTGTAATATTCGCGGCTGGGGTCGTTCATCAGCATCACGTAATTATTATCGAGGTCGTTTCCGAGGAACTCGCGGTAAAAAGACAGAGGCGTGTATTCTTTCTCCACCCCGTTCATCGTCCACTTAAAATTCTGTACCGGCTCTCCCAGCGCCAAAGCCAACATACGGTATACGGTGGCAAGCATATCTGTTTTTTTAGCTTCGAGCGCAGCCACGGTTGCCCCGGCAGCAGCGTCGTCGCGCAACTGCAATCCGAACTCGCGCAGCTTCAGGGCAATCAGGTTGCTAAGCTGGGAAGTATTTTCACTGCTATATGTTTCGGGCATAACCGATGAGGGAACCAACCCGTATTTCAGAATCAGATCGGACACTCCGGTAAACTGCCCGCCGTCGTTAATAGGGTTCTTAAAGAGCCATTCCACCATCTTGTCATCTTTCGGCTTCATGCGGGTGTCGATGATGCCTTGCAGGAAAAGGTTTGCTTTCTCTAACTGATCGTAGAAGAAACAATAATTCTGCGAGAACGTCAGTTCACTCAGTCCGTACTTCGCCATCATCTGAGCGCGCAGCACGTTCAGCCCCGTAAAGAGCCAGCATCTGCCCGACTGCTTTTGGTCGGTAATGCCATGCGAAACTACCTTGTCGGAGAAGTTCGTGTCGAAATTGGCGAGACGCTCCTGATTACGTGCCAATACAGCGATGCTCGTCCCTGCCATTGCGTTATGAATCGCCTTGTCTGCAGAAGTATGTTTATACGCACCCTTGATTTGGGTAAGCATTTCGGGTGTTATTCCCCCCTCTTGAGCCTGTACGCCTAATGCCAAAGCAAACAGGCAAGCAAATGTAATATGTCTTCTCATAATATAAATATAGTTACTTTTTAAGTTTTACAATCTTATATCCGATGGAAGCAATCAGTATGCTCATCAGCGGACTAATATAGTTAAAAAAACAATAGGGTAGATACACAAGCGTAGGAACATTTAAAATAGTTGCCTGAGTCATTCCGCACGTGTTCCACGGAATCAGTACCGAAGTAACAGTCACGGCATCTTCGGTAGTACGGCTTAACAGGCGACTTTCGTAACCATTTCCCTTATAAATATCTTTAAACATATTTCCCGTCAAAATGATAGAGATGTACTGGTCGGCTGTAGCAAGATTCAAAAAAAGGCCGGCTCCAACTGTAGATGCCACCATACCTGTAAGGCGGTGAGTGAAACGGATAAACAACGAAGTGATGCTTCCCAACATGCCACACGCCGTCATAGCTCCACCAAAGCACATGGCACATATAATCAGCCAAATGGTATCCATCATTCCCGCCATTCCGTTTGTTGCTATCAGTTCGCTTAAAACCTCTGTTTCCGTCTCTAACGTTGTTCCGCCATACAGAATCATCCATGTCCCTTTAAACAAGGCTTCACTGCCTGACACCCCCTCGCCTGCCACCTCGCGAACAATATCGGCTTGGAATAACAGCATGAAAACCACAGCCAGCAGCGTGGAAACAAACAAGGTTACAATGGAAGAAACCTTACGGGCTATCAAGATTCCTGTTATGACCGGCACTATCAACAACCATAATGAGATATGAAAACGCTCGGCAAGTGCATCCGTAAATAAAGAAAAGTGGATGTTTGCATCCGATACATAGACAAAACCGGCTATCGTAAATACAATCAATGCAAGCACCATCGAAGGAACCGTAGTATACATCATGTAACGTACATGCTTGAACAAGGGTGTTTCGGTAACCGAAGAAGCCAATATAGTGGTATCCGACAAGGGTGAAATTTTATCGCCGAAATAAGCTCCCGAAATAATGGCACCAGCCGTCCATCCGTCGGCAAACCCCTGCGCTTTCCCGATACCCATCAGTGCGATGCCAATGGTAGCAATCGTAGTCCATGAGCTTCCGGTCATTACCGACACTGCGGCACAAATCAAACAGCAAGAAACCAAGAAGATACTGGGATGGATAATCTGTACTCCGTAATAAATTAACGTAGGTACCACACCGCTCAACATCCATACCGCCGAAAGCGCACCGATGATCAGCAGGATGATGACTGCATTGCCCACTCCGGCTATGTTATTGACTATGGCACGCTCGATGTCTCCCCACGGTATGCCGTAGCCTGCCATCCCGATAGCGGCACACAAGGCGGTAGACGTCAGCAGACAAATCTGGCTTCCGCCGCCCAACGCATCACTTCCGAACAAGCGTATCGTAAAAAACAAAAGGATGATTAAAACAAAAATGGGCAGTAATGAAACAAGAGGCGAAGGATACTTAGTAACTTTAGTCATTCGTTTATCGGTGTATAATTATACATTATTATTGATTCAATAGCATACGTACAGCCGTTGCTGCAAAAACTTTCAAAAACGGCTGCAAAGGTCTGAATAAATTTCCACATACAGTCTAACCTTCCGCTTCTTTTTTATTTTTTTAGTATCCTTCTACCGTAAACCGACCTGCGAACCCCGTGTTTCCATGCCTTTTTATGCCCTTTTACGGCACGGTCGGAAGCCGGAAAAACGCTACCCATAGCGTCGGTCATTTCTATGGGTAGAAACAGGTCATTCTACCGCATGGGATAACCAACGCTACGGGTAGCGTTTTCAGGGTATCGGAATTTAAAGTTCTTCCTTTAAAAATTTTGAAATAAGCGGTTGAATTATCGGTTAGTTCCGGCAAACTTCGTAAATTTGTTCAATTTTTAAATCTGCATGGGTAAGCTAAACCGTATCAAACATAGTACACGCTTCTTTATTATTCTGATACTTGTATTTTATTTCGGAATAATTGCCTTTCTGAATGTTCCGTTCATTCAGAAACAACTGTCTGCATACGCTACGCGAGAACTCAGCCAACTGTTTCAAACGGAGGTCAGCATCGGAAATATCAATTTGGGACTGTTGAACCGCATCATTATTCAAAACGTATCGCTGAAAGACCGCGAAGGAGAAGAAATGCTGAAGATTTCACGTTTCTCGGCTAAGTTTGACATCTCGCCCTTGCTACACGGACAGATACGCATCAGCAGCATACAGCTATTCGGACTCAATGCGCAATTAAAGAAAGAGACCCCCGAAAGTAAACCAAACTTCCAGTTTATCATTGATACTTTTGCCCCGAAAGATACGGTAAAAAAAGAAAATAACATTGATTTACGTATCAATACGATACTTATCCGGCGCGGACAGCTCGCTTATGACGTTCGCTCGGAGGAGCAGACTCCCGAAAAGTTCAACCCTTCGCATATAAAAATCAAGAACCTGTCGGCAACCCTTGCGCTAAAAACATTGCAGAAAGATTCGCTGAATGCCCAGATCCGGCGCATGAGTTTCAGTGAACAGAGCGGTTTCCAGTTGAAACGATTCTCAGCAAAACTGGCGGCGAACAATAAGGGAGTCCAACTTGCCAACTTCTCTATCGGGCTTCCCGATACAGAGATTGTCATCGACACACTGGCTGCTTCGGCAGAAGACATGAGCAAGCCGTTCTCGATTGAAAACCCCATCACTTATCAGGGAAATATAAATGCTTCGGTTACTCTTGCCGACCTGTCTCCGTTTGTACCTGCTTTCCGCCATTTCAAAGAACCGCTTACACTGCAATTAGCCATTGAAGGCAAAGGGAAGCATATACGCTGTACCAACTTTTCTCTTTCCGACGTCCGCCACCTGTTGCGCATCAAAGCAGAGGCTATGGTGAATGCCGAAGGAGCGTCACGCCCACCCTATTTGTTCGGAAAAATCTCACAGGCAGCCTTCAGTGAGCAGGGTATCGGCTGGCTGTTCCGCAACCTGACAGGAAAAGACGAAATGCCTAATGTGCTGAAGCAGGTGGAGTTTTTAGACTTCGAAGGAGATATATCAGGATTCATGCACCAACTTACGGTGTATGGCAATTTCCGTTCGGCAATAGGCAGCTTGAAAGCAAACGTCACAATGCACAAAGACACGATAACCAACCTGAACAGCTACTCCGGAAAGATTTTAAGCGAAGACTTTAACATCGGGAAACTGCTAAACAAGGAGAATACATTGGGAAAAGCGGCGTTTGACATCGAACTAAAAGGGTTGAGATATCAGAACGACCGACCGGAATCATACGTAAAAGGAGTTATTTCATCGTTAGAATACAATCAATACAATTACCAGAACATTTTACTTGACGGGCAATATCAGCCGGGAGGTTTTCAGGGAAAAATAGCATTGAATGATGAAAACGGAACGATTGAAGTCAACGGACAGTTCGTCACCAAACAACAGACTCCGGACTTCAACTTACGTGCCATTGTCCGCAATTTACGTCCCAACAATCTGAATCTGACCAAAAAATATCAAGATACAGATATTTCACTGAACCTGACAGCCGACTTCTCCGGACATTCGGTCGACGACATGAAAGGAGAAATCAATCTTGACAGCCTTTCCGTTGATGCTCCAGATAATGAACGCGACTATTTCTTACAGAATCTGAACATCACAGCCGGAAATACGGATGGAGAAAAAGAAATCCGCATTCACTCGCCATTTATGAGAGGAACCGTAAAAGGGAACTATTCATACCGCAGTATTTGGGCAAGTATCCAGCGAGTAATACGCCAATATTTGCCATCTATTTTACCGGAAAAGGCACAGACAGACACCCCAAACAACAATTTCAATTTCGATTTATATGTTGAAAACAGCGACTTCGCTTCAAAAGTATTCGACATTCCGCTGACGTTAAAAATGCCGGCAACAATCAAAGGATATTTTAACGACAGCCTTGCGCGGATGGGCATCAATGCGTATTTCCCTCAATTCAGCTACAATGGAAAAGAATATGAATCGGGAAACATTATCTGCGAAAACCCTTCCAACGAACTTCAATGCCGCGTCAGGGTAGGTACGCTGATGAAAAAAGGTGCAATGTTTAATTTTACCTTGCACACACGGGCTAAAAACGACCATTTGCAGACTACGCTCTACTGGGGAAACAATACCAATATTACGTATAGCGGGAAAGTGGATGCCGTGGCAGGATTCAGCAAAATGGAAAACACGAAGCAATTACTTACGAAAATAGATTTGCGCCCCAGTCAGATTGTTTTAAACGATACGGTGTGGAATGTGCATCCGGCTACTATAACCGTCGCCAAAGACAGCATTGAAATACAGAATTTCTTGTTCGAACATGCCGACCAGCACCTGAAAGCAAATGGAAGAATCGGGAAAAAGGCTTCAGACTCTTGCTTGGTGGACTTACGTAACATCAATCTGCTATACATCATGGACATGATTCAATTCCACGCCGTGAAGTTCTACGGACTCATCAGCGGCAAGGTGCATTTGCATCATGTAATGGACGACCCGGTGATACAGGCACGGCTCGATGTAGGCAATTTCTCTTTGAACGATGCACTGTTGGGGCAGGCTGACATAACCGGCAGTTGGGATAAGGAGATAGGCGGTATCCGTCTGCTTGCCGACATACGAGAAAATGAATCGCGGTTTACGCGCGTCAACGGATATGTATCTCCCAAACTGAAAGGATTGGACCTGCATATTCAGGCGGGCGGAACCGATATGTCGTTCTTGCAGCCTTTTATCAAAAACATATTCAGTGACGTAAGGGGACGGGCATACGGGAACGTGCGCCTTTTCGGACCGTTCTCCGGGCTTGACTTGGAAGGGTCTGTACAGGCAAACATGGGTATGAAGGTCAATATCCTGAATACACGTTTCGAAGCGAGTGCCGACTCTGTGCGGATTACATCGGGAAATTTCCACTTCGAAAACGTACAGTTGAACGACCCTGAAGGGCATTTAGGAACAGCTAATGGGGAGCTTCATCATACAAAACTGAAAAACCTTTCTTACCAATTCCGCTTTGATATGAATAACATGCTGGTATATAACACTGCACGTGAGACTCCCGACTTTCCTTTCTACGGACGGATTTACACCACAGGCAATGTCCGGCTGCGCGGAGGAGACAATATGCTGAACGTCGACGGCACACTGCGGGCTGATAACCGTACAACGTTTGCTTACGTATTGGGAGGAACATCAGAGGCTGTCAGCAATCAGTTTATCACTTTTGTCGACCGTACGCCACGCCGTCAACAAGAAGATATAGAAACAGAGGTGTATCATTACTTAAACCAACCGGATAAGAAAGATGAAGATGATACGCCGGCCGATGTACGTATCAACTTACAAATAGAACCGACTGAACAGGCCAACATGAAAATTATCATGGACCCGCTCGCCGGAGATAATATCTCGGCAAAAGGAACGGGGAACTTGCGTATCAATTTCTTCAATAAAGGTGATTTCCAGATTTTCGGCACGTATAACATAGCCGAGGGAATTTACAAGATGAGTATGCAGAATGTTATCCGCAAAGATTTCGTGTTGCAACCGGGAGGAACGGTCAGCTTCAACGGAAACCCGCGTGAGGCTAACCTCGATGTGCAGGCGGTGTATACGGTCAATTCAGCTTCGCTGAACGACTTGATTGCTGATGCGGCCTCATCGAGAGGGAATGTCCGTGTAAACTGTTTGCTGAATCTGACCGGAAACCTGACTTCTCCGAATCTGAAGTTCGACCTTGAACTGCCAACGGTGAATGAGGAAGACCGTGAACTGGTTCGAAGTCTGACAAGTACCGAAGAGCAGATGAACACTCAAATTATTTATCTGTTAGGAGTAGGCAAATTCTACACGTATGATTACGCAAATAACTCTACGCAGTCTGATGCAACCAGCTCGCTGGCATTCAGTACCTTGTCCGGGCAATTGAACAACATGCTTTCGCAGGTAATCAACAACGGAAACTGGAACGTGGGTACAAACCTCAGTACGGGTGAAAAGGGATGGAGCGATGTGGAGGCCGAAGCTATCTTGTCGGGACGTTTGCTGAATAACCGACTTATCATCAACGGAAACTTCGGTTACCGGGAGAATACGATGCGTAACACCAATTTCGTGGGGGACTTTGAAGCCATCTGGCTGCTGACCAAAAACGGAGATTTGCGACTGAGGGGATATAATCAGACTAACGACCGTTATTTCACCAAATCGACACTCACTACACAGGGTATCGGCCTGATGTATAAAAAGGATTTCACCAATTGGAAAGAACTGGTAGACCAATTCTTGCACCGACGACGCCTGCGCACTTCAAAGAAGAAGAAAGAAGATGAAATGAATTACGAAAAATCGCAAAAAGAGGCGCTTCCTGCCGCTCAAAAGAAAAGAACAAAAAAAGAATAACAGAATATGGAAAAAACGTATTATTTACCTGCCGAATGGCATCGGCAAAGTTATATCCAATTAACGTGGCCTCATGCTGAAACAGACTGGGCATATATGCTTGATGAAGTGGAAGAATGTTTTTTCAATCTTGCACGAGAAATCGCCACGCGCCAGCCACTGCTGTTGGTTGCACCGGAGTTTCCCGACAAGCTGAAGGATGCTCCGTTCCGTACAAACATTCATTTTATTGCATGTCCTACTAACGATACGTGGGCACGCGACCATGCGTTCATTACTTTGTTGGAACAACATGCCGACCCTTTGCTGCTCGACTTCTGTTTCAACGGCTGGGGAATGAAGTTTGCTGCATGTAAAGATAATCTGATTAACAGCCATGTCTTTAAAAGCGGACTGCTGAACGGCGATTACATCAACTGCCGGAATTTTGTTTTAGAGGGAGGTTCTATCGAAAGCGACGGAAACGGCACGCTGCTTACCACATCTACCTGTCTGCTGGCTCCGAACCGGAACGATACGATGACACGCAAAGACATCGAACTGTACCTGATGGAACAGTTTAACCTGCGACAAGTGTTGTGGTTGGATTACGGATACCTTGCCGGAGACGATACCGACAGCCATGTAGACACGCTGGCTCGGCTTTGTCCGGACAACACCATCACTTACGTACAATGTACGGACAAGAACGATGAGCATTACGGCGCGCTCCGCACGATGGAAGAACAGTTGAAAACCTTCCGCACACTCGACGGAGACCCCTACCGTTTGCTCCCGCTTCCGATGGCAGATGCCGTATACGACGAGGATGGCGAACGCCTGCCTGCTACGTATGCCAATTTCTTGATAATGAACAAAGCCGTACTCTATCCTACGTATGCCCAACCGGAAAACGACGCACGTGCTGCCCAAGTGTTGGCGGAGGCGTTCCCCGGACGTGAAATCGTAGGCGTAGACTGTTGCGCTCTCATCAAGCAACACGGTTCGCTTCACTGTGTTACCATGCAATATCCCGACTCTATTAAAACCAAATAACAAACACTCATGAAAAGAACTATCCGCGTAGGTATCGTTCAGCAATCGTGTACGAACGATATCAAACTGAATCTTGAAAAACTCCACCGTAACATCGCTACCGTGGCGCAAGCAGGAGCTGAATTAGTAGTCTTACAAGAGCTTCATAATACCCCTTACTTCTGTCAGACGGAAGACACTGCCATGTTCGACCTTGCCGAACCGATTCCCGGTCCATCTACCGGATTTTACAGCGAACTGGCTGCCGCCTACCGTGTGGTATTGGTTACATCGCTCTTCGAACGCCGTGCGGCAGGGCTTTACCACAACACCGCCGTGGTATTCAATGCCGACGGAAGCATCGCCGGAAAGTATCGCAAAATGCACATTCCCGATGACCCTGCCTATTACGAAAAGTTCTACTTCACACCGGGAGACATTGGTTTTAATCCGATAGAAACCTCAATAGGCAAACTCGGCGTGCAAGTTTGCTGGGACCAATGGTATCCGGAAGGTGCGCGCCTGATGGCACTCAAGGGAGCTGAATTGCTGATTTACCCCACCGCCATCGGATGGGAAAGCACCGACACGCAGGAGGAGAAAATGCGGCAATTAGGTGCATGGGTTACTGTACAGCGCGGTCACGCCGTAGCTAACGGACTGCCGGTAATCGCCGTAAACCGTGTAGGCCATGAGCCTGATCCATCCGGTCAAACCAACGGCATCCAGTTTTGGGGAAACAGTTTCGTAGCAGGTCCGCAGGGCGAAATCATCGCACAGGCAAGTAACCTGAAAGAAGAAAACTTGGTAGTGGAAATCGACATGAACCGCAGCGAGAACGTGCGCCGCTGGTGGCCTTTCCTCCGCGACCGCCGTATTGATGAGTTCGGCGAGCTGACCAAACGGTTTATCGACTGAAGCATCCGGCGCTGACCTACGTAAATCAGCGTAAGTATCACCTTGTTTCTGATAGTCCAGCGTAAAATATGGAAAGACCAAGCCAAGCAATAGATTACGAAAGACTCAGATACATATATACGGATAAACCACCCGGTCTGTGCGATAAAATTTTTCTTTACAAGAATGTAGCATCAAAACAGTAAAACGAAAGGGACTATGTATATTGGGCTGAATTTGCTTTTTATGTACAGCCAACATACATAGTCCCTATTATATTATCGCTTATCCGGAAACGCAGAATCAACCACGCAACTGCTTATCCATAGCTGCTGCGGCGCGGCGGCCGTCTCCCATTGCCAAGATTACGGTAGCACCGCCACGAACGATGTCACCACCGGCATAAATCGTGGGGATGGACGACTGCATATTGTCGTTTACGGCAATCGTTCCCTTGCGTCCCAACTCCAATCCGGGAATTGAATTGGGGACAATCGGGTTGGGCGATACACCTACGCTGACAATCGCCATGTCGATGTCTATCGTTTCTACTGCACCGGGGATGGGTACGGGGCTGCGGCGACCTGAAGCATCCGGCTCACCCAATTCCATCTTCTGAAGAACGACTTGTTTCACTTTTCCCTGTTCATCGGCTATGTATTCTATCGGATTATGCAAAGTGAGGAACTCCACGCCTTCCTCTTTCGCATGTTTTACTTCCTCGATACGGGCGGGCATCTCAGCTTCCGAGCGGCGGTAGATAATCATGGCTCTCTCTGCACCCAAGCGACGTGCCGTACGGACGGAATCCATCGCTGTGTTTCCGCCACCGATAACGGCTACACGTTTACCGAAGGTTACGGGAGTATCCGAATCTTCGCTTGCCGCATCCATCAGGTTGACGCGCGTCAGGTATTCGTTAGACGACATGATGTTGATGGAGTTCTCGCCCGGAATGTTCATGAAATTCGGCAGACCTGCTCCCGAAGCCACGAAGATTCCTTTATAGCCGGCTTGTTCCAAATCGTCTACGCTGACGGTTTTTCCGATGATGCAATCTTTAACGAACTCAACCCCCATCTTCGACAGGTTTTCGATTTCCACGTCTACTATCTTGTTGGGCAGACGGAACTCCGGTATACCGTATTTCAATACACCGCCGATTTCATGCAGGGCTTCGAACACGGTTACGCTGTAACCCAATTTCGCCATATCGCCTGCAAACGACAATCCGGCAGGTCCTGAACCCACCACGGCTACTTTGATGCCGTTCTTCTCAGCCACTTCGGGCACGGAAATCTGTCCGCTTTCGCGTTCGTAATCGGCAGCAAAACGTTCCAAGTAACCGATGGCAACGGCTTCGTGTCCCATCTTCAGGTGAATACACTGCGATTCGCACTGTTTTTCCTGAGGGCATACACGGCCGCATACGGCAGGCAGTGCACTGGTTTGCTTCAATACGCGGGCTGCTTCGAGGAACTCTCCGCGCTCAATGTTTTTAATGAATCCCGGAATATTGATACCTACCGGACAGCCGTTCATACACGAAGGGTTGGCACAGTCCAGACAACGCTTTGCTTCCGTCAGCGCCTGCTCTTCGTTCAAGCCCAAGTTTACTTCCTCTTTGCGGCTGTGCGAACGGTATTCGGGGTCAAGCTCATTCATCTTCACACGCGGGATGGCAGTACGTTCTTTCGGTTTCATGCTCTTGCGCAACGCCTCGCGCCACGGAGCATTCCTGCCGTCCTCAGCCTGCTTGTCAACCTCGCAAGTCTCCGGTTTTTCATCCAACTTGTGGATTTCCTCCCGCTCGATGTCCTTAAACGCTCCCATGCGTTTCAACATCTCATCAAAGTCTACCTGATGTCCGTCGAACTCCGGTCCGTCGACACATACGAAACGTGTCTTTCCGCCCACGGTGATTCGGCACGCGCCACACATGCCCGTACCGTCTACCATAATCGTATTAAGCGACACATCGGTAGGAATATCGTATTTCTTGGTAAGCAGACACACGAATTTCATCATGATGGCAGGACCGATGGCAAAACATTTGTCTACCTTTTCGCGCTTGATAACCTCTTCCACTCCCTGAGTTACCAGACCTTTCTGCCCATAAGAACCGTCGTCGGTCATGATAATTACCTCGTCGGAGCTTTCGCGCATCTCTTTTTCAAGGATAATCAGTTCTTTGGTTCGTCCGGCAAGCACGGTAATCACACGGTTTCCGGCAGCTTTCAGTGCCTGCACGATAGGCAACATCGGCGCAACGCCCACACCCCCTCCGGCACAAACCACCGTACCGAAGTTTTCAATATGCGTAGCTTTTCCCAGCGGTCCCACCACATCGGTAATGTAATCGCCCTCGTTCAGCTCGCATAAGCGTGTAGACGAAAGTCCGACTTCCTGTACCACCAAAGTAATCGTTCCTTTTACGGGGTCGGCTTCGGCTATTGTTAAAGGCATACGCTCGCCCTTTTCTCCTACCCTGACAATGACAAAATGTCCCGCTTTGCGAGACTTTGCAATCAAAGGAGCTTCAACCACCAGTTTGAAGACCTTTTCTGAAAAATGTTCTTTAGAAAGAATTTTATTCATTCTGTGTTCGTTTAATATTGTAAGTTAGTTATTTTTAGCCAATTATACTTTCTCTTCTGCCGGAAGTACATACCCCGAAAACGCAACCGTTAGCGTTGTCCATTCCATGCGGATGCGTTGCCCGGTTCTACTCGAAAGACACCCCGGTTCTATGGGTAGCGTTTTTCCGGTCTTCCGGCAAAACCGGAGAAAGTTTAAAACAGCCTCATTTTCATGTTATTCGATAGCCTCGCGCAAAGTTAGCATAAAATATCACATCCGAAAGTTTTGCGATGCAGATTTTGACAGATTTATCACTTAAAAACGTACTTTTCATAACGGAAGAAGTAATTAATTAAAAAGACAACTTTTTCAATCAATACTTTTTGAGGCTTATAAAAACAGACTAATTATCAGCGGTTTATTTTTATCTTTCAAAAATATTTCAGCAAAATCTTTGTTTTTTGTCGCCTAAAAACAACTTTGGTATGAAATTAAAGACTATCTTTGCCCGTATACAAACTTAACTATTGCCTTATGGATAATAGACTAAAAAGCATCGACCGGCTCATCAGAGACGGACACATACATATAGCCCTTGAGCAGCTCAACCAGCTAACAGATTTGCCCGGGGTAAACAAAGCGGATACCTATTATTTAATGGGAAACGTATGTCGCAAACAAGGCGACTGGCAAGGCGCATTGAACAATTATCAGGAAGCAGTAAACCTTGATGCCGAAAGTCCGGCAGCAGAAGCCCGAAAAATGATTATGGACATATTGGAATTTTACAATAAAGACATGTATAATCAATAACTAAAAGAAAAACGTAACGATATGGCTAAAATGAAAGGTGTGGTAGTGGTGAACACCGAGCGGTGTAAGGGCTGCAATTTATGCGTAGTAGCCTGCCCTCTTCACGTGCTTTCGCTCACCCCTAAAGTAAACCAAAAAGGATATAATTATGTACAGCAAGTGAAAGAAGACACTTGTAACGGATGCTCCTCGTGTGCTATTGTGTGTCCCGACGGATGCCTGACAGTATACAGGGCAAAATGTGAGGAATAATAAAGTATAAAACAAAATTAAAATTCGATATGGCAGAAGAAGTAGTTCTTATGAAAGGAAACGAAGCCATCGCCCACGCCGCCATCCGTATCGGCGTAGACGGATACTTCGGTTATCCTATTACGCCCCAATCTGAAGTATTGGAAACACTTGCCGAACAAAAGCCGTGGGAAACAACCGGTATGGTAGTTCTTCAGGCTGAAAGCGAGGTGGCGGCAATCAATATGGTATACGGAGGCGCCGGAAGTGGAAAAATGGTTATGACCTCCTCTTCCAGCCCCGGAGTCAGCCTGAAACAAGAAGGAATCTCATATATCGCGGGAGCAGAATTGCCTTGTCTCATCGTGAACGTAATGCGCGGAGGTCCCGGATTGGGAACCATCCAACCCAGCCAAGCCGATTATTTCCAAACAACCAAAGGCGGCGGACACGGCGATTATCACCTGATAGCCCTCGCTCCTGCATCGGTACAGGAAATGGCAGATTTCGTTGACTTAGGTTTCCAACTGGCTTTCAAATACCGCAACCCGGCAATCATTCTTGCCGATGGTGTTATCGGACAAATGATGGAAAAAGTGGTATTGCCCGCTCCCCGTCCGCGCCGCACTGATGAAGAGGTCATTGCACAATGTCCGTGGGCTACGACGGGACGCAAAAACGGACGCAAGCCCAACATCATTACCTCACTGGAACTTGACCCTGCGATTATGGAGCAGCGCAACATACATCTGCAACAAAAATATGCAGAAATCGAAGCCAACGAAGTGCGTTACGAAGAGTTACAGTGTGAAGATGCCGAATACCTCATCGTAGCTTTCGGCTCATGCGCCCGTATCGCCCAGAAAGCAATGGAACATGCCCGCGAAGAAGGCATCAAGGTAGGTTTGTTCCGCCCCATTACGCTATGGCCGTTCCCCACTAAAGCGTTGCGCGAGCGCGCTTCCCGCATCAAAGGAATATTGACCGTAGAACTTAACAGCGGACAAATGATAGAGGATGTCCGTCTCGCCGTAGAATGCAGTATTCCGGTTGAACATTTCGGACGGTTAGGTGGCATTGTCCCCGATCCGGACGAGGTGATTGAAGCCATCAAAGAAAAACTTATAAACAAATAAAGAATTATGAATATCAACCGGATAAGAACCATACTTAATATTCTTTTCATGATTGGGGCATTAGCGGCAGTCATTCTCTATTTCTCACCGGGTGTAGACCGTGTGGTGTTTTTCTACGTCTGCTGCGTGGCACTCTTCCTCAAGATGGTAGAATATGTCTTACGTTTCCTTTTACGCTAATAAAAAAGACTTATGACAAAAGAAGATATAATGAAGCCTGAGAATCTGGTTTACCAGAAACCTCGCCTGCTTAACGATAATCCCATGCACTACTGTCCGGGATGCAGCCACGGAGTGGTGCATAAACTGATAGCCGAAGTCATCAACGAAATGAACATGAGCGAAAAAGCCATAGGCATCAGTCCCGTAGGTTGCGCCGTATTTATGTATAATTATCTTGACATAGACTGCCAAGAAGCTGCCCACGGACGTGCTCCGGCACTGGCATCAGCCATCAAACGTTTGTGGCCCGACCGATTGGTGTTCACTTATCAGGGCGACGGCGATTTGGCATGTATCGGTACGGCAGAAACCATCCACGCATTAAACCGTGGCGAAAACATCACCATCATTTTCATTAACAACGCCATCTACGGCATGACGGGCGGACAAATGGCTCCCACCACGCTATTGGGCATGAAAACCGCAACGTGTCCGTACGGACGTATCCCTGAAATCCACGGTTATCCGCTTAAAATGACCGAAATAGCAGCAACGCTTCAGGGTACATGTTACGTAACGCGCCAATCTGTACATACGGTTGCCGCTATCCGCAAAGCAAAGAAAGCCATCCGCAAAGCCTTTGAAAACTCCATGCAGGGAAAAGGTTCTAACTTGGTGGAAATTGTTTCTACATGTAGCTCGGGCTGGAAAATGACACCGGATGCCGCTAACAAATGGATGGAAGAACACATGTTCCCTTTCTATCCGTTAGGAGACTTGAAAGATATTTAAATTGAAAGTAAAAAACAAAAAACATGAAACAAGAAATAATCATTGCAGGCTTTGGTGGGCAAGGTGTACTTTCAATGGGAAAAATTTTAGCATATTCCGGACTGATGGAAGGAAAAGAGGTAACATGGATGCCTGCTTACGGACCTGAGCAAAGAGGTGGAACAGCCAACGTTACGGTTATCGTAAGCGATGAACGCATATCCTCTCCCATTTTAAGCAAATACGATACGGCTATAATCCTAAACCAGCCTTCACTTGCAAAATTCGAGGATAAAGTAAAGCCCGGAGGCGTACTTATTTATGATGGATATGGAATCATCAACCCGCCAACGCGAAAAGACATCCACATCTATCGCATCGATGCTATGGATGAAGCCAACGAACGCAAGATGGCAAAAACTTTCAACATGATTGTATTGGGAGGATTGCTGAAAATACGTCCCGTGGTTTCGATAGAAAGTGTCGTCAAAGCATTGCGCAAAACATTGCCGGAACGCCACCATCATCTTATCCCGATGAATGAAGAAGCCATCAAAATAGGCATGGATATCATCAAACCCATTTAACCATTATCAATGCTCCGTTACATTATATGAATTTTCACGTTCTGTAACGGAGCATTTTTGTACTTACAACTAAAAATAGTATCTTTGCCGCATTATGAAAAAGATACTTCTTGTTGCGTTATCCCTCTTATTATGTGGGAGTATATACGCCCAAACCAACATATCTAACCAATACAGCCAATTCGGTACTTCGGCTTCCGGGTTGGACGCAAACCGGTACGACCGTAACGGTAATCCTATCGATACGACAGCCGTAATAGACGCAAGCACCATCCCTATCGGACTCTTTTCGTGGACGGTAGATGACCGGTTAGGTACGATAACCCAAGTTCCGGTGGATACGTTACAACATAATTTTCAAAATACAAACGATACAGGAGGCCCCACAGGACATTACACTTATTTAGGAAACTTAGGAGCGCCGCGTATCTCCCATGTATTTTTCGAAAGAAGGGAAGCCAGCCAGTTTTTCTTTACCGACCCTTACGATTTCACTGTACGCCGTTCGCAAGATGTAATATACACGAATACAAAATCGCCTTTTACCAATCTTACCTATTACAAACAGGGAGACGGACGGTACGGAGAGGAACGTTTCAAGGCATATTTCGCCGTAAATGCCACCAAGCGTTTGGGATTCGGGTTCGATATTGACTATACTTACGGGCGAGGAAAATACATGAACCAGTCGACCGCTCTCTTCAACGGGAATCTTTTTGCCTATTATCGGGGAGACAAGTACGACATGCACTTTAATTTTATCAATGAAAACTTAAAAGTTGCAGAAAACGGTGGTATCACAGACGACCGTTACATCACCGACCCCATAGGAATGGCGGAAGGCGGAAGAACGTATAATACATACGACATGCCTGTAAACCTCTCGGATGTATGGAATAACAATACAGGGTATCATGCGTTTCTAACTCACCGCTATAACTTAGGTTTCTATCGCGATGTAACAGAGGAAAACGATACAATCACAAAAACCGTATTTGTTCCTGTTACGAGCTTTATACATACGCTAAAAGTCGACATCAACCGCCGTAAGTACATTTCATACGATACCAATCAAAATCAGGAATACTTTGAACATAACTATCTGGGCAATGACTCTACCGACATTACCAAACATTTCTCTATAAAAAATACAGTCGGAATATCTTTGCGGGAAGGATTCAACAAATGGGCCAAAGCGGGACTTACGGCTTTTATGAGTTTCGAACACCGACGCTTTACACTGACTGATACGCTTGACGGAACAGCGGGAAGGCGAATTCTTACCGACCATAAAGAAAACATTCTTTCGGTGGGTGGACAGCTTATAAAAGAACAAGGGAAAACATTCCATTACAACGTATTGGGAGAGGTAGCCCTGATAGGCGAAGATGCAGGCCAGTTCAGTATAGAAGGCCGGGGCGACTTGAACTTCCGATTATTCAATGACACGGTACGCTTAGAGGCTAACGCATACATTAAAAACCTGAATCCGGTATTTTATTATCGGCATTTCCACTCCAAACATTATTGGTGGGATAACGAAGACCTTTCGAAAATCATGCGTACTCGCATCGAAGGACAGCTCAGCATTGACCGTTGGCGTACCCGATTAAAAGCCGGAGTAGAAAATATTACGAACTATACGTATTTAGATAATGCTTCGGTAGGTTATACTACGGGCGAAGGAGAAACTGCTACAACCAGCTATAAAAACAACGTGGCTGTCCGTCAGCACTCAGGAAGTATTCAAGTGTTCAGTGCCTCTTTGCGTCAGGATTTCAAATTAGGTATACTCCATCTTGACAATGAGGTTACGTACCAGACTTCGAGCAATCAAGACATACTGCCTTTACCCAAACTGACTTTATACCACAATCTTTATCTTAAGTTCGGACTGGCTAAGAAGGTGTTAAGCATCGAAATGGGTGCCGATATTCGTTACTTCACAGAGTATTATGCCCCCGATTATGCTCCTGCCATCGGACAATTCTATCTGCAAAACCCGGAAACACGTTATAAAGTGGGCGGATATCCATTGGTTAACGGATACATAAACCTTCACTTAAAGCGTACGCGCATTTTTGTTCAGATGTATAATTTGGTACAGGGAACAGGAGGAAACGGTTACTTCCTTGCTCCGCACTACCCGCTTAATCCGCGCATCCTGAAACTTGGCTTGTCGTGGAACTTCTTTGACTGATGTTCTTTTAAAGAAGCGTGACATAGCTTCCATTGCGGCTCGGTTGACTTGATATTATTAATCTTATTGAATTGCTTATGAAAAAACAACTGTTCCGTTACGCCTGTATAGGCATTGTTCTCGCAATAGGAATCATTGTGTTCAATTCGAGAGAGGAAACACTCCCAACCTATGAACCAAGAGATTACCCCGCCATTGCAGAATCGGGCGTATTGCGTGCCGTAACGGAATACAATGCCGTAAGTTACTACGCAAGTAACGATACGGTTCAGGGATTCGACTATGAGCTGCTGAATGAGTTTGCCAAAGACCAGAACTTGCGTTTGGAGCTTACACCTGAAATGAGTTTTGAAAAACGACTGGAAGGCATTACCGAAGGACGGTATGATATTCTTGCCACCGAAACGGCAGTTACCACCCGTCTGAAAGACTCATTGCTTTTCACTCATACCCTATTATTGGGAAAACAGGTACTGGTGCAACGCAAACCGAGCTCTGAAACCGACAGTCTGTATATCCGAAGCCAGCTCGACCTTGCCAACAAAACGTTGCATGTTATCAAGAACTCCCCTTCACTATTACGCATCCATAATCTGATCAATGAAATAGCAGATACCATCTATATCCGTGAAGTGGATTTATACGGGGCTGAGCAACTGATTGCGATGGTGGCAGGAGGAGATATCGACTATGCCGTGTGCGATGAAAACATCGTACGGGCTTCCATCGACAACTATCCCAACTTGGATATAGATACCGACATCAGTTTCACCCAGTTTTATGCGTGGGGCGTAAACAAGCATTCGCCTGCGCTCAGAGATACGCTGAACGTCTGGCTGGATGGATTCATGAAAAGCGACAAATATCACAAACTCTATAAAAAATACTTCAGATGAAATTAGATAAAGTAAAATGGGGATTCATCGGTTGTGGTGAAGTAACCGAAAAGAAAAGCGGCCCGGCATTTAATATGATTGAAGGTTCGGAAGTGGTTGCCGTTATGAGCCGCGACGAAGAAAAAGTCAAGTCGTATGCCATGCGCCATCACATACCGCGCTGGTACACCGATGCTCAAGAACTGATAGGCGATGAGGATGTAAACGCCATATACATAGCTACTCCTCCGTCTTCGCACGCTACGTTTGCTATCATGGCCATGAAAGCGGGCAAACCCGTTTACATAGAAAAGCCAATGGCTGCCAGCTACGAGGACTGTGCCCGTATCAACCGCATCTCACGCGAAACGGGCGTTCCCTGTTTCGTGGCATATTACCGCCGGTATCTTCCTTATTTTCAGAAGGTGCGTCAATTAGTTGAAGAAGGAGAGATAGGAAACGTTATCAATATCCAAATCCGTTTTGCCCAGCCGCCGCGTAATTTGGATTATAATTCCAAGAATTTGCCGTGGCGTGTACAACCGGACATTGCCGGAGGAGGGTATTTCTACGACCTTGCTCCTCATCAGCTCGACCTCTTACAGGACATGTTCGGATGTATTTTGGAGGCTGAAGGTTATAAGAGCAACCGGGGCGGACTTTACGAAGCGGAGGATACCATCAGTGCCTGCTTCAAGTTCGAGTCCGGATTGCCGGGTTCCGGGTCGTGGTGTTTCGTTGCACACGAATCGGCGAAAGAAGACCGTATTGAGATTATCGGCGATAAGGGAATGCTCTGTTTCTCGGTATTTACGTACGAGCCTATCGGACTTCATACCGAACGGGGACGCGAAGAGATTCTTCCGCCGAATCCTCCCCACGTACAGCTTCCGCTTATTCAGGCGGTCGTAGAGCACCTGCAAGGGAAAGCGATCTGCACATGCGACGGTATCAGTGCCACACCTACCAACTGGGTAATGGATAAGATACTGAATAAATTATAATTCCGCCGGCATCGGCAAAAAAATGCTACCCATACCGCCAGTAATCGCTGACAGTATGGGCAGCATTTTTTATTTCAACCTTCCCCACCGTCAAAGAGTTTCCTGCTTCAACTGTTCTACAAATGCGTCGATGCGATGAAGCTCTTTCGGGATGTCAATACTCTGCGGGCAATGCGGATTACACGTTTCACAACCGATGCAGTGGCTTGCCTGACGCAGCTTAGGGACACTCCGGTCGTACCCTACCAAAAACGCACGGCGCGCCTGCCGATAATTCTCATCTTGCCGGCTTTTGGGTATGTTTCCTTCGTTCACACATTTATTATAATGCAACAATACCCCCGGAATATCAATGCCATACGGACAAGGCATACAATACTTACAGTCGTTACACGGCACGGTAGGATATTTCATAATCAACTGGGCGGTTTCTTCCAAGAACTTATAATCTTCGTCCGACAACGGAATCAAAGGCGAATATGTACGCAGGTTGTCTATCAGATGCTCTTTATAGGTCATCCCGCTTAATACGGTAAGCACCTTTTCCGGCGAACCGGCAAAACGAAATGCCCACGACGCAACACTATCTTCCGGACGGCGCTGCTTTAACCGCGCGATAATATGTTCGGGCAGTTTCGACAGTCGTCCGCCCAACAGCGGTTCCATGATAATGGCTTGGATGTTACACTTTTCCAATTCCCCGTAAAGGTATTCGGCATTTACGTTGCTTCCCGTGGCATGTCGCCAGTCGGAATAGTTCAACTGAATCTGAACGAAGTCCCAATGCACTTTGTCGTGCATTGCCAAAACCTCATCGAAAACCGCCTGCGTCCCATGAAATGAAAAGCCCAAATTGCGGATACGTCCTGCCTTGCGTTCTTCCATCAGGTAGTCTATCATGCCATTATCAATGTAGCGTCCGCGGAAAGTCTCGATGCCTCCGTTGCCGATGGAGTGCAGCAAGTAATAATCAATGTAATCGACCTGCAAATCTTCAAACGACTTCTTATACATTGCTATCGAATTTTCGCGCGTGTAGTTCGAGAAGTTCGACAGTTTGGTGGCTATCTGCCACTTTTCGCGCGGATGACGTTTCAAGGCGATTCCGGTCGACTTTTCCGACCATCCCTGCATGTAAACCGGCGACGTGTCAAAGTAAGTCACGCCGTGAGCGATGGCATAGTCCACCAAGTCGTTTACAGCCGCTTGATCGATAACATTTCCGTCTTGAGCAGGCGAAGGAAGCGTAGGCCAGCGCATACAGCCATATCCTAACAGCGAAACTTTATCTCCACATGCAGCCGTGCGATACGTCATTTCCCCGCTCGCCTGAGGAGCGGAACTGTTTCCCGCTGTTTCTTTTTTCTCAGAAGTACATCCCGGCAACACCCCGCTCAATGCAGCCGTACTGATGCCTACTATCTTGATAAACTTTCTGCGGTTTATCGGGTTATTATTCTTCTCCATAAATCATTTTCATTAACATTTTAAACCAAACGTTGTCTTTCGTGACCTTCTACATAAATGGCACTGTACGGACGAGACGGACACAAGTTTTCACACGCTCCACAGCCGATACACGTCTCAACATTTACCACCGGATATCGGGGCGATTCCGGGTCGTCGGGATTTTCGGCAACCATCTGTATCGAACCTGTGGGACAATGGCGCGCACAGTTTCCGCACGATACTCCGTCGCGCTGCACCACGCAAAGCTCTTTTACAAACACCGCATGTCCCACTTGGGTAGAAACTTTATCTGCCAGTGTGTTCAGGCTGATGGCCCCCGTAGGACAGACTTCAGCACAACGCATACACTCCGGACGACAGTAACCGCGCTCGTAAGACATTTGGGGCTGCATGAACGTGGTCAGGTTGGCAGAAGGACGCAACACGCCGTTCGGACATTCGGAAACACAAAGTTGGCAGGCAGTACAATGCTGCGCAAAATGCCGCTTGTCTCCTGCTCCCGGAGGCAATATCGGTGTCTGCCGCTCCGGTTTCTTTTTATCAATAATCGGCGCCAATCCCCCATCTACTTTCTTTTCCTTCGCCTTCAGCACTGAACCTACCGTAAGCGTTGTCGCCAGCGTAAGAAACGATCGGCGGGAAGAGTCGGATGCTTCTTTAGAATTACCCGTATTCGTCTCTCTTTCTTGCCGAAAACGGTTCTCGTAATGTATTGCACCGTGCTTGCAAGCATCCAAGCAATCCATACACGCCACGCAACGACTATAATCTATCTGGTGTTTTTCAAGGTCAATACAAGCTGATTTACACTTTTTCGCACACAACCGGCAGTTTTTACACTGCTCCACATCAATGACCGGACGATAGAGCGAAAAGCGGGATACCACACCCAACAGCGTTCCTACCGGGCAAACGGTATTACAATATGTGCGTCCGTTATGCCAAGCCAACACCCCTATTACAACAAACGTTATAAGAGCAAGAATGAAAGTAGGAAGACTTTTTATCCAGACCTCTGTTTCGTAAAAAGCATAACTGCCCACACGCTCAGCCAAATATGCTAAAACATTATTCCCCCATTGCCAAAGCGGAGCAAACAGATTGGAAGCCATGCGCCCGTAAGAACTGTACGGAGCAAGCAGTGCCACAAAAGAATTGATTCCGGCTATACAAGCTATTACAAACAACACCAATACTGCGTAACGCAACCACGTGAGTGCCGGTGAATACGCAAAACGATGTTTTTTCCCTTTCCGCTTTCCGCTGATCCAAGAAACTACGTCTTGGAAAACTCCCAGCGGACAGATAATGGAACAATAAATACGGCCGAATAATAAAGTGAGCAACAAGAGGAAAACCACAACACCAATATTCAAAGCAAGTAGTGCGGGAAGGAACTGGATTTCAGCCATCCAGCCAAACCAAACATGCAGCGTACCGGTAAAGTCAAGGAACAAAAGCGTAACCATCGCAAAAAACACAATGGCGAGTGTCTGTCTGATTTTACGTAACATAGCTATTTTTAAATTTCTCTGAACAAATATAGCAGGATTGAAAATTACTTGTTTCTTCCGCTCCCTATTTTCTTTCTCTTACGGGCTTTATATAGAATGAATTTATATAACACTGTAAATCTTACAGTTGCCACTCTCCCCGACAGGGAGTTGCATGGTTTGGCTCATGTCCGGAAAAGAACCGGACAAACACCACAAACCGACCTGTTCAGGCAAGCAGTGGAAAAGAAAATTACTGAAAGATAGCGTTTTTTAAAATATAAAGCGTATATTTGAAAACAGATAATCCAACAATTTCTTTTGTATCAACCTTACTAATTTATACAACTATGAGCCTTGAAAAAACATTAGTGCTTTTAAAGCCCAGCGCAGTACAGCGCGGACTTATCGGAGAAATCCTCCACCGTTTCGAACGCAAAGGTTTACGTCTCGCCGGAATGAAAATGATGCAGCTTACCGACGAAATTCTGAACGAACACTATGCCCACCTTGCCGGCAAGCCTTTCTTTCAACGTATAAAAAATTCGATGATGGCTTCGCCCATCATTGCCTGCTGCTTTGAGGGAGTAGATGCCGTACAGGTAGTCCGCTCGATGACGGGAGCTACAAACGGACGGGTTGCCGTTCCGGGTACAATCCGCGGCGATTACAGCGTCAGCGCACAAGAAAACATCGTGCATACCTCCGATTCGCCGGAGAATGCGAAAGTGGAAGTGGCGCGTTTCTTCAAACCCGAAGAAATATTTGATTATAAGCTAAATGCGCTTCCGTATCTGAACTATGAAGAGGAGTATCAGGCAGACTAAAAATCAGTCCTGAAACGCAAGCCGATAGACCGGACTGCCTATCGGCTTGCGTTCTCTTGTTCTACCGCATCCGTTATACAACGCAAGCGGTAGCGTTTTTCACCCTCATTCCTACTCGCCCGTTTTACAAAAAAACGGCATGTATCCCACTCGCAGATACATGCCGATAATATAAAATAAAAACTTAATCTTATTCCCATTCGATTGTTGCAGGCGGTTTTGACGAAATGTCATAGCAAACGCGGTTTACGCCTTTCACCTTATTGATAATATCGTTAGATACTTTTGCCATAAACTCGTAAGGCAGGTGTGCCCAGTCGGCAGTCATGGCATCGGTGCTGGTTACGGCACGCAAAGCTACCGCACGTTCGTAGGTACGCTCGTCGCCCATCACGCCTACGCTCTGTACCGGAAGCAGAATAACTCCTGCCTGCCATACCTGATGGTAAAGCGAGGTTTCGTTTCCGTCGGCATCTTTCACCTTCCAGTCACGCAGACCTTGAATGAAAATATCGTCGGCATCTTGAAGCACGCGCACTTTTTCGGGAGTAATGTCACCCAAGATACGCACTGCCAATCCCGGTCCGGGGAACGGATGGCGGGTTATCAGGTGTTCAGGCATACCCAATTCGCGACCTACGCGGCGAACTTCATCCTTAAACAGCAAACGCAACGGTTCGCAAAGTTTCAGGTTCATCTTTTCGGGCAGACCGCCTACGTTATGATGGCTCTTGATTACGGTTCCGGTAATGGAAAGAGACTCGATGCAGTCGGGATAGATGGTTCCTTGAGCCAGCCACTTCACATCTTTAATCTTATGAGCTTCCTCATCGAATACGTCGATAAACCCTTTACCGATAATCTTACGCTTGCGTTCGGGTTCGGTTACTCCTGCCAGTTCAGCAAAGAACTTGCTGCTGGCGTCTACACCTATCACGTTCAGTCCCAAACATTCATAGTCATGGAGTACGTTCTTAAACTCGTTTTTGCGCAACATACCGTGGTCGACAAAGATACACGTCAGATTCTTGCCGATAGCTTTGTTCAGCAACACGGCAGCCACCGATGAGTCAACACCGCCGCTCAGTCCCAACACCACCTTGTCGTCGCCCAACTGTTCTTTCAGTTCGGCCACGGTAGTTTCGATGAACGAAGCTGCACTCCAGTCTTGTTTGCCTCCGCAGATGTCAACCACGAAGTTTTTCAGCAGCAGCGTTCCGTCTTCGCTATGAAATACTTCGGGATGGAACTGTACGCCCCATAATTTCTCTCCCTTTGCCTGATAAGCAGCTACGGCAACCTTGTCGGTCGACGCGATAATCTCGAAGTTTTCGGGAACGGCAGTGATGGTATCTCCGTGGCTCATCCATACCTGCGAATTTTCACGGACACCCTTCAACAGCGGGTTCTGGTTGTCGAATTTCGTCAGCCGCGCACGTCCGTACTCGCGTGTGTTGGCAGGTTCTACTTTACCGCCGTTGGTATATGCCATGAACTGTGCGCCATAACAAATGCCCAAGATGGGATATTTGCCGCGGATACTGGTAAGGTCTACCTTGAAAGCCTTCTCATCGTACACCGAGAAAGGACTTCCCGAAAGAATTACACCGATTACCGACGGGTCATCGTGGGGGAACTTGTTGTAGGGAACAATCTCGCAATACATGTTCAGTTCGCGGACCCTACGCCCGATAAGCTGTGTAGTCTGCGAGCCGAAATCAAGAATAATGATTTTTTCCTGCATATATGTTCTAAGTAAAATAATATATGTGTGCAAAGATACTTAGAATTTTTCAGATTCTGACCATATAAACTTTAATTTCTTGCGGTAGCATTTTAAACTTATCGGGCAACGTGGCAAAAATGGGTTATATATCAGAACTGTAAACCAGCAGAAAAAATCATTCATGTATACTATTACAGCCGATAACCGAATTGCCCAATAGTCATAGAAGAAAGTGAATTTATTTATTAATAAAGTAAAAACAAAAAAATCAAAAAGCTGCTTTGCTTATTTACTTACTTCTTCTTATATTTGAAATATGTACAACTCACATAGCATATATTATGAAAGTGATACAGGTCAACCCCAAATATAAATTGTGGTATGCATTCGGCTTATTCGCTGTCTTCCTCCTGCTTCTTTCGGTTTATTACGCAGTCACGCGGAACATTACCGAAACACTATATAACGTGCCAACGTGGGGGATTCCTTGCATATTCATCTATTATATCTTTATTCATAGAATGAAAATTATGATTACCGATGAAAAAAAGCTGGTCTACAAACTTTCATATAGCCTCTTTTATGAAACCATTCATATTCTGGAAATAGATAACATCATTTTGGAAAAAGGTTTCCTGTTCAATCGCGTTATTATCTATTACAACGCACAAGAAAAAATCGTGTTACACCCCCAAGACAGTTCCGCTTTTTTGGAATCGCTAAAGCTTGTTCGTAAAAGAGACAAATAGAAAAGTAAAATAATATTTCGAGTTTCACTACCGAGAACTCACAACCTTAAAAAGCATTCAAGAAACGAATACCCTCTTGAATGCTTTCTTTTGCCACTTAAATCTTATAAATATTTGGGAAATATACAGAAAGTATTTATCTTTGCACTCACAAAACCCAAATAACACAATCTGATTAAACCCATGAAAAGAATGCTAACATATAAAAGTCTGCGAAACATGACGCCTTTACCAGAGGCGCACGGTTACCGCATTGCGTGCATTCACTGGGTAAGCGGTTTCCGCTAAGTTTCTCTGCACATATAATTACTATGTATCACACGCGAAAGCTCATACAGACTTCCGGCGCGGTGTTGTTTCGTGTAAAAAGCAAGTATAAACTTAAAAACGTTTGTGTTATGTTTACCATCATAGGAATCATGTTTACAGGTGTGGCTATCGGCTACCTGTTCAAGAATATCTCTTTTTTAAAGAAAACAGAAAAAACCATCTCATGTACCATCGTGCTTTTACTTTTTATTTTAGGTATTTCAATAGGCTCAAATAAACAAATAATTGACAATCTTGGCACGTTTGGGTGGCAGGCGGCAATCATTGCTGTTTCGGCAACGTGTGGTAGTATCCTCGCATCGTGGATGGTACTGAAACTGTTTTTCAAGAAAGGAGGCAAACAATGAAAGGTAGCTTAATAGTTTTGTGCGTTTTCATAGTAGGTTGTGTATTGGGTACAACCGGCATACTTCCTGCCGATTGGCAAAACTCCCATCTTTCTACGTATGTACTTTACGCATTAATGTTGCAAGTGGGGCTGAATATCGGTTCAAATCCTAACCTTAAAAATCTTGTGAAAGAAATCCGGTGGAAGTTTTTGCTCATCCCCCTTGCGACAATAAGCGGCACGCTGCTGTTTTCGGCATGTGCCAGCTTTTTGCTGACGAAATGGAGCGTGTTCGACTGCATGGCGGTGGGCAGCGGATTTGCCTATTACTCACTGTCGTCCATCCTCATCACACAGTTTAAAGAGGCATCGCTGGGCATCCAGCTTGCCACGGAACTGGGTACGATAGCCCTGCTCGCCAATATTTTCCGCGAAATGATGGCACTGCTGGGTACACCCCTGCTGGTGCGCTACTTCGGTAAACTTGCGCCCATCTCGGCAGCAGGAGTCAACTCGATGGACGTGGTACTACCCATGATTTCACGCTTTTCAGGGAAAGAAATGATACCCGTGGCTATTTTCCACGGTATCCTTATCGACCTCTCCGTGCCATTTTTCGTATCTCTCTTTTGCCGACTTTAACTATACATCGTACTGCGGAACGCCGGTGAAAACATTCACGATATGCAGAAATGTTTCAAAATATAAACTCGCAATCGTCCAACAATCAAAAGTAATGATTAAATTTGCAGAAAATTGAAACAGAGACAAGCATAGCAAAATAGGTAAATGATAGAGAAACATATAGTTTTAGAAGACGTAGACCCGGTTGTTTTTTACGGAGTGAATAATGCTAATATACAAATGATAAAGGCATTATTTCCAAAATTACGAATCGTAGCACGCGGAAACGTTATCAAAGTAATGGGAGATGAAGAAGAAATGTGTGCATTCGAAGATGCCATTACTGCTTTGGAAAAACATTGCGTGGCTTACAATTCGCTTAATGAAGAGGCATTGTTAGATATCGTCAAAGGCAATTCGCCCGAAATAGAAAGGAAAGGAGATGCCATCGTATTTAGCGTAACCGGAAAACCAATAACTCCGCGCAGTGAAAATCAACAGAAACTGGTAAAAGAGTTCGAAAAAAACGATATGGTATTCGCTATCGGTCCGGCAGGGTCGGGAAAAACCTATACCGCCATAGCCCTTGCGGTACGCGCACTCAAGAACAAAGAAATACGCAAAATCATCTTGAGCCGCCCTGCCGTAGAAGCCGGCGAAAAGCTGGGATTTCTTCCGGGCGACATGAAAGACAAAATAGACCCTTACTTACAGCCGCTCTATGACGCCCTGCAAGACATGATTCCCGCTGCCAAGCTGAAAGAATACATGGAACTGAATGTGATTCAAATAGCTCCACTTGCATTCATGAGAGGACGGACGCTGAACGACGCGGTGGTCATCCTCGATGAAGCCCAGAATACAACCACGCAACAAATAAAAATGTTTCTTACCCGCATGGGTACAAACACTAAAATGATTGTGACGGGCGACATGACTCAAATAGACCTTCCGGCGTCACAAACATCGGGACTGAAACAAGCGATGAAGATACTTAAAGATGTAAAAGGCATCAGTTTCGTGGAAATGAACAAAAAAGACATTGTACGCCACAAGCTGGTAACACGCATCGTAGAAGCGTACGAAAAATACGAAGAAAATTCTTTCACTAAAAAACAAATAGAGAAATGAGTCAAGCATTAACAAAAACAGATTATCACTTTCCGGGACAAGTAAACGTGTATCACGGGAAAGTACGTGATGTATATAACATCAATAATGAGAAGTTAGTAATGGTTGCAACAGACCGTATATCGGCATTCGATGTAGTATTGCCCGAAGGTATTCCTTACAAAGGACAAATGCTGAATCAGATTGCTGCCAAATTTCTTGATGCTACACAAGACATCTGCCCGAACTGGAAACTTGCTACACCTGACCCAATGGTGACCGTAGGCGTTATGTGTGAAGGATTCCCGGTAGAAATGATCGTACGCGGATACTTGTGCGGAAGCGCATGGCGTGCTTACAAAGCCGGTGCCCGTGAGATTTGCGGCGTACGCTTGCCGGAAGGAATGCGTGAAAACGAAAAATTCCCCCACCCCATTATTACTCCGACTACAAAAGCCGAAATGGGTATGCACGATGAAGATATCTCGAAAGAAGAAATCTTGGCACGCGGACTGGCTACTCCCGAAGAATATGCCACTTTAGAAAAATACACCCTCGCCTTATTCGAACGCGGTACGCAAATGGCTGCCGAACGTGGTCTTATCCTTGTAGATACCAAATACGAATTTGGCAAGCATAACGGACAAATTTATCTGATGGATGAAATCCATACTCCGGACTCAAGCCGCTACTTCTATCTGGAAGGCTATCAGGAACGATTCGAAAAAGAAGAACCTCAGAAACAGCTTTCAAAAGAATTTGTCCGCGAGTGGTTGATGGCTAACGGATTTCAAGGACGGGAAGGACAACAAGTGCCCGAAATGACTCCGCAAATCGTAACTTCTATCAGCGACAGATATATCGAATTATACGAACATATCACAGGCGAAACATTCGTAAAAGCTGATACAGCACATTTGGCAGAGCGTATTGAAAAGAATGTTCTCGACTTTTTAGAGAAATAACAATACCATCCAACCTTACGACATACGTTTCGGGACGTGTTTCGATACACGCCCCGAAATTATAATTTCTTCAATCTTCCATAACATGAACTACCCTCAAGAAAACATCAAACCCTATAACAAAAGCGAAAGTAAAGCCGCACAAGTGGAAAAGATGTTCGACCATATCGCTCCGGCATACGACACGCTCAATCATGCGTTGTCATGGAACATAGACAAGTGCTGGCGACGTAAAGCCATCAATCTGTTAAAGCCTTTCCACCCGCAACACATTATGGATGTAGCCACGGGAACCGGCGACTTCGCTATCCAAGCATGTCGGGTACTCCAGCCCAAAGAGCTTATTGGAACTGACATCTCGGAAGGAATGATGAATATAGGAAGGGAAAAAGTAAAACAAGCCGGACTAAGCAACCGGATTTCTTTTGCAAAAGAAGACTGTACCTCACTCTCTTTTCAGGAAAACCGCTTCGACGCCATCACCGTGGCATTTGGAGTAAGAAACTTTGAAGATTTAGACCGAGGATTGAAAGAAATGTACCGCGTACTCATACCGGGCGGACATTTAGTTATACTTGAACTATCCACGCCGGAGAAGTTTCCCATGAAACAACTCTATGCACTCTACTCTAAAATAGTTATCCCCACATTGGGAAAAATGCTTTCGAAAGACCGAAGTGCCTACACATACCTGCCCCAATCAATCAAAGCCTTTCCGCAAGGAGAAATAATGACAGAAATCATACGCAAGGCAGGGTTCAGCCAAGTTAAATTCGAACGCCTCACGTTGGGGATTTGTACGCTCTATTTTGCTACTAAATAATCTTTTTAACCCTTTACACAGATGAAAAAATATGGCTTAATCGGATATCCGCTCGGACATTCTTTTTCAAAGAACTTCTTTAATGAGAAGTTCCGTTCCGAAAATATCGACGCCGAATACGTTAATTTTGAAATCCCTACTATCGAAGAGTTTCCCAAGATTATTAATTCGACACCTAATCTTGCCGGAATAAACGTTACGATACCGTATAAAGAAAAGGTTATCTCTTACCTTGACGAACTGGACAAAGATGCTGCCGCTATTGGAGCTGTGAACGTTATCAAGCTGGTACGCAACTCGAAAAACAAAATCAAACTTGTAGGATATAACTCTGATGTCATCGGATTTACACGCTCTATCGAGCCGCTTCTGGAACCTTGCCATCAGAAAGCATTGATTTTAGGTACCGGAGGCTCATCGAAAGCTGTCGATTGCGGACTGAAGCATTTAGGCCTGCAAACCCTGTTCGTTTCGCGGAGCCGGCATAATGACAATACGGTTACGTATACCGAACTGACGCCGGAAATCATGGACGAATATAAAGTTATCGTCAACTGCACGCCCGTGGGCATGTATCCGCAAGCCGATGTTTGTCCGGATATTCCTTATGATTGCCTCACTTCACAACATCTGCTTTACGATTTGCTGTATAACCCCGACACTACTCTTTTTATGAAAAAAGGTGAAGACCGTGGAGCTACGGTTAAAAACGGACTTGAGATGCTTTTACTTCAGGCGTTCAGTGCATGGGATATTTGGAATCAATGAGTAAATGTGTATGAACAAACGAACTACCGCTCTTAGCTTAGGCATTACGCTACTGGTCTTGATTGCCGGAACTGTGGGAGGCAGTTTTTATATGCTTAAATACGCCTTGAGCCCTGAAAACCGGGGGAAGGATATGGCAGGTTCTCTTACCTATATGGAAGAGATGTACCCACAGATAACACCGTGGGTAGACAGCCTGCAAAATGCTCATGCGCTTCGCGATACGTTTATTACTGCACCCGACGGAACACGCCTCCATGCCTTTTATGCTCGTGCTTCACGCCCGCGGAAAGAAACTGCGGTTATCGTCCACGGGTATACGGATAATGCTATTCGCATGTTCCACATCGGGTACATGTATAATCGTTCGCTTGATTACAATATCCTTTTACCGGACTTGCGCTACTCAGGTTTAAGCGGAGGCAATGCCCTCCAAATGGGATGGCTCGACCGCAAAGATGTTATGCAGTGGATCGATACTGCTCCTGCCCTTTTTGGGGATTCGATAGAAGCTGTGGTGCATGGCATTTCGATGGGAGCGGCTACTACCATGATGCTCTCAGGTGAGCAACTTCCGGCGTATGTTCGTTGTTTTGTAGAGGATTGCGGATATACCAGCGTATGGGAACAGTTCAGCAAAGAACTGAAAGAGCGGTTCGGGCTGCCTCCTTTCCCATTGCTTTACACGGCAAGCTGGCTCTGCCAATGGAAAAACGGATGGAATTTTCACGAAGCATCGGCTGAGAAACAAATAGCTCGCTGCCATAAGCCCATGCTTTTCATCCACGGCGACAAAGACGACTTTGTTCCTACATGGATGGTATACGAAGTATATAAAGCCAAACCTGATCCGAAAGCCTTATGGATTGTCCCCAATGCCGGACATGCCACCTCTTACCTGCTTTATCCCGAGGAATACACACAGCGTGTAAAACGCTTTGTTGAAGATAATTTAAACGACAGGCCCTAAAGAGAGCCTGTCCTATCTTTTTATCAGGCATAATCAAAATGATTATGCCTGTAATTCTTCACACTCTTTTAACCATAAAGCCGCACTTGCGTCGCTCGGCATACGCCAGTCGCCACGCGGACTTAAAGAAACCGAACCTACTTTCGGACCGTCGGGCAGACAAGAGCGCTTAAACTGCTGCGAGAAGAAACGGCGGAAGAAAGTGGTCAGCCATTTTTTTATCGTCGTACTGTCGTACACGCCTTTGAAAGCTATTTCTGCCAAGTAGAAAATCTTTGCCGGACGCGAACCGAAGCGCAGGAAATGGAACAAGAAGAAATCATGCAGCTCGTATGGACCTACAAGGTCTTCTGTTTTCTGCTTAATGTTTCCATTTTCGTCTGCCGGAATCAGTTCGGGACTTATCGGCGTGTCGATGATATCAAGCAACGTGTTTCGCGAAAGCACATCCACTCCCGTCTGTGCCACCCAATTAACCAAGTAACGCACCAACGTTTTAGGAATACTTACATTTACGCCATACATTGACATGTGGTCACCGTTGTAGGTTGCCCATCCCAAAGCCAGCTCCGAAAGGTCGCCCGTCCCGATAACAAGTCCGCCCACTTTATTGGCATAGTCCATCAAAATTTGGGTACGTTCGCGCGCCTGCCCGTTTTCGTATGTCACATCATGAACGGACATATCTTGTTCGATGTCTTGGAAATGCTGGATACAGGCATCTTTTATGCTGATTTCTTTCGTGGTTACCTGCAACGAACCCATCAGCGCAATCGCATTGTTATACGTACGGTCGGTTGTTCCGAAGCCCGGCATCGTGATGCCGGTAATTCCCTTGCGAGGCAAGCCCAATTTGTCAAATGTTTTCACACAAACCAGCAGAGCCAACGTCGAATCTAACCCGCCGGATATGCCTACCACCACGTTTCTGCAATTCGTATGCACCAACCGTTTTGCCAGTCCTGCCACCTGTATCGAGAATATTTCCTCGCAACGTTCGTCCAACAGTTTGCCACCGGCAGGAACAAACGGATGCGCATCTATCGGACGGGTAAGTATCAGCCCGCGCGACGGAACAAGTTCGGTGGATATATGCTGCCCGCCCAACTGGGAATATTTACGCACGGCGGCAGCAAAAGTGGTATTCGTCAGACGTTCTCCACGCAAACGCTCAACGTCTATTTCGGTGGAAACCAGTTGCTCTTCGAACGAAAAACGTTCAGAGGCAGCCAACAATGTACCGTTTTCATAAATCAGCGCATTGCCGGCAAACACCACATCGGTGGTCGATTCGCCGAAACCCGAAGAGGCAAAAACATACCCCGCAAGACAGCGTGCCGACTGCTGGCTCAACAGCGAGCGCAAATATTGGTGTTTGCAAATGTTTTCCGTATCGGCAGACATGTTGAAGATAATCTCGGCTCCTTTAAGTACCAGCTCCGAACTGGGAGGTATGGGCGCCCATACATCTTCGCATATTTCAACTCCGAAACAGACGTCGGGGGTATCAAACAGTAAATTCCTGCTAACTTTAACCAACTGGCCGCAGAGACGAACCATCGTAGTATCAGGATGAGCGTCTGCCGAAGCGAACCAGCGCTGCTCATAAAATTCTTTGTAATTAGGCAAATAGGTTTTAGGCACTACCCCCAATATTTTGCCCTTCTGAAAGACTACCGCACAATTTAAAAGCGTAGAGTTTACCACTACCGGCATACCCACAATAGATATGATGTCAAACTGGCGCGTGTTATTCATAATCTGCATCAGGGCAAGCTCAGCCTCTTCCAACAGGATTTGCTGGCCGAACAAATCGCCGCACGAATAGCCGGTAAGATTCAACTCCGGGAAAATCAAGATTTGTACGCCTTTTCCATCTGCCACCACAATTTGGGTTTCAGTTTGCTGTGCGTTAAATTTACAGTCGGCAACTTTCACCGCCGGAACAGCCGCCGCCACTTTCACAAAACCGTATTTCATATAGTGTATTGTTTATAATCGAATTGAATGATGCAAAAATAAGGATTTATTGTGACATTCAGAACGTCTCTACGCTCAAAAAAAGAGATACCTTCACCCAACGGCACACACTTACACGCAGGCAAGTGCAAACTTCACGTTTGATTCATTCGCACTTTGCCCACGTGATCTGTGTGTGTTAACCCTCAATTCAATAAATCCTATATATGATAGTCCTTTGTTTAGTTTGATATAATAACAACTCATGTCTGAAAAAGGTTCATAATAAACCGATTATTTTTTTCTGATGAGAAAAATTTCCACCGTTATGCCCCCAGAAAACGCTACCGTTAGCGTTGATTATTCCATGCGGTAGCGTTCACCATTTCTACCCGTAGCGTTAACCTGCGCTATGGGTAGTGTTTTCAGTCCCTGAAAAAGCCCAATAAAGTTTAGAGCCTGTTCATTTAAATTTTCCGATTAAGTATTTTTATCTGCTCCTTTTTGAGTTTGTTTCCGGTCTGTTTCCCCGAAAACAATTCTCAAACCGCAGGCAGAGCAAAATTTAAACGCTCTTAACCCAACCCGATAAAAAAACATGCCCATATCCCCTATCAGGATACAGGCATGTTTTCTAAAAGTAGTCTTACCGAATGTCGGCTGTCAGGCTTCGGCTGCTTTCTTAGGTGTTTCTACGAAATCGGTTTCTCCGTTTGAAATCAACAGGTTATACCACTGAATCAGTTTTTTGATATCGCCGGTATGAACGCGGTCGCGATCGTAATTAGGCAGCACTTCTGCCATGAACTGATGTAATTCTTCAGAAGATGCCTTTTTATAGTCGATAGAAGTAACGGCACCGTTTTCTTTTGTCTTTACAGACTCCAACACTTCGCCCAAAGGCACTTCATCGCCATCGGTATACATTGCGATATCGCCCAAAGAAATCACTTTGTCGCTTGCGTAAACCGGCATTCTTTTTCGATCGGCACTAACAGCTTCTACAATCAGCATATTTTTTGCTTGAGAAATCAGTTTATACAGCCCCGGTTTCCCAGAGATGGCTAAAATAGTCTTCAACATAATGTTTATCGTATTAAGGTATTTAGTATTATTTTATTATTCAGGGGGCAAAAATACAATACACGAATGACATACACAAGCTATCGGATAGGTTTTCGCTGTATTAACGCCTGAAGCAGTTGCTCTAACTGGGATTCTAACGGACGAACTCCATCGTTTATGAGCAAGAAATCGGACTTCCGGCGGTTTTCTTCATCAGAGGCTTGAGCAAGTATCCGGACACGCACTTGTTCTTCCGTCGACTTATCGCGCTCCATTGCCCGACGGATACGTACGTCTAAAGGCGCATATACGAATAATACCTTGTCGACCGCACGATTAAAACCTGATTCAAAGAGAATGGCGCTCTCCATCCCTACCATTGAGGCTCCAGCCTTTTCCTTCATCCTTGCCCAACTGACAAAATCATCGTAAACGCGCGGGTGGATTATTGCATTGATGCGCTGTGCGTTTTCTTTACATGCAAACAGATAGTTCGCCAAAAGAGGCTTGTTAAGAATGTTATTTTGATAAACATCCTCTCCCAGCAAGGCAGTCAGCTCCTGCCGAATCTGCGGATGAGACAACGTCAGCCGTTTCGCTTCGCTATCGGTATCATACACTTCGATACCTTTCGCTCTCAACAAGCGCGAGACATAAGATTTGCCACTTCCTATCCCGCCTGTAATACCTAACTTTATCATTTTGATTATTCTGTTCCTTCTTCTACCGGCTGCTGTTCAATGAGGTAATCAACCTCCTCCGGAACAATACGGACATGGTTTACAAAATCGGGCTTACTACGCAGGGTAAGCGGAATTTTGCTGCTCTTGTTATTTAATAAGTCTTCGTAAGAAACACCGATAAAGAAATCATTTTCAGAAACGCGCTTGAAATTTTTCAATCCTACCTGAAAGGCAACTTGCACACGCGAAGGGAAAGTACGCAACACTTTTCCTGCCGGGAAATTCAATCCCACAACCGGTACTTCCACCGTTTTCTCAGAGTACATATCTACGCAGATGGTAACATCTGTAAAGGCAGGAGCAAACTTCGCTCCTTTTACTTCCTGTAAATGAATGCGCTGAACCACCGTATCTGTTATATTCTCTAAATCAAGAGGCTCTGTATATGCGGTAGTAATCGAATTAAGCACATCTTTGGGTGCATATACTACCACCGAGTCAGGAGCAAGCAAAATATTGGAAATATAGTATTGCCGCCCTGCCACCATACGTCCTTTCGCTGCAACAGGAACTTTCTTGGCGTTTCCCCTCGTATAAATAAATTCAATCACATTAGGACGAACAGACAGTAGCTTGGTAGAGCTGGCAAGCTGAGAAGTGATTTTCTTGTTAAACTCCGCCAAAGGTATGGTTACTTTAGCTCCTTTGTCCTGATAGTCCTGAAAATCGAAAGATATAGGGAAAAATGTGCGTCCAAGCATATAATTAAGCAGAACCGTTCCGCGGTCTTCTACGCTAACCCGTATCTCATTCGGTATTTCGGAAGTCATGACAACCTCCTTCGGTACATTCTTCAAACGCACCGGAATCTTAAACTCGGTTTGATAAGTGTCGTTCATCGTTTGAAGCAACCAAAAGCAAAACGATACGATGACGAAAAACAAAAAAATCAGAAGTTCCCTACTCTTTGCACTGAGCAGGAAACTTCTGATTTTTCTTAAACCTATTAAATAATATCTTTTTATGTTCTTTCGAGCGAACATAATCATCACATATTTTTATTTTGACTGCGCCGAAGGAGCTTGCGCATCTGCATAAATAGAGTTCTTGTCTACTTTAATCTTTACGCTCGGTGCTATTTCAATGATAACGGCATTATCTTCGATAGATTTGATTTTCCCGTAAATTCCACCCGCAGTAACAATAGATTGACCAACCTCCAAGTTTTTACGGAAATTAGCTATTTCCTTCTGTTTTTTGTTCTGAGGACGAATCATGAAGAAATACATGATAGCAAAGATAGCTACCATCATAATCAAGAAAGAATAATCAGCACCGCCTTGTGCCTGCAAAGGTACAGTTAACAAATTCATACGTTTTTACTTTTTATCAAATTAATATTAAACCTCAGCAAATATATTAATTTTTAGTCAGTTTATTTTCCTTTTTTAATTGATTAACAATTCCATCCAGTGTTCCGTTGATAAATCCGCCACTCTTGGGAGTGCTATACAATTTGGCTATTTCAACGTATTCATTCAATGAAACATTAATAGGAATATTCGGGAAACTCAGAATCTCAGCCAAAGCTATCTGCATGATGACTACATCCATCACCGCAACACGGCTCAAATCCCAATTCTTGGAATTCTCGCTAATCAGATGGCGATAATAATCGGCATTCAAAATGGCGCGACGGAATAAGCGGCGTGCGAAATCCTGATCTTCTTCATCTTTAAATTCCGGCAACAACTCTTGCTTATCTCCGTTTTTCGGATCGAAACGTTTTATGGTTTTCAATACAAAGGTATCTACTATTTCTTTATCATCGTTCCAATACAAACTTTGGTCTTCAAGCACGTCGTCAAGAGCCGCGTTGTTGAATATGATTTTTTTGTAAATCTTTCTCCACACTTCGCGATCTTCCTCATACGAAGAAGTTTCACTTGCCATGTATTCCTTATAGATATCACTCTGCATGATTTGTTCACAAAGTGATTTTATAAACTCGGCTTCATTTTCCCACGTCTTTTTCTGACCGGAAACAAACTCATTCAACTGACGGTTTACTTCCAGCTGGGCAATAAACTGATTTTCTACAAACTTGGTATTCGGGAACAACTCTTCTTTAGAAGGTGCAAGTTTGTTTTTTCCTGCCTCCAAACGCCTTGCAGCATACTTTGTAACTTCCACCATGAGAAGAAGAAGATAGTTATACAAATCATACGCTTTGGATAAACTAAAGAACAACTCTTTTTCTGCAGTATCCAAGTTTTTACCTCCGTT
This sequence comes from Bacteroides caecicola, assembly GCF_023337095.1. Taxonomy (NCBI): domain Bacteria; kingdom Pseudomonadati; phylum Bacteroidota; class Bacteroidia; order Bacteroidales; family Bacteroidaceae; genus Bacteroides; species Bacteroides caecicola. Next base: position 58,438 of record NZ_JAMBLM010000010.1, read on the forward strand.
CTGATAATAAGCGTAGATTATCTGAACTATCTTAAGACGAATAAGAACTCTGTTAATCATAACAACAATAAAAGATAAACATAAATTTTCAGGCTGCAAAAGTAAACAAAATCCCTCATACAGCCTATAGTAGCAAGATATTTTTTCTATTTTTTTAGCGATTATAGTTTTTTATCAACCCATTTCTTTGCGTATTCCGAAAAAATCTTCAAATTTGAGGGCATTTTTTTAACGAAACAAACGAGCTATTATGGAAGATTTGAATAAAAAGAACAAAGCGGAGGATAAAGAAATCGTTTTTTCAAAAACTGTAAAAGCGGGCAAACGTATTTACTACCTTGATGTAAAGAAAAGCCGTAAAGACGAAATGTTTCTTGCCATAACGGAAAGCAAGAAAGTATTCTTGGAAGAAGGCAATGAACCGCAGGTTAGTTTTGAGAAACATAAAATCTTTTTATATAGAGAAGATTTTGACAAATTTATGAACAGTCTTCAGCAAACTATTAATTATATAGAGGAAAACTCTCCAAAAACTCAGTCCGAATCTTCACAAAAAAGAGAGAAAAACGCAGGGTATGATGAACCATTAAAATCCGACGAAATCAAAATAGATATTGATTTTTAGTCGAATCTGTTGGTCACATCAAAGAAAATATCTATCTTTGCCGCGCTTTTTTAAGCTATCGTGTGACATATTTGCATCGTGTGATGGCGAATTAAGCAAAACAACAAACTTAATTTAGAGTAACACAAAAAATTAAAGAAATGAAATCAATCCAAATTCAGGGTTCTGCAAGAACCGAAACAGGCAAAAAGGCCACGCGCGACTTGCGCAGAAATGACAGTGTTCCATGCGTATTGTACGGATCTCAAAAAGATGAGAACGGCAAACAAATCGCTACTCACTTCTCAGTTACAGTAGATGGTTTGCGCAAGTTGGTATATACTCCGCACATTTATGTAGTAGATCTGAACATTGACGGAAAGATCGTAAACGCCGTAATGAAAGATATCCAGTTCCACCCGGTAACCGATGCTATCCTGCATGTAGACTTCTACCAAATCGATGAAAACAACCCGATTGTAATGGAAGTTCCTGTACAGTTGGAAGGCTTGGCTGAAGGTGTTAAAGCCGGTGGTAAGTTAGTTCTTCAGATGCGTAAGCTGAAAGTGAAAGCTCTTTACAACGTAATCCCCGAACGTATGGTTATCAACGTTAGCTCTTTGGGCTTAGGAAAAACTATCAAGGTGGGCGAATTGAGCTACGAAGGCTTGGAAATCCAAAACGCAAAAGACGCCGTTGTTTGCGCTGTTAAGTTGACTCGTGCCGCACGTGGCGCGCAGGCTGCTGCCGGAAAATAATTTCCAACGCTTTTAAACAAAAATCCCTCTGTCAATGAAATATTTGATTGTAGGACTGGGAAATATCGGTGATGAATACCGAGATACCCGTCATAACATAGGATTTATGGTATTGGACGCTCTTGCAAAGGCGTCCAATATTGTTTTTAGCGATAAGCGTTACGGAGCTGTCAGCACATTGTCATTAAAAGGTCGCCAACTGATATTGCTCAAGCCGTCTACCTACATGAATCTGAGCGGGAACGCTGTACGTTATTGGATGCAACAAGAAAAAATCCCCCTTGAGAATGTATTAATCGTGGTAGATGACCTTGCCCTACCTTTCGGTAGCCTGCGGCTGAAAGGAAAAGGAAGCGATGCCGGACACAACGGACTGAAACACATTGCTACCACCCTCGGCACACAAAATTATGCCCGACTGCGTTTCGGCATCGGGAATGATTTTCCACGGGGCGGACAGATTGATTATGTGTTGGGACATTTCGGCGAAGAAGACATGAAACTGATGCCAGAACGTTTGGAAACGGCAGGAGAAATCGTAAAAAGTTTTTGCTTGGCAGGACTGAACAATACGATGAATCTGTATAACAACAAATAACTAAAAGACTATGCCCGAAGCAAGAATAGACAAATGGATGTGGGCTGCCCGCATATTCAAGACTCGCACAATTGCTGCCGAGGCCTGCAAAAAAGGTAGAATATCAATCAACGGTGCACAGGCGAAACCCGCCCGCATGGTGAAACCGGGCGATGTTATTCAGGTGAGAAAGCCTCCCGTTACTTATTCTTTCAAGGTGTTACAGGCTATCGAGAAGCGTGTAGGAGCCAAGTTAGTGCCCGAAATCATGGAAAACGTCACCACCCCCGACCAATATGAATTGTTGGAAATGAGTAAAATCAGCGGATTTATAGACCGGGCTCGTGGAACGGGACGCCCGACCAAGAAGGAACGGCGCGACTTGGATGAATTTTTCACGCCCGAATATCTGGATGACTTCGACTTTGATTTCGACGACGAAGACGAAGAATAGTTCATACCCCCACATTTTTCTACCCGTAGCGTAAACCCTTTCATGCGGATGAAACAGACATCCTATCCGCATGGAAGGGTTTACGCTATGGGTAGAATTTCAATGTCCTTTCAGACACAAAATTTCCCTCTTCCTCATATAACATCCCTACCACACAGTACAGCAAGAAAGTAATCTTCATTACCTTAATTTCTTAAATTATGGTTAATACTGTTTTAACTGTAAGATTTTTATTCTAACTTTGTTTAATTACATCATTAAACTACCAGAGATATGAAACTCAAACACTTTTTAGCAGGCATTACTTTAGCAGCATGTACATTTATTTCAACATCTTGCTCTGACGATGACTATTCGCCCATTACGTTAATCAGCATATCTGAGCAAGCTCCTTCCATCAATGAGGAGACCAACACCCTTACGTTTAATCCGTTTAATGACGGAGTAAGTTTCCATATCAGCGGAGGAGATGGAGGCAGATACATCATCCGCAATTCCAACCAAGAGGTGGTAGACTTTGATTACGATGGTGAAACGCTGATTATCAAGCCTTCTACCTTAGGCGAAGCCACTATTGCCATCCATGACAATTCGGGTAACAGCTATACCCTGAAGATTATTGTGGAATATACTTCGGTATCTTTTCAAACAACAAGCATAACAACCGATATAGAAGCTCCCAACATGACACAAGCGAGCATCAAACTGTTGGAAGAACAAATCATAGCAGACAGCCCGGTTGCGGTGGAAAGTATTTTCACTTTTACTTACACCAACAAGGAGCAGACGGAAGGCAGTGTAACGATTGCGCCCAACAGAGCGGGACAAAGTTCGAACGGCATTTTCACTCAAGAACTGAAATACACGCAAGATACAGGCACGTCTTACATTGAGTACGCGATTACCCTTGCCGGAAACGAAAGCCACGTTATGATGTTAATGTCTCAAACTGATATCACACGTGAGAGTCCGCTCGTTCCGATGAGCATGGTAGAAGATGTAACTGCCACTTACCAAACCACTTATCCGGACTTAGAGAGTGCCCGACTCATTTTTACGGTTATTACTCAACCTTAATATTGTATGATGTCTGTTCCGGAAACATCGCGTATCGAACTCCAGTCTTTCGACTGGTTTAAACGCATCGAGTCAATTCACAGCCACCCGCCGGCTTCGCTCGAAAACCTGCAAGATAAGTACATAAAACTTTACAAAGTATTAGAGCAAGCCTGCTACGAACTGACTGCCGAAACCACACTTGCTTTTGCCAATCTCTTCTCGCGGTTGGATTATATATGCAAGGCAAAAAAGATGACTCCTTCTGACCGGTATGCCATCCAGACCATGCGCAGAAATTGCAAGGCTGCCTTACAAGGCAACTACCAAACCGACCTTTCTGAATACCGTTACGATTTGCGCGCCATCGCACAGTTTGTTTCGGCAAGTTTCGACACTCCCATACCATCATCGTTGCTTGCCGAAATACCTGCTTCCAACCGCCCGTACAGGGAGAGTCGCCAAACCCAGCTTCCCTATCTGCGCGCATCTGTTACAAGCTGGGACGACACACATATCTTTGCGGCAACCGATGACGATGAAAGTCCGTTCATTATAATCAACTATGCCAAAGGCGGTTACAATGGCGATTTGCTTTACCTGAAAGACATCCTTACCGAGAATATGCCCATCAACCTGCTCGATGTGCGGATTGATGATGAACGTCAGTATATCCCCGGTCTCGTTATCGTCCACCCCGACTACCTGATAGACATCAGCTCGCTTGCCGTATGTTTTCGAGAATATGGCAGACATCCGCTCAATTACTTCATCAACAAGCTGAAACCCAGAGCCAACACTGCACCCATCCTGTTAGGTAACCTCGCCAGCCAGTTTCTGGACGACTATATCAACGAACGCGAAGACGCCCCGGTAAGTTACCCGAACACGGTAAAAAAGTTTTTCGCTTCTTCGGCGCTGGAGTTTTGTACGTGTCAACTTCCCGACAACTTTCATGCGCAGGCTCAAACACAAATGAGTAACATCCGCTCGTTTGTCCATGAAGTATTTCCCCGAAACATCCGCACCTTCAACAAACATAACATCCTGCTCGAAGCCTCTTTTATATGCGAGCGTCTGGGGTTGCAGGGACGAACGGATATGTTGCAGAAAGATTTTAACGTACTGGTAGAACAGAAGTCGGGCAAACGAGACGAGTATAACCATCATAGCCACAAGGAAGACCATTTCGTACAGATGATGCTGTATCAGGGTGTGCTGATGTACAACTTCGGATGCAACCCTGAAAACATACAGACGTTCTTGCTTTATTCAAAGTATAGCGACGGTTTGATGATGGAACACTTTGCCGAAAATCTGTTCCGCGAAAGTATCTGTCTTCGAAACCGTATCGTAGCCAACGAGATGGCTTTTGCCGAAGGAAGCATTGAATCGGTTATCAAAAATATTGACACAGAAACCTTGAATGAGTTTCATTTCGGCGGCAGACTGTGGAACGATTTCCAAAAGCCGGAACTGCAAAAAATTATCAACACACTGAAGGGAGGTACGGAACTGGAACGTGCCTACTTCCAGTGCTTCTTTACATTCATCTCTAAAGAATCTGTTTTGAGCAAGACGGGAGGCAGAAACGACCCGGCTAATGGTTTCGCCGGAACATGGCACATCCCGCTTCACGAGAAAATAGAAGCCGGGAATATCTTGCTCGGACTGACGATTCTTGACAAGCGTAAAAGCTCGCCCGATAAAGGTTACGACCTTATCGAACTGAATATTCCGCAACAGGGAGAAGATTTCTTGCCTAATTTCCGTACGGGAGATATTGTCATTTTTTATGCTTATGACGGAGAACCTGACGTACGCCAACAGATCTTGTTGAAAGGAAGCATCGTAGAAATACAGCCTGACCGACTAACTCTGCTGTTACGCAACGGGCAACAGAACAAAGATATTATCGGTGCAAACGGGGAAACTTTTGCCGTGGAACACGATACTTCAGACGTATCAACGTCGGGTAGCATACGCGGTTTATATGCTTTTCTCAATGCACAGCAGGAGCGCAAGGCATTACTGCTGTGCCAGCGTGCACCATCGAGAACACCCGAACGCCGACTGAACGGTTCTTACGGGCGGTTTGACGAACTGATTTTAAAAGAGAAACAGGCGGACGATTATTTCCTTCTCGTAGGACCTCCCGGCACGGGGAAAACTTCGTGTGCCTTACGATATATGGTAGAAGAGGCGCTGACTGACCCGGCGGTTTCCATCTTGCTACTCTCGTACACCAATCGCGCCGTGGACGAAATTTGCAGTATGCTGGTCGACTCCGGCATCGCCCTGCAAACCCCGTTCATTCGTATCGGACATGAATTTTCGTGCGACAAGCGATATTTGCCCTATTTACTGAAAAACAGTCTGAAAGACTGCCCCAAACTGACAGACATCCGCCGAAAGATAAACCAAACCCGCATTTTTGTAGGGACGACGACCGCTCTCAACAGCCGTTCGTATTTGTTTAACCTAAAGCGTTTCGAACTTGCCATTATCGACGAGGCTTCGCAAATCTTGGAACCTGACTTGATAGGCATCCTTGCTGCCCGGCATGAACAAACCAATGCCATCGGGAAGTTTATTCTTGTCGGCGATTACAAGCAGTTGCCTGCCGTTGCGCTCCAGCAGGCAGAAGAAGCCTCCGTTACCGACCCGCTTCTTCAGTCTATCGGATTAGACGACTGCCGGAACTCGCTCTTCGAACGTTTATACAAGCAAAGCGGCGAAGCGTTTCGCAGTGTCTTACGCAAGCAGGGACGTATGCACCCCGCCATTTCCGAATTTCCGAACAATGCTTTTTACTATAACGAGCGGTTAGAGCCGGTGCCATTGCCTCATCAGGAAGAGATATACCCCTACCCTGATACCCATACGCCTCACGATGACATCGACCGCCTGCTGCTTACCCGACGCATGGTTTTCATTCCTGCCGAAGCTCCGGATGATACAGCTTTGTCCGACAAGACGAACCTCAATGAGGCACGTATCGTCAGCGTTTTGCTGCAACGGGTTTACCGACTGACGGAAAAATATTTCGATGCTCACAAAACCGTAGGGGTGATTGTCCCTTACCGCAACCAGATTGCCATGATACGCAAGGAAGTGACCCGCCTCGGAATCCCTGCGTTAAACGATATATCCATCGACACCGTAGAGCGTTATCAGGGAAGCCAGTGCGATGTTATCATTTACTCTTTCACAGTGCGCAACCTGAGCCAACTGAATTTTCTTACGGCTAATTCGTTTCAGGAAGGGCGTTTTACCATCGACCGCAAGCTGAACGTTGCTATAACCCGTGCACGGAAACAACTTCTGCTGACCGGCAATCCGAATATTCTCGGTGCAAACCTTACCTTTTATAAGTTGATGGAATACATCCGGCTGAACAACGGGTACGTAGAGTCTACTACCTCTGATTTTTGCCGGGCTTCGTTCACACTGCCTGAATACGCAGAAGGATGGTATACGCAAAGCGAAGTTTATCCTGTTCCGGAACATTTCCAGAGGACGTTCCGGGAAACAGTTCCGCCTCCTGCTCCAGAGTCTCGCGCATCCCAGTTGGAAGCCATCGCTTACGGACGTTCCGATTTCCGCACTGCCGGCGGAGAAGATACCGCAGCCTACGTTCATCTGTACAATTATTATTATATGTGCAAGCAATACGCTGCTGCCCGCTCGCTGTACGAAGTGTTCGGAAGTCGGTTACGAGAACTGCTGCGTAACACTTCGGAACACATTGTTTTCTGCGACTTTGCGTATGAGTCGGGGGCATCGGGCTTGGCTTTTGCCGATGTTTGCCGGAATCTGCCGCACACCGGACTGACTTACCTCGGAGTTTGTCCGGAGAAGTGTTTGCAGGAAACTGCCGACACTTTTTTCCGCACGGATGAATACCGCCGCACAAAGACCTTCTTTTATGCGCACCCCGACGAAGTGCCTTCCGGTCTTTGGCCAAACCATGCCGCACGTTCCGAACTGATTGTACTGAATTTCTCCAATCTGTTCGACCGCATCTCAATCGGTGAAGCATGTAGCCTTGCACAGTGGGTCAATCATTTGGTCAAGGCGTATCCGTACAACCGATATGTTACGTTTTATCGTGACGATAGCGGACAGCGCGCCAACCCACACGCATACTTGGCTTTCTGTAACCGACTGACAAGGGAGATGAAACCACTGAACGAGCAGATGCCTTACTGCGAACGGTTTTATTATAAGAAGAACAACCCGCAGACACCCGACTTTGAAGAATTTTTATATGAAATACGAACCTACCATGAGTGAAACCAATAAACGTGCCGTTATCGTCGGCGCTACTTCGGGTATCGGCTACGAGGTAGCAAAGCTGTTAGTGAGCGAGGGATGGCGCATCGGCATCGCCGGACGCCGCGAAGAGAAACTGAAGATGTTACAGTCGCTATCGCCCGACCGTATTTGTTACCGTGTACTTGATGTCCGTCAGCCGGAGGCGGAACAGGCACTACGCAATCTTATCGACGACTTGGGAGGTATGGATTTATACTTTCACAGTTCCGGCATAGGGCATCAGAATTTCAGCCTCAACCCCGACATCGAACTGGATACGGTGGAAACCAACGCCGCCGGATTCGTCCGACTGACTACCGCGGCGTTCCGTTATTTCTGCCAACAACCGAAAGGACATATTGCCGTCATCAGTTCCATTGCCGGAACAAAGGGACTGGGTATCGCACCTGCCTACTCCGCCACCAAACGGTTTCAAAACATCTACCTCGATGCGTTGGAACAATCGGCACGTATGCACCACGCCGACATCCGTTTTACCGACATACGCCCCGGCTTCGTTGCTACCGGATTATTAAACGACGGCAAACATTATCCGCTGATGATGAGCCCGCAGAAAGTGGCGCAACACATCGTCCGCGCGCTGAAACGCCGTAAGCGCATTGCGGTCATCGACTGGCGTTACTGCTTGCTGGTATTCTTTTGGAGGCTGATTCCGCGTCCGCTGTGGAAACGTCTGAACATCCGCAACTAACTTCACCCTCAGGCGGAAGCGGCAACAGCACGCTCACGTTTCACGATGGCACAAAGCCGGCGGTAGACATAAATAAAGGCCGGTATCAGGAAAGCGTCGGCAAACACCCAAGCCGTAGGGTCACCGAAACAGACAGCCCAATATCCCCATAACGGAACGGCTATCACGCTGACCAGTATGCGGGCTATCATTTCAGACACTCCCGAAAAGAGGGCGAGCCGTGTATAACCTGCTCCCTGAATCGTATAACGCAAGATGCAAAGCAGTCCCAGCACAGGGAAAAACGATACCGACACATGAAGAAACAACGCTGTATCGTAGATAATTTCGTGTTCCGACGGAGAGATGAAGAGCAGCGCAAACTTATCGGAAAGTGTCCACAGGATAACGGCTACCACCGCCACGTAACTAAGCATGATAACCGCTGCCGATTTTACACCCGTCCAGATTCGTTCCGGACGTCCGGCACCGTAGTTTTGTCCGCTGAACGTAGCCATCGCAATACCCAAACTCTCCAGCGGACACATAAAGAACATCTTAATGCGCATGGCTGCGGTAAAAGCTGCCACACACGCCGTACCCAATGCGTTATTCGCGCTCTGCAACATAATGCTGCCGATAGCGGTAATGGAAAACTGAAGTCCCATCGGTACGCCTATTGCCAACAGTTGCCGGGCCAGTTCGGGACGAAAACGGCGGTCGGAAGCCGTGGCTCTCAGGATGTCGAACTTACGATACATATAATGATAACACAACCACGCGGATACGCCTTGAGAAAACACAGTAGCTATTGCCGCTCCAGCTACTCCCCAACCAAACAGGAGGATACAAACCAAATCCAAGATGATATTTAACAGGGCAGAAAACAGCAGAAACCAAAAAGGAGTTTTACTGTCTCCCAAAGCACGAATGATGCTGGAAAGCAGATTATAAAAAAATGTGCAAGGAACTCCGATAAACGTAATCAGCAGATAGTAATATGCATCTTGAAATATCGTTTCCGGCGTTTGCATACAGCGCAGGATGTATCCGCACAGCAACGAGGTGATAATGGCAATAACTACCGACATCACTCCTGCCAGTTTCAGACTGACCGACACGTAACGGCGCATCGTAACGTAATCGCGCGCACCAAACTTCTGTGCCACAGGGATGCCGAATCCGCCGCAACAGCCGTTACAAAATCCTAAAATAAGAAATACCACCGAGGTGCTGGCTCCCACCGAAGCAAGCGCGTCAATGCCCAAAAACTTTCCCACGATAGCCGAATCGACCAAGTAATAAGCCTGTTGCAGGAGGTTTCCTAACAGCAGGGGAATCGCAAAATTAAGAATCAGCGGCAAACATGCGCCCGATGTCATTTCTTTTGATTGTGCCATATTTTTCCTGTTTTTCTGACGGGCTGTTCACCGGTAAAACGCTACCGTTAGCGTCAGTCATCCCATGCGGTAGAATTGCCTTACGCTACCCATAGCGTTCACCCGTTCTATGGGTAGCGTTTTTCGACGGATTCCACCCCGTTCAGAACCGCTCCGGAACAGCTTTCTCCAAAAAATTCGCGCAAAAATACGATAAAGTTTGAACAATTTGCAGCCTGCATTCATTAATAACAGAATATACAAGCGTTTTTTGCTTTATGTCAATCAGAGAGACAGGTTTATCCATCATTCCATTGATGTCTGCCCTCGATATTCGTTTGGCGTACATCCGGTATATTTCTTAAACCACCGGCTGAAATGTTGCGGGTAAGCGAAGCCCAACTCGTGAGCTATTTCACTGATGCTTTTCGACGTACCAAACAAGCGTTCTTTTGCCACTTCCAACGTCTTCTGCTGAATATGTTTCAAGGCAGAAAGCCCCGTTTCTTTCCGCAGCAAATCGCCCAAATAGTTTGGCGAAAGACAGAGCTGATCGGCACAATACTGTACGGAAGGCAAACCATCGGCAGCCAATTTATCGGAATGAAATATTCACAGCAGACGAGATAAAAGAACTGGAAGCGAGGTGGCGATGTTACAGTTATTCATTTACCTGAAATCGGGTTACATGGCAATACGCATTTCCCCATGTCCGACTTAAACAATGCAGAAGTGGCAGAACATTTGTCAATGTGGCTACACCAGAAAAGTTTAGATTAAGCGTTTGCCGTAAAGAGAATATTTGCTCAAACCTGCACCTTTTCTGCTGTTATCTCACAGATTTATGTAAATCTGTATAAGGAATAAACCTCTCTGAAATCAAGAGAGTTAGAAGAATTACCTCGATTTGGGGTAATGAGTTGGCAACCGTTCTAATTGCCGTGGTCTGCATCGCTTTGCTTATTGGGGTAACTCTTACGGATGCAAATATAGTGAAATATAACAGGCAAAAAGAAAATGGCTTCATTTTTCTTTTTGCCTGCTTGTGATATTCTATTGACTTAACAAATCGTCATCCGAAACTTGAGATATTATTTCGGTTCGGCGATTATGTAATAGCATTCTTCATGAAAATCATTATCCTTAAAATGAAGAAGCGCAGCACGTGTAGTCTCATTACCATAAGTTTCCACGATGCTTGCATCTTCTGGTAATGTTTTGAAGTCGGCAATAGTCTCGAAAGTTTTATATCCCAAATGTTTTTCCAGCAACCAGCGCAGTCCGTTTTCTTGCCTTTTCAGATTTTCTGCATCAGTAAGGTCAGATGCAAATGCCACTTTGATTTTCACGAAAGGGATGTTGTTCCGTAGTTGGGTGTCGGTCAACAGGAACTCATAACGAGTATCAAGTACGCAATAAACGACATGGGATTGCGGATTGGCAAGCGTAATGCCTCCATCTTTCCAATCGATCCCTAGGAAATCCCTTTCACGCATGATTTGTTTCATCTGAAATGCATATTTCACAGCACCGTCTTTGTATCCTTTTAGAATTATCGGGAAATCGTTTTTCTCAAAGAAATAGGAACTCCATTGAGATGTGAATTTTTCGGACGTACTACTCTCATCCGTTTTCTTTTGATAGACACAATAGGTATCGGGCATGACCGCAGTTGACATCACAATCGAATCGTAATATTGCAGGAACTCGGGATAGCCCAAAGGAGTATATTCGTCTTGATGGTCAAATATCCTAAAGGTCAAAAGGTCAAAAGGTGCTGCTAACGGCGTGTCTAAATTCATAAACGGGTTCAGTTGCACCATTTTAAACTTGAACTTTGCTTCTTCTGGCCACTCTTCAGGTGAAACAGGAGTGTCGGGTTGCGTATCGCTTATTACCTCAAGCAACCGATAAGTGTAACTCGCTCCGTCCTGTGGTGGATTGGCAAGAGTAGTTTTTCGCACCTTCAACTCATAGGCATGTCCTTGCACGTATTCAAAGCCTTCAATGCTACCCATAACAAGCGGTTGCCATTCCGTAGCAGATTGTTCTTTCACCAGCATATGTTCCACCGGAGTGTCACAACCCCATACGGGTTCATAAACAGTTGTTTCGGACACCAACATGATTATATCCGCATAGGTATCACCCAATGTATCGTCATTGTCACAACCACCCCATATAAAACTTAAGGCTGCCAATAAAATGAGAGAAAGATTTTTGATAGTCATGACTGTTTATTTAAAAGTTTTTGAGATTTGTTCGCCAACACGTTTAATAGCACCTTTAATATCGGCATTCGAACTGAGGCCCAACGTAGTATAAGCACCTCGACAAGATGCTAAGGGACGGTCGCTGTCGAAGTCAATAAAGTTGACGGTGATAACAGTTTCTTCCTGACTTGCAGTAACGCCAATAGTTGCAAGCAATAATGCCGATTGTTCGTTCCGTGTCAATTCGTTGATACGATATTGATTTATCAATGTTAACCCAGACTGTTCAACCGCATCGTATAATTGTATTTGATATTGTATAAGTTCAGGTGGAATTCTATACGTATCATTATCTATGAGTGCTACATATTTGTACTTAGACAAATCAGCACTTTGCGAGACAACAGATTTAGATGTGGTACAATTCGTTAAAGACATCAGCAGGAAAGTGCCAATGAACATAGAGAGCATCCTTAAATATTTTTTCATTCTCATCGTTATAAAATTCTCATTGACTCTCTAAGAATATTAATTTAGATGTTACAGAAAACGTGAGCCAACTATGCCACGTCTTTATTTGGAGGTCGTAGGAAACCTTGCATACAGATGTAGTTATAGCAGCCCACGCTATGGCGTAAGAACCACTATGCCATCTGAGTATGCAATTTGAAAATTTCCTACGTTCCCAAATACTTGATGCGCATAACGCTTCTTCTTTATTCCCGTATATTCCGGAGAGAGTTGCCTCAATCCGCTTACAAAAGTAGGAGATTTTTCCGATAATCCCCTATCTTATAGTACTTTTTTACTTGGGAAATGGATTTTAGAGTGCATTCTATATTTTCAGCCCTTTATCCTGTCTTGTAGAAACTTATTGCTGCCCCAAAGAGAACCTACCTTCGACACGAGTGCCGTTCACGACTCATAAGGTCATCGGCACACAGACGCACGGCGTTGGCTTTCTTGCGGTAGGTGCGTTTGCCCATGTAAAGCACACAAAATGTACTTCTTGTCATACTCGTCCTTTTGGGGTTGCAAAACTATAAATTAACGAGTTAACCCTTGATAAGCAAACCTACGCAGAGCAGAGCAAGCGGAACGGGTCTGTTAAATCGGCACCTTCATCAAGTAATGACTTGGGAACTGCTCTTCTTCATTTAATCCGCTTTGAAACGGATTTCAGTCCTTAGTCCAACTTCCGTGATTCTTTCTTAACTACTTAATTCACAGATTATATTGCGTTAATCTGCTGAAAATCGGCGGATATTCCATAGATTTTGCGTATGTTTGTATCACAATAAAATAAGATATATGGAAATAACCAGTGCAGAATTTGTTATAAGTAACTCGCGAGCCGACATGTGTCCGAAAACCAACCTGCCCGAATATGCTTTTATCGGACGGTCGAACGTAGGGAAATCAAGCCTCATCAATATGCTTACCCAACGCTCTAAATTAGCAATGACCTCCTCTACTCCGGGCAAGACGTTGCTCATCAATCATTTTTTGGTCAACAAAGAATGGTATTTGGTGGACCTGCCGGGATATGGTTATGCGCAGCGCGGCAAGAAAATGATGGATAAAATCAAAAAGATGATAGAGGATTACGTTCTGACACGTGAGCAAATGACTTGTCTGTTCGTACTTGTAGACAGCAGATTATCCCCGCAAAACAATGACTTGAAATTCATTGAATGGCTGGGAGAAAACGGCATTCCTTTTGCTATCATCTTTACAAAAGCTGACAAACAAAGCACATCGAAAACAAACAGAAACGTAGAGCTGTATCTGAAAACACTGCAAGAACAATGGGAGGAACTGCCGCCTTATTTCATTTCTTCTTCTGAAAAGAAAACAGGACGCGATGAAATCCTGAATTACATTGAATCAGTAAACCGCTCATTAAGTTCACAAATCTCCGATGAGGGTTGAACAAAACAAGAGGTTTACTTGTTTTCTTTCTATAAATCAAACTAAAAGTTAAAACAATTATGGCAACAACTGCGTTTAAGGGAGCTCCTGTTACATTGGCAGGTGACTTCGTAAAAGTTGGGAGTCAAGCTCCGCAATTTTCATTGGTAAAAGGCGATTTAGGAAACTTTACTTTAGCCGATGCCGCCGGCAAAAATATTTTGCTGAACATCTTTCCGAGCATGGATACGGGTGTATGCGCAGCATCGGTACGCAAATTCAATAAGCTGGCATCCGAGATGCCTAATACGATAGTTCTGGCTATATCAAAAGACCTGCCTTTCGCACAAGGACGTTTCTGTACTACCGAAGGCATTGAAAACGTAGTTCCACTGTCGGACTACCGATATACGTCAGACTTCGGAGAAAAATATGGTGTTTTAATGACCGATGGCCCGTTGTGTGGTTTACTGGCACGCGCCGTAGTAATTATTAATCCTGAGGGTAAGGTTGTTTATACCGAACTGGTTCCTGAAATCACGCAAGAACCCGATTACGAGTCAGCTTTGGCAGCTATTAAGTAAAAAGGATAATTTATAAACCAATCAGGCACGTATTTCATACAAACGCACACAGTTTACGTTTGTTGAAATACGTGCCTTTTTTATATCAAGCAGGTCTTAATCTTCTGAGAACTCGCGGATGCGCTGCTCCTCGCTCAAACGGCAAATCAGCAGCATGTCGTTCTTCTCCGCCACGATATACTCATCCAATCCCTGAACTACCACTTTCTTTTCTTGCGTGGTGTGAATTACGCAGTTCCGTGATTCGTATACCTTTATATTCTGACCGATACACACGTTGTTATGGGCATCTTTCTTTAAGTTCTCATGCAACGACCCCCATGTCCCCAAATCGCTCCATCCGAAAGAAGCCGGGAACACATAAATCTCATCAGCTTTCTCCATCACGGCATAGTCTATTGAAATATTCTCACATGCCGGGAAAGCCTCATCTATCAATTCCTGTTCCTTATCTGTATAATAATAAGGTAGCAAGCGTTCGAATATCTTTGCCATCGGCGGCTGGTAAACACGGATGGCATTTACTATCGTATTAACATTCCACACAAAGATACCTGCGTTCCAAAAATAGTTGTTACGGCGCAGATAGCGCTCGGCAGTTTCCAAGTCGGGTTTTTCTTTAAAAGCATCTACACGATAAATCTCCTTGTTCGAAGGACACGCCATCGAAAGATCAGCTTCAATGTAACCATACCCCGTTTCCGGACGGGTAGCTTTCATCCCTAATGTAACAATGGCATCCGAATCTGCCGTAAATTTCATGGCAGAAGTCACTACGCGGGTAAACTCACGTCCGTCTATCACAATATGGTCGCTCGGTGTAACCACAATATTCGCTTTCGGATTTTTCGCCTTGATTTTCCAACTTACGTAAGCAATACACGGAGCCGTATTACGCCGGCAGGGTTCTAACAATACATGGTCTTTTGCTATTTCAGGCAACTGTTCTTCTACTATATCTGCATAAGCGGCAGATGTAACCACCCAAACATTTTCCGGCGGACAAATATCTTTAAAACGGTCTACAGTGAGTTGAATAAGCGTACGTCCACATCCCAACACATCTATAAATTGTTTGGGCATCTGCGTGCTACTCATCGGCCAGAAACGGCTTCCTACACCGCCTGCCATAATGACCAAATGATTATTATTCGGATTCATAAGTACAATGTTTTTAACATGGATATCGCAAAGATAATCAATTATCCGAATAAAAAAATCCATTTAGCAAAAAATCCCATCCGTATTCATTAAATCGGGTGACATACTGTATAACACGTGCGTCCGAAAACCAAGAATCTACTTACGATATTAAAAAAAACAAGAAACCTGCTTTATAACATAAGCTTTTATGAAACAACTTATCTACATAATGCCTAATATTGCAGTCGAATTAGTGTTAGAAATACACTCAATAGGAAGAATAACCAAAACCTTCTGACAGCCAAGAAATCAGATACATTAAATAATTTAAATACTTAAAATCATGAACTGGAATTCACAAGAATTTGTATGGCTCGACTGGCTAATCATCGCAGTGGGAGTCATATTAGTAGGATGGGCGGTATATCGCTCTGTACAAAAGGACAAACGTTTGCAACAAGGGGCAAACAGTGAAGATTATCTGTTTGGTAAAGGCGAACCGTGGTACATCATCGGTGCAGCTATCTTTGCTGCCAACATCGGGTCTGAACACTTGGTAGGACTTGCCGGAACCGGAGCGAAAGACGGCGTGGGAATGGCTCACTGGGAAATGCAAGGATGGATGATTCTTATCTTAGGCTGGCTCTTCGTTCCGTTTTACCAATTACTTAATAACAAACTGGGTAAGATTATCACCATGCCCGATTTCTTGAAATTCCGTTACACGAAAACCACCGGCTCATGGCTGTCTATTATTACGCTTGTGGCTTATGTGCTGACAAAAGTGAGTGTTACAGCGTTTACGGGCGGTATCTTCTTTGAATACCTGCTGGGTATTTCTTTCTGGTACGGAGCCATCGGACTGATTGCCATCACTGCCATCTTTACCGTATTCGGAGGTATGAAGGGGGTAATGACGCTTTCTGCTATCCAGACCCCGATTCTTATCGTCGGTTCGTTCCTCGTGCTGTTCCTCGGTCTTGCCACATTGGGTGGAGGAAACATTGCCGACGGATGGACTACCATGATGGACTTCTGCGGACAGTTGCATGACGGCTACGGAACAACCCACATGTTCCACTGGGAAGAAGGCGACCCTATGTATAAAGAATATCCCGGATTCGTTGTATTCATCGGAGCAAGTATCATCGGCTTCTGGTACTGGTGTACCGACCAACACATCGTACAGCGTGTGTTAGGACAGACCAAAGGCGAGGCAAACGAAGAAGTGATGAAGCGTGCACGCCGTGGTACGATTGCTGCCGGTTATTTCAAACTGTTCCCGGTGTTTATGTTCCTTATCCCCGGTATGATTGCTGCAGCATTGGCACAAGACCCTGAAAGCGGATTCTCTTTCTCAATGAAAGCCGGAACCAACATCCCGGATACCGATGCTGCTTTCGCCCAAATGGTAAAATTCATCCTGCCTGCCGGCGTGAAAGGTATCGTTACCATTGGTTTCATCTGCGCCCTTGTAGCTTCTTTGGCTGCATTCTTCAACTCTTGCGCAACCCTCTTTACCGAAGACTTCTATAAGCCGATGAAAAGAGGCATGAGTGAAGCTCACTATGTATTGGTAGGACGTATCGCTACCGTAATCGTAGTATTGCTGGGATTGGCGTGGATGCCGGTCATGATGAGCATGGATACACTGTACAGCTATTTGCAGAATATCCAATCACTGCTGGCTCCGGCGATGGTGGCAGTATTTACAATGGGTATTTTCTCTAAGAAAATCACTCCGCTTGCCGGCCAGTGGGGATTAATCGGAGGTTTCATCATTGGTATGATTCGCTTGATAACCAATGTGATTACCAAAAACGGAAACGCTGTGATGGAAGGAGCGTTCTGGGAAAACACTACATGGTTCTGGCAAACCAACTGGCTTGTTTTCGAAATCTGGCTGCTCGTATTCATCATCCTGCTGATGGTGGTTGTTTCTTTCTTCACTCCTGCTCCGTCAAAAGCTCAGGTAGAAGCTATCACATTCACGCCGGAATACAAAAAAGAAATTTTCAGAAGCTGGAACAAGTGGGATATTATTTCAACGTTAGGCGTTGTTGCACTTTGTGCCGCTTTCTATGCATATTTCTGGTAAATATTCCTAAATATTTATATATGCCTAAATTTTCGAAGGGAGAACTTTGTGTAACGTTCTCCCTTTATTTTTAGATTTGCTCAGACTTTCACAGCTTATGAAAGCAGAAGAAAAGTCCTCCTGACATACCCGGAAAACGCTACCGTTAGCGTTGCCCTGTCCATGCGGAAGCGTTGACCATTTCTACCCATAGCGTCAGTCGGTCTTACCGCAAGCGTTTTTCAAGTCTTCCATAAAGCCGGACAAAGCTCAGGCAATCCCCTCCCCAGCCATACACCATTTACTCTATCTTCCTGTTAATCCGACACTTTTTGCAGGGCATACAGAATAAAAAATATACATTTATGTTGCATAACATAACCGGGGAATACACAACGAATTATTTTAAGTGTTACTTTTACACCATAAATAAAAAAAACAAGTAAAACAAAGAAAAATACAAGTTATGGAAAACATGAGAAAATCACTTTTGGGTATGAGCGCAGCTCTCATCTTATTTAGCGGATGTGCGCAAAAGCAAGAACAATCTACGCTGACTTTATCGGGCTTGAATCCCGCCAATTTTGAAACAATGGTAGATGGCACGAAACCGGTAAAGCTCTATACGCTGAAGAATCATCAAGGAATGGAAGTGTGTGTGACAAACTTCGGAGGACGCTTGGTTTCAATCATGGTTCCCGACAGAAATGGGAACATGACCGATGTGGTTTTAGGCTTCGACAGCATAGCTGATTACCAAAACATACCAAGTGATTTCGGTGCAGCCATCGGGCGCTATGCCAACCGAATCAATCAAGGAAGAATTACGATAGACGGTACTACTTATCAGCTTCCGCAGAACAACTACGGTCACTGCCTGCACGGTGGTCCTACGGGATGGCAATATCAGGTATATGAAGCCAACCAGACCAATGACAGCACCATCATACTGACCATGAAATCGCCGGACGGAGACAACAACTTCCCCGGAAACGTTACGGCAAACGTAACCTATACGCTTACGGCCGATAATGCCATCGACATCAAATACGATGCCACAACGGATAAGAAAACGGTTATCAACATGACCAACCACTCTTATTTCAACCTGAACGGCAACCCGTCGGTACCGGCAATCGACCATGTTTTATACATTGCAGCCGACAGCATCACTCCGGTAGACAGCACGTTTATGACCGACGGCACTATGATGGCTGTTAAAGGTACTCCGTTCGACTTCAATACTCCCAAACCGATTGCTCCCGACGTGACTAACTTTGACAACGAACAGGTGAAATTCGGAAATGGTTTCGACCATAACTGGGTACTAAATACCAAAGGCGACATTAATAAGGTGGCAGCCAAACTGACGGGTCTGACTACGGGCATCACACTGGAAGTATATACCGACGAACCGGGTATCCAAGTTTACACCGGCAACTTCCTCAACGGTACTGTAAAAGGAAAGAAAGGCATCGCTTATCCGCAACGTGCATCCGTTTGTTTGGAAACGCAGCACTATCCTGACAGCCCCAACAAAGCACACTGGCCTTCAGTTGTGTTAGAACCGGGACAAACGTACCACAGCCACTGTATCTTTAAATTCGGTGTAGAGAAATAAAAATCTGTACTGAAAAACAATTACACTATATGACTGCATATTATAAACAAAATCCGAAATTTTATGTCGGAATCGATTGCATCATTTTCGGCTTCGATAAAGGAGAACTCAACCTGCTTTTATTGAAACGGAACTTTGAGCCGGCAAAAGGGAAATGGTCGCTCATGGGCGGCTTCATACAAGAAAACGAAAGTGCGGACGATGCAGCCAAACGTGTATTAAGTGAATTGACCGGTCTGGAGAATGTTTACATGGAACAAATCGGCGCATTCGGTGAAGTAGATCGCGACCCGGGAGAACGAGTAATCTCACTGGCATATTATGCGCTGATAAACATCAATGAATACGACCGTGAATTAGTTCAGCAGCATAATGCCTATTGGGTAAATATAAACGAACTTCCTGACTTGATATTCGACCATTCGGAGATGGTGGCAAAAGCCCGGACGCGCATGAAACACAAAGCATCGAGAGCGCCCATTGGCTTCAACTTGCTGCCTGAGTTATTTACCCTGTCGCAACTGCAAAGCTTGTATGAAGCCATATATGGCGAGCCAATGGACAAGCGGAATTTCCGCAAACGAATCGCCGACATGGGATTCATTGAAAAAACAGATAAAATAGATAAAACAGGATCTCGCAGAGGAGCTTATCTTTATAAATTCAATGATAAGTCTTATCAAAAAGACCCGAAATTCAAACTTTAGAAGAGTATGTTAGAAGCATTGAAAGAAAAAGTATTCCATGCCAACTTGGATTTGGTTAAGCATGGACTGGTGATTTTCACGTGGGGAAACGTTTCCGGCATTGACCGCGAAAGTGGTTTGGTGGTAATCAAGCCCAGTGGTGTATCTTACGACGAGATGAAGGCAGAAGATATGGTAGTAGTGGACCTTGAAGGAAATGTAGTAGAGGGTAACCTGCGCCCGTCAAGCGACACCCCCACCCACTTGGTACTCTACAAGGCTTTCCCCGAAATAGGAGGCGTTGTTCATACTCACTCAACTTACGCCACGGCTTGGGCTCAGGCAGGAATCGATTTGCCTAACATCGGTACTACACATGCCGATTATTTCCACGAAGCCATCCCCTGCACGGCAGACATGACCGAAGCTGAAGTAAAAGGCGAATACGAATTAGAAACCGGAAACGTAATCGTAAAACGTTTCGAAGGTATCAATCCGGTACATACGCCGGGGGTTTTAGTAAAGAACCACGGTCCTTTCGCTTGGGGAAAAGATGCTCACGACGCTGTTCACAATGCCGTTGTCATGGAACAGGTTGCCAAGATGGCAAGCATTGCATACACTGTTAATCCGCATCTCACCATGAATCCGCTGCTGATTGAGAAACACTTCAGCCGCAAACATGGTCCTAATGCTTATTACGGACAAAAGAAATAACTCTTATAATTATCAACCCATCAAAAATTAAACAACCATGAACACATTCAATCAGTATGAAGTTTGGTTCGTAACCGGAGCACAGCTCCTTTACGGAGGCGATGCTGTCATCGCGGTAGACGCACATAGTAATGAAATGGTAGCAGGCTTGAACGCCAGCGGCAATCTGCCTGTAAAAGTTGTATATAAAGGTACTGCAAACTCTTCGAAAGAAGTAGAAGCTGTATTCAAAGCTGCAAACAATGACGAGAAATGTATCGGTGTCATCACATGGATGCACACTTTCTCACCTGCCAAAATGTGGATTCACGGATTACAACAGTTGAAAAAGCCGTTGCTCCACCTCCACACTCAATTCAACAAAGAAATTCCATGGGATACAATGGACATGGACTTCATGAACCTGAACCAGTCGGCTCATGGCGACCGCGAATTCGGACATATCTGTACCCGTATGCGTATCCGTCGTAAAGTAGTGGTAGGTTACTGGCAGGATGCAGATACCCAACACAAGATTGCGGTATGGATGCGTGTTTGTGCAGCTTGGGCAGACGCTCAAGACATGTTAATCATCCGCTTCGGCGACCAGATGAACAACGTAGCCGTAACCGATGGCGACAAAGTGGAAGCTGAACAGCGTATGGGATACCACGTTGACTACTGTCCGGTAAGCGAACTGATGGAATATCACAAACAGGTGAAAGATGAAGAAGTAGACGCTTTGGTTCAGACTTACTTCAACGAATATGACCACGACGCGGAGGTAGAAGACAAATCAACCGAAGCTTATCAGAAGATTTGGAATGCAGCCAAAGCCGAACTTGCTCTGCGTGCCATTCTGAAAGCTAAAGGTGCGAAAGGATTTACTACCAACTTCGACGACCTCGGACAGACAGACGGCAGCCACTTCGACCAGATTCCGGGATTGGCTTCTCAACGTCTGATGGCAGACGGTTACGGATTTGGCGCAGAAGGCGACTGGAAATCGGCTGCTCTCTACCGCTCGGTATGGGTCATGAATCAAGGTTTGCCCAATGGATGTTCATTCTTGGAAGACTATACTTTGAATTTCAACGGCGAACAGAGTGCCATTCTTCAAGCTCACATGTTGGAAGTATGTCCGCTTATCGCAGCCAAGAAGCCTCGCTTGGAGGTTCACTTCCTCGGAATCGGTATCCGCAAGAGCCAGACCGCACGCCTTGTATTTACATCTAAGACCGGAAAAGGATGTACAGCTACGGTGGTCGACTTGGGTAATCGCTTCCGCCTGATTGTAAACGACGTAGAATGTATTGAACCGAAACCGCTGCCCAAACTGCCTGTGGCTTCAGCTTTGTGGATTCCGATGCCTAACTTCGAAGTCGGTGCCGGAGCATGGATTCTTGCCGGAGGTACTCACCACTCTTGTTTCTCTTATGACTTGACGGCTGAATACTGGGAAGACTATGCCGAAATTGCCGGAATCGAAATGGTACACATCAACAAAGATACCACTATCGGCGAGTTTAAGAAAGAACTCCGCATGAACGAAGTTTACTACATGCTGAATAAGGCTCTTTGCTAATTTTAATTTATTAGCTTCTGTCTGAAGATTAAAAGTGCCCGGCGAGCCTATCGCCGGCAGCACTTTTAATTTCCTCTCTTTTCCATTCTTTATATCATACCTTAAATTACCGTTTTAACATGAAATTAGATGCAAAGTCAACCATCGAAACAGGAAAAGCCATTCTTGGTATTGAGTTCGGCTCTACCCGAATCAAGGCTGTTTTGATTGACCAAGAAAACAAACCGATAGCGCAAGGAAGCCACAACTGGGAAAACCAGTTGGTCGATGGACTTTGGACGTATAGTATCGACGCTATCTGGCACGGGCTGCAAGACTGCTACGCCGACCTCCGCGCTAACGTAAAACAACAGTACGACACTGAAATAGAAACGCTCTCGGCCATCGGCATCAGTGCCATGATGCATGGTTACATGGCTTTCAACGACAAAGAAGAAATTCTGATTCCGTTCCGTACATGGAGAAACACCAATACGGCTCAGGCCGCTGCCGAACTATCCGAACTATTTGTTTACAATATTCCTCTAAGATGGAGCATTTCTCATCTTTATCAGGCTATCTTGAACAATGAAGAACACGTAAAAGACATCACTTTCCTGACCACACTTGCCGGATATGTTCACTGGCAAATAACAGGCGAAAAGGTATTGGGCATCGGCGACGCATCGGGTATGCTTCCCATCGACCCCAACACGAAGAACTATTCTGCCGAAATGGTTGCCAAGTTTGACAAGCTAATCGCGCCGAAAGGATACAGCTGGACGCTGACAGACATTCTGCCGAAAGTTTTGCTGGCAGGCGAAAACGCCGGATCGCTTACTGCTGAAGGAGCCAAGAAACTGGACGTATCGGGTCATTTGAAAGCCGGCGTACCGGTTTGTCCGCCCGAAGGAGACGCCGGAACCGGAATGGTGGCAACCAATGCCGTAAAACAGCGTACGGGTAATGTTTCTGCCGGAACGTCTTCATTCTCTATGATTGTACTGGAGAAAGAGCTGTCGAAACCTTACGAAATGATAGATATGGTTACCACCCCCGACGGCAGCCTTGTGGCAATGGTACACTGCAATAACTGTACTTCCGACCTCAATGCGTGGGTGAACCTGTTCAAAGAATACCAAGAACTGTTGGGCATTCCGGTAGACATGAACGAAATATACGGAAAACTTTATAACCATGCGCTCGAAGGAGATACCGATTGCGGCGGACTGATTTCGTACAACTACATTTCGGGAGAACCGGTGACAGGACTGGAAGACGGACGCCCGCTGTTCATCCGCTCGGCTAACGACAAGTTTAATCTCGCCAACTTCATGCGCGCCCACTTATATGCTTCGGTTGGGGTGCTGAAAATAGGAAACGATATTCTTTTCAAAGAAGAAAAGATTAAAGTAGACAGAATTACCGGACACGGAGGTTTGTTCAAGACCAAAGGCGTAGGTCAGAGAATCTTGGCGGCAGCCATCGACTCTCCCATCTCTGTAATGGAGACGGCAGGTGAAGGCGGCGCATGGGGCATCGCCTTGCTGGGTTCTTACCTTGTAAACAACCCGAAAAAACTGTCGCTTGCCGACTTCTTGGACGAGAACGTATTTGCCGGCGATGTGGGCGTTGAAATCAAGCCGACGGCTGAAGACGTGGCTGGATTTAATGCTTATATAGAACACTATAAAGCAGGTCTGCCCATCGAGGAAGCTGCCGTTAAATACAAAAAATAAAGGACACCCGGAGAGCCGTTAAAATCCGGCCTACAACCGCTTCTGAAGCCCCTGAAAACACTACCCATAGAACCGGGCAACTCTATGGGTAGAACCGGGCAATTCTACCGCATGGGATGACCAACGCTAACGGTAGCGTTTTCGGGAGGAAACCGACGGACGGAAACTCCCCGAAAAGAAGCGGTCAGCAAGGCTTTAGACAGGCTCTTACGGCACAAGTGAATGAAAAACACAAGAAAATACATCATTCACGCTGCTTTTATAAGCATAATAAATTATCTTTGTCCGATTTTTTAATAAAACAAGCGGCCGTTAGTCCGCTTTATGTAGCATTCAAAATCAATTTTTATCAATATGAACAGCAAACAAGTAATGGACCACGCAGCTGACAACATCCGCATTTTGGCTGCTTC
Organism: Bacteroides caecicola; assembly: GCF_023337095.1. NCBI lineage: Bacteria > Pseudomonadati > Bacteroidota > Bacteroidia > Bacteroidales > Bacteroidaceae > Bacteroides > Bacteroides caecicola. The sequence continues at coordinate 82,921 of NZ_JAMBLM010000010.1, forward strand.
TATGGTTGAAAAAGCGAAATCCGGACATCCGGGCGGTGCAATGGGCGGTGCAGACTTTATCAACGTCTTGTATGCAGAATACCTGCAATACGATCCCCAAAATCCAACATGGGAAGGACGCGACCGTTTTTTCCTCGACCCGGGTCACATGGCTCCGATGTTATATTCGCAATTAGCCTTAATCGGCAAATTCAGCATTGACGAATTAAAACAATTACGTCAATGGGGCTCTCCTACTCCGGGACATCCTGAAGTAGACGTAAAACGCGGCATAGAAAATACTTCCGGCCCGCTGGGACAAGGACACATCTTTGCCGTAGGAGCTGCTATCGCTGCAAAATTCTTAGCTGCGCGTACCGGTAACCCGACATTTGCTAAAGAAACCATCTACGCATATATTTCCGACGGAGGAATCCAAGAAGAAATTTCTCAGGGTGGCGGACGTATTGCCGGATGCTTGGGACTGGATAACCTTGTTATGTTCTACGACTCAAACGACATTCAGTTGTCTACCGAAACCAGTGCGGTCACTACCGAAGATACAGCCATGAAGTATCGTTCATGGGGATGGAACGTTATCGAAATCAACGGTAATGACTGCCAGCAGATTCGCGAAGCGTTAGACGCAGCAAAAGCTGAAAGCAAACGTCCTACGCTAATCATCGGTAAATGTATCATGGGTAAAGGCGCTCGCAAAGACGACAACAGCTCTTACGAACACAACTGTAAGACACACGGTGCGCCGCTGGGAGGAGATGCTTACAAGAACACCATGATTAACTTGGGAGCAGACCCCGAAAACCCGTTCGTTATCTTCGACGACGTAAAAGAAATGTATGCGAAACGTGCCGAAGAGCTGAAAGCCATCGTTGCCGCACGCCATGAAGAAGAAAACGCATGGGCTGCTGCCAATCCGGAAAAGGCAGCCCAACTGAAAGAATGGTTCAGCGGAGCTGCACCGAAAATCGACTGGACAAGCGTACAACAAAAAGCCAACGATGCTACCCGTAACGCTTCGGCAGCGGTACTCGGCGTATTGGCAGAACAGGTTCCGAACATGATTTGTGCATCGGCAGACTTGTCGAACTCAGACAAGACCGACGGTTTCTTGAAAAAGACACATGCGTTTGTAAACGGAGACTTCAGCGGTGCATTCTTCCAAGCCGGAGTAGCCGAACTGACTATGGCTTGCTGCTGCATCGGTATGACGCTCCACGGAGGCGTTATCGCTGCCTGCGGTACATTCTTCGTATTCTCTGATTATATGAAACCTGCCATACGTATGGCTGCGTTGATGCAACTTCCGGTTAAGTTCATTTGGACTCACGATGCGTTCCGCGTGGGCGAAGATGGTCCTACCCACGAACCGGTAGAACAGGAAGCACAAATCCGACTGATGGAAAAACTGAAGAACCATCACGGAAAGAACTCAATGTTGGTATTGCGTCCTGCCGATGCTGAAGAAACCACGGTTTGCTGGAAACTGGCTATGGAGAACGTCGATACTCCGTCGGCTCTAATCTTGTCTCGCCAGAACATCACCATGCTTCCCGCCGGAACAGATTACAGTCAGGCTGCCAAAGGTGCCTACATCGTAGCCGGTTCTGACGAAAATCCGGATGTAATTCTGGTTGCTTCCGGTTCTGAAGTTTCTACCCTCGCCGCAGGTGCCGAATTGCTCCACAAAGACGGTATAAAGACCCGCATCGTTTCTGTTCCGTCGGAAGGACTGTTCCGCAACCAAAGCAAGGAATACCAAGAAAGCATCATCCCTGCCGGAGCAAAGGTTTTCGGACTGACAGCCGGACTGCCTGTCAACTTACAGGGACTGGTAGGAGCTAACGGTAAGATATGGGGATTGGAATCGTTCGGATTCTCTGCTCCGTACAAGGTATTGGACGAAAAATTAGGATTCACTGCCGAAAATGTGTATAACCAAGTAAAAGCAATGCTCTAATGAAAACGATAGGATTGGCATCCGACCACGCGGGATTTGAACTGAAACAGTATGTGAAACAATGGCTGGAAGCAAAAGGATGGGAATATAAGGACTTCGGTACTTATACGAACGAAAGTTGCGACTATCCCGACTATGCTCATCCGCTGGCCCTCGCCGTTGAAGCCGGAGAGTGCTATCCCGGTATTGCCATCTGCGGAAGCGGAGAAGGTATCGGCATCACACTGAACAAACATCAGGGCATCCGCGCCGCATTATGTTGGATGCCTGAAATAGCCCATCTTGCCCGCCAGCATAACGATGCAAACGTACTGGTTATGCCGGGACGTTTCATCACTACCGAAACGGCTGACAAGATTATGACAGAATTTTTTAATACGCAGTTTGAAGGCGGACGCCATCAGAAGCGTATCGACAAGATTCCCGTCAAATAAAATTCTATCTTAAAATACTTAAAAAAGAGAAGTTCAAAAGAGCTTCTCTTTTTTTATCGCTATATTTGTCTGTCATTTATCTGAAAACAGTAAAAACCTATTTAATAAAATAAGAAACCATGAAAAAAGTTCTGTTTATTTTACTGGCATGTATGCCCCTCTTCCTTTCTGCAAAGGATAAAAAAGACAATTCCAATCCAAAATATTTGGCGGGAGCCGTTACGCTGACCGATGGAAAAGTAACTTTCAACTATGAGCTAAAAGCTCCGGCTCTTTCGCAAAAAGAAATCTATACGCAGATGCTAAATTGGGCTAACGAACGCTTTAAACCCGAAGGCGACCTGCAAAGCCGGGTAGTGTATTCGAATGAGGAAAAAGGCGAAATCGCAGCTACGGCAGAAGAATATATCGTGTTTTCTTCTTCGGCTCTTTCTTTAGACCGTACACGCATCTATTATCAACTTTTCATTTATCCCAAACAGGGAGCTTGCAACATGGAAATGACGCGCATACGTTACTGGTATGACGAGAACCGAGACGGCGGAGAACGTTACACAGCCGAGGAATGGATTACCGACGATATGGCGCTAAACAAAAAGAAAACCAAACTGGCTCCTATTTGCGGCAAGTTCCGCAGAGAAACCATCGACTTAAAGGATGAACTGTTCAAATCGGCAGCCGAAGCTTTAGGTGTTCATGCCTTAAATGCCCCCCAAACGGTTCCTGCCGCAACTTTACAACCGGCAACACCTGCTGTTGTTCCGTCGACCGGAGGAGAACTGAAAAACATTACATTTGAACAACTTCCTGAAAACCTAAGCGAAATTGCCGCTTCGGGAAGAATCACGCTTACTGCAAACGATGAAGAAATTGACTTGAAAGCGGATAACTGGGGAGGATTTGGAAAGTTGTTTAACAAGAACGTAGCTTATCTCTTGGTTGACCAAAACCGTATAGCCATCAATGCCGTTATGGAGCATAGCGATACTTATCAGATTTCATTCTACACGGAAGGAAGCACCCAGCCCGGCGTGGTTATCGAATGTAAGAAGTCGATGGCACAAAAAATGTCTGCCGACGAACTGAAGTCGCTCAACCAATCAATTGATACAACGAAATCGTACACCATGTACATGGGAGAAATTACAAATGTTCAGATAAGATAAAGGCTGAACACCCATAAAACGCAAGCCCATGTCTTAGAGAAAACTATTGGTAGTTTCACCTAACACATGGGCTTGTTTATGTAAACGCATCCCATAGAAAATCGGGCTGCTATTCGTGGCTGCTGTAATACTTCATAAACTGCGTACGCTCGAACGGTGTAGCGTCTTCTTTGGCATTCAGTTTTCCTTTAAATTGAGACAACGATTCGTAACCTTTTCTCTCCATCCAGCAACCGAGTTCTTGCTTCAGTTTCTCAATTTCCTGTTCACCGCGTTCGTAAATCAAGCTGCACACTTCTACGGCAGCAGCTCCTGCCAAAATCGATTTGACGACATCCGTCCCGCTATGCACACCTCCCGAAACGGCATAGTCAACCTGCGGCACTTTAGCCGAAGCGATAGCCGTCCACCGGATTTTGTCGGCAAGTTCGGTAGGCGAACTCATAACATTGGAAGTAGTAAACGAAAGATGTTCCGTATCAATATCCGGACGATAAAGGCGATTAAACAAAACGATACCGTCTGCTCCGTTTGCATGAAGTTGCTCTATCAATGCTACCGGATTAGTGAAATTACTACCCAGCTTCATAATCACCGGAATATTCACTGCCGATTTTACGCGGCGCAAAATATTGACATGGCGCTGCTCAAAACTTCCATACTGATAATCTTTGTCTGTCTGCAAAGACAGTATGTTTATCTCAACAGCGTCGGCACCCGCCTGTTCCATCAGTTGCGCAAAGTCAGTCCACTCGCTGTCGGTATAACAATTAATGCTGGCAATGACTGGAATACGGCATACCTTTTTTGCTTCCTTTATCAAATGAATATGCTCATTCAGCGCATGAGAACGCACATACACACTGAGATAATCATCTGCTTCCGATGCCCCATATCCCTGCATACTGCCTATTTGCATCGAAATCTGTTCTTCAAAAACAGACTTCAAGACCACGGCTCCTGCTCCGGCAGCTTCCAGTCGACGGATTTTATCAACGCTGTCTGTAAGCCCCGAACTACTTACAATGATGGGGTTCGCCAAAGTCAGTCCGGCGAAATTCGTTGCAATTTGTATCATAGTTATAAATTTAATAGTTCCTTTCCCCGAAAATCTTGCTGCCTACACGCACCAGTGTGCTACCTGCCTTCACAGCCAACGGATAATCGTGTGACATTCCCATCGAGATTTCCCGAAAATCGCTGCTGCCGCTGAAATAGGTCTCTTTCAATTCACCGAAAAAGCGATGGAGCGATTCAAACTCGCGAGTAATCTGATGTTCATCTTCCGTATTCGTAGCCATCCCCATAACACCTTGAATAGAAACATGGCTTAACGTCTGCCAACTTCCTTCAGCAAGCATAGCCCGACAGCTATCAAACGTAAAGCCATATTTGCTTTCTTCCTGAGCGATATGAATTTCGAGCAGACAAGGGATGATACGCCCTACTTTTGCCGCCTGCTTATTTATTTCGGCAAGCAGCTTATAAGAGTCCACGGCATGAATCATGGAAATAAAAGGGGCGATATACTTCACCTTATTAGTCTGTAAATGCCCGATAAAATGCCATTCGATATCCGCAGGCAGAGAGGTGTGTTTCTCTACCAGTTCCTGCACCTTGCTTTCACCAAAAATGCGCTGCCCGGCAGCATACGCAACTTCGATGGCTTCGTTAGGATGAAATTTGGATACGGCAACCAAGCGTACTCCCTCAGGAAGTTCCGCCCGGACAGCCTTAATGTTAGTTTCAATATCCATAATAAATTTTATATTTATCGGTTACCCGCTTCGGCAAATTCGGGTTTCACATCAGGCTCCGCCGAATACGGATATACATCCATAATTGCTGTTTCGGCTATGGAAGCAATGCTGTAATCTGCCATTGTTCCTTTCATGCCTTCGTCCAGCTTCTTAACCGCATCGCGCAAGTCGGCTGCCTGTACCAACACATTGGTAGCCGTTTTCTTTTCCGCACCACTCTTTTCGTCGAGCGTAATGAAATACAGCTTACATTTAAACCAACGGTCGGCGGCATCTTCTTCACACGGAAACAGCTCGCTGTAATTGGCGCGCTTGATATCTGCCACGGTAAATTCTCCGCTGATAAACGGGGTAATCTCCTCGATTATACGCGATTCTGCCTCGGTAAAACTAAGCGCATCCACCAAATAGGGTTCCGTTACTTTCTTATTCATTCCGTTTTCTGCTACTTTCTCGTAACGGATTTTACATTCAAACCAATTATGCATCATAATCGTCAAACAATCTTTTTATTAAAAATATATTAATTATTAATGCAAAGATACACGATTTTTTGAATTACTCTCTCAATTTACACCGATTCTGTTGCATAAACTCTTGAATCATATCGCTGTAATCTCCTTTGATGAGGATATGGTGATTTCCCAGCGGATTCCGCAGAAAATAATCGGCAGGCTTATCGAGCTTTATACGGAACTGCGTGCGCGAAGTGGAAACATAGTTCGTGTTTTCTGTAAGATATCCTCCCGACACGTAATATTCGTCTAAACACTCGCCTCCGCACTTAAACAGCGTAACATTTCCTTCGTGCATGATTCCCTGAATGGCTATCCCCTCTTCGGTATCAAAATGGTTGCGGATGATGAAACTGTCTACCATTTTCGTGCCGATGGTGTCATGAGCTATCAGAATCTCGTTTTTCTGAACGTCGACAAACGCCGGATTTGCTATAAACCCGTATTGCCCGGTCAGCACTTTCACCATCAGCATGGTCATAATCGCCTGCAAGTCGCCCTCGCTTCCGGCAGGGATGCCGTCATCGTTCAGCAACGATACTGCCAGACATCCGGTGGTGTGCAAGTCTTGGATGAGCGAAAAGCTGGACAGCGTCAGTGCATCCAGATCACGTTCTTTGCAAACCCGCCTTACGGCACGATACAGCCGCATGTCGCGCAGCAAATCTTCCGGTGTGGAGTCTTGACATGCCTGCGCACGGGCAACTACCTGAGATGCCTCAACCCCCACTTCCTCCTCCGTAATTTCGTAAAAATATTTATATACGTCCTCCATCGGAATATCAACATACGTCACTCCCCATCTCCGGTTCGCCAACAAGTAATCTGCATGGCTCGACACCAGCCACGGAGCAGGCGTTCCGATAAGCCCGATACGTTTTCCTTTCAACTTACGCTTGGCGGCAAAAGCCTTATGGTGAAACAATACCTGTTTTACCATTTCGAATACTGTTCCGTGGATAATCCGGGCACGCATGTCTTTCGACTTTACCCATGCCGCAATCTCAAGAGCAGCAGAAAGCGAGTTGTTCTGTCCATCGCTTAACAAAGTAATGGGATAAGGGAAAACGCTGAAATTACGAATCACGATATCAGAAACACAGCCATCTGCTATAAATGCCATTTTATATACATTCGACGGAATAGAGTCTACCTCTGTATAATGTATCAGGTGAAGCCTGAAGTGCTTCTCTAATTCTACAAAAAGAGCTTTATGACTTTCATAAATCTGTTCCGCCTTGTAACTTTTCGATGTAAATATAATTAAATAAAGTTCCATGATGATTGCTTATAGGGTTACGCCAACAAACATACGTTTTTTTTCTTAAATATCTCCGTAAAATGAAGTTTGATAACATAGATTTACGTTCTGTAAGATTCGGGAATGCACCCGCTTTGCGTTTTTATTCCATCTAAAAGTTGGCAGATTTATCGTTTCGCGCTATATTTGCAGTGAACTTATTTGAACTTTCTTGTCCGGCGAAAGCACAAGAAGAAATTCTCCGCCATATACCCCGAAAAACGCTACCGTTAGTGTTGTTCATCCTATGCGGTTGCGTTGACTGGTTCTACCCATAGGACTGACCGGTTCTACCGCAAGCGTTTTTCAAGCTCCGGACCAAACAGCGAAAGAGTTTATAATAAGCTCATTATCAACTAAAACACATTAGTGAAAACAAAATTAAAAATTTAATTATGCCGCAAATATCCATCAGAGGAAACGAAATGCCTGAGTCGCCTATTCGGAAATTGGCGCCTCTTGCTGAAGCTGCAAAAGAAAGGGGAATCCATGTTTATCACCTCAACATCGGTCAGCCGGACCTTCCTACTCCGCGAGCGGCCCTTGATGCGATTCGCAATATAAACCGCACGGTATTAGAATACAGCCCAAGTCAGGGTTACCGCAGTTACCGCGAAAAACTGGTAGGCTATTACGAAAAATACAATATCCATTTGAGTGCCGATGACATTATCATTACCACCGGCGGCTCGGAAGCCGTCTTGTTTGCGTTCCTGAGTTGCCTGAACCCGGGAGATGAAATCATCGTACCCGAACCGGCTTACGCCAACTACATGGCTTTTGCCATTTCAGCAGGAGCTGTGATTCGCACCGTAACAACAACCATCGAAGAGGGATTCTCACTGCCGAAGGTTGAAAAATTTGAAGAACTGATAAACGAACGGACCAAAGGCATTTTAATCTGCAACCCCAATAACCCTACGGGATACCTTTATACACGCCGCGAAATGAACCAAATCCGCGACCTTGTGAAGAAGTACGATTTGTTCCTTTTCTCCGATGAAGTATACCGTGAATTCATTTATACAGGGTCTCCCTATATATCTGCCTGCCATCTGGAAGGCATCGAACAAAACGTTGTGCTCATCGACTCGGTATCGAAACGCTATTCGGAGTGCGGTATCCGTATCGGTGCGCTGATTACAAAGAACTTGGAAGTACGCAAAGCGGTAATGAAGTTCTGCCAAGCCCGGTTGAGTCCTCCCCTTATCGGACAGATTGCGGCAGAAGCATCGTTAGACGAGCCGGCAGAATACTCACGCGAAACGTACGATGAATATGTAGAGCGGCGTAAATGCTTGATAGACGGGCTGAACCGTATTCCCGGCGTTTATTCTCCTATCCCGATGGGAGCTTTTTACACCGTGGCCAAACTGCCGGTAGATGACTGCGAGAAGTTCTGCGCATGGTGCCTGTCTGATTTCAACTACGAGGGAGAAACAATCATGATGGCTCCTGCAAGCGGATTTTATACCACACCCGGAGGCGGACGAAATGAAGTGCGCCTTGCTTACGTATTGCGGAAAGAAGACTTGATTCGCGCTCTTTTCGTATTAAGAAAAGCCCTCGAAGCCTATCCGGGAAGAGTAGACGACTGACCTGCTGAACAATGAATTGGAAGTTATTCATAGCCCGACGCATCTACAAAAGTAACGAAGGAGGGAGAAAAGTATCAAAGCCTGCCGTGCGTATCGCCACGGCAGGTATTGCCATCGGACTGGCGGTAATGATTGTCTCCGTTTCGGTAGTCATCGGATTCAAGCACCAAGTGCGTAATAAAGTCGTAGGAATGGGAGGCGATATCATCGTATCCAGCATTGACGGCGCCCAACTTTACCAAATGACCCCTATCGTAGGAAACGACAGCTTGATGGATGTAATCAACCGAATGCCCGAAATATCCCATACGCAGCGGTATTCCGTCAAGCCGGGCATGATTATGACTTCCGACAATTTTCAAGGAATGATGCTGAAAGGAGTGGCACAGGAATACGACCGGACATTCTTACAGAAACATTTACTTGAGGGAGAAATACCCACTTTTACTGATTCTGCCGCCAGTAACCGAGTGTTGGTTTCACGCTCCGTGGCAGACAAGTTATCGCTCAAGGTGGGCGATAAGCTCTATACGTATTACATCGAAAACAATATACGGGCACGCCGGTTAACGGTAAGCGGAATTTATCAAACAAACTTCTCTTATTTCGACGACCTTTTCTTGATAACCGACCTTTACACTGTAAACCGGCTGAACGGATGGAAACCGGAACAGGTAGGCGGCATTGAAATAACGGTAAAAGATTATAGTCAATTAACCCAAGCGAACGATTGCATCCGCTCGTCGATAAACGACCAAACAGACCGATACGGAGAAATCTACTGCTCGCGTACGTCGGAAGAAATCTATCCGCAAATATTCGATTGGCTCAACTTACTCGACATTAATATATGGGTAATCCTTATACTCATGACGGGGGTAGCCGGATTTACCATGATATCCGGCTTGCTAATCATCATTTTAGAGCGTACCAACATGATAGGTGTATTAAAAGCGTTAGGTGCAGACAACGCTTCCATACGCAAGATTTTCCTATCGCTATCGGTATTTCTCATCGGACGAGGCATGATATGGGGAAACATCATCGGCATATCCGTATGCCTCATCCAATATTACTTCCATCCTTTCCGGCTCGACCCGGCAACATACTACGTAAGTACCGTGCCTATCGAATTGCATATAGGATGGTATTTGCTGATAAACATCGGCACGTTACTGATTTCCGTGTCTATGCTTATCGCACCCTCTTATCTGATAAGCCATATCCATCCTGCCAAATCCATCCGGTTCGAATAATCCGGGTTGGAAGCATCGGATTGCAAGCCCTGAAAACTACCCGATAAACCGACAAGCCTTCCGAATAGAACCATGAGGTTTATCCGCATGAAACAAGCAACACTAACGGTAGCGTTTTGAGGGAAAAACCGAGGGGTGTATCACGGCAAACAAATTACTTTATCGGAAAAATTAAACAGGTTCTTAGTTTTTCCATCTTCTCAGGTACAAAAATTATTCGTAACTTTGCAACCATATTTCAAATTACATAATAAATAAAGAAAAAGAATGGGTGGTTTTTTCGGAACAGTTACAAAAGCTGAATGCGTAACCGATTTATTCTACGGTACAGACTACAATTCCCATCTGGGAACGAAACGCGCAGGTATGGCAACATACGCCGAAGGCGAAGGCTTTATGCGCAAAATTCATAATCTGGAAAGTTCTTACTTCAGAACAAAATTCGAAGATGAACTCCCCGGTTTCAAAGGTAAGGCAGGTATCGGCGTTATAAGTGATACCGACCCCCAACCTATCATGATCAACTCCCATTTGGGTAAGTTTGCCATTGTTACTGTGGCAAAAATCAACAACACAGACGAACTGGTTAAGGAACTGTTGGCTAACAACATGCACTTCTCGGAAATGAGCATGGGAAAAACCAACCAGACGGAGCTTATCGCGCTACTTATCGTACAGGGAAAAGATTTCGTGAGCGGCATTGAAAACGTATTCAACAAGATTAAGGGTTCATGCTCGATGCTTATTCTTACTGAAGACGGAATCATCGTGGCACGCGACAAATGGGGACGCACGCCTATCATCATCGGGAAAAAAGAAGGAGCTTACGCTGCTACCAGCGAATCAAGCAGCCTCCCGAACTTGGATTACGAGGTAGACCGCTACGTAGGTCCCGGAGAAATCATCCGTATGCGTGCCGATGGCTTGGAACAGCTTCGCAAACCGAACGACAAGATGCAAATTTGTTCTTTCTTATGGGTGTATTACGGTTTCCCCGTTTCATGCTACGAAGGCAGGAACGTAGAAGAAGTACGCTTCTTGAGCGGTTACAAAATGGGGCAGACCGACCAGTCGGAAGTAGACTGCACGTGTGGCATCCCCGATTCGGGTGTGGGTATGGCTTTAGGATATGCCGAAGGAAAAGGCATCCCCTATCATCGCGCCATAGCCAAGTATACTCCTACATGGCCGCGCAGCTTTACGCCGAGCAATCAAAGTATGCGCTCGCTCGTGGCTAAGATGAAGCTGATACCTAACCGGGCAATGCTGCAAGGCAAACGGCTTTTGTTCTGCGACGACTCGATAGTACGTGGAACTCAGTTGCGCGACAACGTAAAGATTCTCTATGATTACGGTGCTAAAGAAGTACACATGCGTATAGCTTGTCCGCCGCTGATTTACGGATGTCCGTTTATCGGGTTCACCTCCTCAAAAAGCGACATGGAACTGATAACACGGCGCATTATCAAAGAAATAGAAGGCGATGAAAATGCCAAGTTAGATAAATATGCCACGACTGATTCTCCTGAATACAAGGAGCTGGTTGAGCGTATACGTGCTCGGTTCGGACTGACCTCGTTACGTTTTAATTCGCTGGAAATATTGGTTGAATCCATCGGACTTCCAAAATGCAAGCTGTGCACCCACTGTTTTGACGGGTCAAGCTGTTTCTGACAAACATATTTCATATACCGAATAATCAAGCGTGGGGATGTAATCTCCGCGCTTTTTTATGCTCCAATACTTGGCAACAAACACACCTCTACACCCGTCCCCACTTTTGCAACCCGGTTGTTAATATCCTGAAGGCGGTTCAACCAAATCAAAAATCACCTATCTTTGGCAGCAAATCTTATAAAAAATATCTGATTATGTCACATCTTCATCATCACACACACGAACACAATTTTGTTCCAAACTCACTGAGCGGAGTATTCGTTTTTTGCATTGTACTAAACCTTTTATTTGTCTTCACTGAAGCCGGAGTAGGTCTGACATACAATTCGTTAGGGTTACTATCCGATGCCGGACATAATTTGAGCGACGTATTCAGCCTGACGCTTTCACTGTTTGCCATCCGCATGGCAAAACGCCACGGAAACATCCACTTTACGTATGGCTATAAGAAAAGCACCATCTTGGTTTCGTTGGCAAATGCAATTATACTACTCGTTGCCGTAGGAGCCATCCTTATCGAGAGTATCTACAAATTACGTCATCCGGAAGAAATTTCGGGAGAAGCCATCTCATGGACGGCAGGAGTAGGAATCATTGTAAACGGAATAACCGCTTTGCTGCTTATGAAAAATCAGGGACATGATCTGAACGTAAAAGGAGCTTTCCTTCACATGGCTATGGACACACTCGTATCGGTAGGCGTAGTGATATCGGGCATAATCATCACACTTACCGGATTTGTCATCATCGATACGCTCATCAGTCTGGTCATTGCACTCATCATTTTAGCTTCTACATGGAAATTGCTAAAAGAAAGCCTGTACTTGTCTTTAGACGCCGTACCTTCGAACATCAATATGAAACAAATAGAGAGTTCACTTTCCGACATTCCCGGATTAGAGGAATGGCATCATTTGCATGTATGGGCAGTCAGCACAACAGAAAACGCAGCCACCGTACATGCCGTAATCAAGGATTTAAAAGACATGGAAAACGTAAAACAGGCTTTGAAACAAGCATTACGTGAAAAGGGTATCCGGCATGTGACCGTAGAATGTGAGACGAAAGACTGCAAGTGTCGGGAGGAATCATGCTGTTAGAGAACAAAAGAAGAGTGCAGCGACGGGAAGTCTCTGCACTCTTCTTTTCTGTTTATCCAAGCTCTTTTTATTTCAACTTTACAAAAAGTTCGCCTTCTACTTCGCTTGTTTCAATTTTGTCTTCTCTCAACAACCAGCCTAATCCCAAAAAGAGGTCTTTATCGGCTTTCAGTTTAGCTGCTTTCTTAATCTGCTTTTGAGTTTTGCCTTCGTTTCCGTTTAGTGCTTCCCAGATTTTTCCGGCGATAACACCTGCTTTTTCTTCTAACATAATCTTTTGCTTTTATTTTAAGTATCAAATATTTGTGTCGTTGCAAAAGTAAAGAAAAAAAGATTCCGAAAGACGAAAAAGCGTAAAAAGTTTTCTTTATCCTATGCAGAAAGCCTTTACTTGTTACAATTTACCTTCGTTTTCTAAGAAATCGCCAAAAATCCGCGCTGCCGTTTCTACCATCCGCGGGCAAGGACGTTTGGCGTAATACTGGGGTGTACGGGCTTCGGGTGTCGATACGATAGGTTCTTTTTTTGAAAGTCCGAGCAGTTCGGAGCAACATAACGAACCGGTTTCTGCCTTAAACTTTCCCGCAAGTTCTTGCACCAATGCATAATTGGCGGCTTTGCTTGCACGGTCGGCACCCTCAAGGGCACATCTTTCCAATCCTGCCAAGAGAAACATTCCACATGCAGCTCCGCACGTTTCACGCATACGTCCGATTCCTCCACCAAACGATGCTGAAATATGGCAGGCTTGCTCTTTTGAGAACCCATACAAATCGGCATAAGCAAGCACTACCGACTGTGAGCAATTATATCCTTCTTTAAAATAAGCTACCGCTTGCTGAATACATTCTTCTTTTGTCATTTTGCTACATTATTTATTGGATTTCCTTCCTGATAGGCTTTCAGATTTGCAATGGCCTGATTCATCAAGCGGACGCGGGCTTCGTAGGTAGCCCAAGCAATATGTGGCGTAATGAAACAGTTCTCTACCCTCAACAAGGGATTATCCGCACGGGGCGGTTCGCTGGAAAGTACATCTACTCCGGCTGCTGCCAACGTACCTTTCCGGAGCGCATAAGCAAGGTCGCGCTCATTAACCAGTCCACCCCGCCCGGTATTGATAAGAATCGCCGTACGCTTCATCAAGCTCAGTCGACGGGCATTTACCATCTCCCGGGTATCGTCTGTCAGGGGGCAATGGAGACTCACGATGTCACATGAGGTGAACAATTCATCAACCGAACCACACTTACGTACCCCTGCAGGCAACTGAGAGGCTTCCTTGCTGGTATAAACAGATACCTCCATGCCAAAGCTCAAAGCAATGCGCGCCGTAGCTTGTCCCGTATTTCCGAAACCTACCAAACCTATTTTCTTTCCGTCCAATTCTTGCAAGGGCGTATTCCAGTAACAGAAATCGGTTTGTCCGCTCCACGCTCCGTTCCGGATTTCATGGGCATAATATCCCACGCGCTGAGTAATATTCAGGATGTGTGCAAACACCATCTGAGCCACAGAATTGGTGCTATACGCCGGAATGTTTGTCACCACGATTCCGCGCTGGCGTGCAGCTTCCAAATCCACTACGTTATAGCCCGTAGCCAATACACCAATATATTTCAGCATCGGAAGTGCGTGGATGGCTTTCGCATCTAACACCACTTTGTTAGTCAACACAACTTCAGCTCCTGTAGAGCGTTCTACAACTTCTTCTGCCGCCGTACGGTCGTATACTATCACTTCGCCCATCGCTTTAAGCGACTGCCAAGATAAATCTCCCGGATTTAATGTATATCCGTCTAAAACTACTATCTTCATGTCAATATCTATTTGTGTTTTTCTATTCTTTAAATCTCTCTCCCCACAGGTTTATCATCCGTTCTTTCAGCTTGGCTTCTGCCGCATTGTCTTGTGCGTGCCAGAAACGAGCCTCACGGATGTCATCGGGCAAAAACTGTTGGTTTACGAAATTACCTTTATAATCATGTGCATACTTATAGTTATTTCCATACCCCAACTGCTTCATCAGCTTGGTAGGAGCATTACGCAGGTGAAGCGGAACGGGCAGATTTCCCGTCTGCCGCACCTTCTCCAGTGCCGAACCGATGCCCATGTATGCCGAATTGCTCTTCGGGCTGGTAGCCAGATAAACCGTAGCTTCAGCCAAAGGAATCCTTCCTTCGGGCCATCCGATTTTCATTACAGCATCGAAGGCGGCATTGGCAAGCAACAATGCGTTCGGGTTGGCAAGTCCGATGTCTTCCGATGCCGAAATCACCAGTCGCCGGGCTATGAAAGCAGGGTCTTCTCCCCCCTCCACCATGCGCGCCAGCCAGTAAAGTGCGCCATCGGGGTCGCTTCCGCGAATAGACTTTATGAATGCCGAAATAATATCGTAGTGCATTTCGCCGTCTTTATCGTAAGCCAACGGATTTTGCTGCAAACGGTCTACTACCTTTTCATCGGTTATCACTATCGGATTGCCGCTGTCTGCCTCAACCACCAGCTCCAGAATGTTTAATAATTTCCGCGCATCGCCTCCCGAATAACGGAGCATGGCGTCGGTTTCTTTCAACTCGATGTTTTTTTCTTTCAACACCGCGTCGCGCGTCAGGGCATGATGAAGCAACTCCAGCAAATCATCTTTCTCTAACGACTTCAACACATAGAGTTGGCAGCGCGACAGCAACGGGCGGATAACCTCAAACGAAGGATTCTCCGTAGTAGCACCTATCAGCGTTACCACCCCGGTTTCCACTGCCCCCAACAAAGAGTCTTGCTGCGATTTGCTGAAACGATGAATTTCGTCGATGAACAGAATCGGGCTTTGCTGCGAAAAAAAGCGGCTGTTACGCGCTTTCTCTATCACGTCGCGCACGTCTTTGACCCCCGAAGTCACCGCACTTAAAGTATAAAAAGGAGTTTCCAACTTATTGGCTATAATCTGTGCAAGCGTAGTTTTACCCACGCCCGGCGGACCCCACAGAATAAAAGAAGAGATACGCCCTGCGTCAATCATCTTACGCAAGACAGCCCCCTCGCCCACCAAATGTTTCTGACCGATATAATCATCCAGCGTCTTCGGACGCATTCGCTCTGCCAATGGTTGTGCCATATAGATTCAATGATTAGTAATTACGAGAACAAAAATAACCATTTCTATCGGAATAAAAGGAAAAGTATAGGCATAAAAAAAGGCGCTTTTCACAAAGAGCCTTTTTTAAGTTTTCAATAGGTATTAGTTTTTTTTCTTAAGGTAAAAAGATTGTTTTCAGGATAACGACACAAAGATGCGGCGTTTTTTTCACCCAACCAAATAAAAAACCATGTCTTAAAACATGTTTTTCGTTTTTCTTTCATTTTTCTTTCGTTTGGGTTTCTTAACTACCACACGCCTTGTATCCCCACAAAGATAGAAATTTTTACTTAATATACGTATAATGGCTTATGTAAATTTTAATGAATACCTTCATTTAAGTGTTTTTCCTGATTTTACGAATCGACAAGCCCGAAAATGCTATGGGTAGCGCTCCTTATTTCATGCGGTAGAACTGCCTTGTTCTACCCATAGAACGACCCGGTCTTCCGAATAGAATTTTTCACGCCCGAAACCCGCCCGAAACAGCCTCAAGTTTTTCGGAAGAATCTTTCGCAGACACAGATTTTTTCGTATCTTGTCCCCACGAATCTTTTAAAAAAACAACATCGCATGAACAGAATATGTCATCTTTTCGGAATCCGCTATCCGATTATACAAGGCGGAATGGTGTGGTGCAGCGGTTGGCGGCTGGCTTCCGCAGTAAGCAATGCGGGCGGACTGGGACTGCTGGGTGCGGGGTCGATGCATCCCGAAACACTGCGCGAACACATCCGTAAATGTAAGCAGGCCACCGACCAACCTTTCGGGGTAAACGTTCCGCTGATGTATCCCGAAATAGAAAGCATCATGAAAATCATCGTGGAGGAAGAAGTGCCCATTGTATTTACTTCGGCAGGAAATCCTAAAACTTGGACAGAATATTTACATAACGCCGGAATAAAAGTGGCGCATGTGGTTTCGTCAACCCGTTTTGCCTCCAAGTGCGAGGAGGCGGGAGTTGATGCCATCGTAGCCGAAGGGTTTGAAGCCGGCGGGCACAACGGACGCGAAGAAACCACCACGTTTTGCCTGATACCTGCCGTAAAACGGATGTGTACTGCTCCGCTGATTGCGGCGGGAGGCATCATGACGGGCGAAGGAATCCTTGCCGCCATGACGTTAGGAGCCGACGGCGTACAGATGGGCACGCGCTTTGCACTGACCGAAGAAAGCTCGGCACACTTCACGTTTAAAGACCGCTGCCTCCGGCTGAACGAGGGCGACACGGTACTCACGCTGAAACAGCTCTCGCCCACCCGCCTGATAAAGAATGATTTCTATAAGCAAGTGGAAGAAGCCGAGCGCAAAGGGGCTTCTGCCGACGAGTTGCGCGAACTGCTGGGCAAAGGTCGTGCCAAGAAAGGTATCTTCGAAGGAGATATTTTTGAAGGGGAATTGGAAATCGGACAGGGAGCTTCGATGATTCACCGCCTGCAAAGCGTAAACGAGGTGATGAAAGAGTTGGTGGAAGATTATAACGCCGCGCTCCGGCGGACGCAGGAAACCTGTGCACTTTAACCGTACGGACACCGGTTCATGCAGGCTATCGCAGCGGATAATCTGCATGAATCCGCCTCCGGCAGTCTATACTTCTTTCCACAAACTTTGTGCTATCTCCTGCATGTCGTTGATAAGTTTACAGGTGTGGTATCCGTCCGCCACCGCATGGCTTACAAACACGGCGACAGGTAAAAGTATTTTCCCGCCTTCTTGGAAATACTTCCCGAACTTGATGAGCGGGAACAGCAAGGAACTCTCGGCATACGTATCTTGCGCAAATCCGGTAAAGCTCAGCCACGGCAGGCTGGATACGGGGCAGAAATTACGAGGTTGGTCGGGACGTGCTTTTATTACGCCGGTAATGTTTCCGTATGTCCGGATGTCCGCCACAACCGTTTGATAAAAGGTATCAAAATCGTCCGAATAATCGCTCCATACATCCGTAAAGGTTTTGGTTTCATTATGGAACAGCGTGTAGCTGGGGACAACATACTCCCAATATCCCAATTCGCCTTTCTCATTAAAGCTCATGCGGAACTCTTTGTTGCGGTTCACGGCTCTCATGATAACGTACAGCATTACGGGGAAGAACTTGAGTCCGCGCTGTCTCTGCCCTTCTACCAGATGCGTGATGTCGAGATTCGCATTGAGCGTATATTTACACTTTATCCGAGAATAATAATAGTCGAAGTAAACGGCTCTCTCCCACGTGCTTTTGTCTATCACATAAAACTCGGCTCCGGATGCGTGGCGCAATGTCTCGGAAGGCATCCACGTAACGATGCCATCGACGGGATGCTGCTTTCTCCATTCCGTCAGTTCGGCATACGTGCGCACACCGCCTTCTATCACTGCCTGATAATATTCAATGCCCATAATCTTTTCGGTGTCGGGCGTTTCGTACTTCAGGCGTAGGATTGCATCGCGCGTTTCTTCGGTCAGCACGGCAGCAATGCGTTCGGCAACCCTCTCAAAGTAACCGTCGTATGCCGAACCTTTCGGCATGTGTATCATATCAATCTGCCACAGTAACGCCTCATCGTCCTCGTACCACAGATGCCACTCGATGCAGGCTTCGGAAGTGTCAAGCAGGTTGGTGTATTCCATTTTCCGGATACGCGGACAAGCGGCAATCTGCATCACCGCCGCGAAACTCTTTTCGAGTGTCAAATCCTGCGAATAAACATGAAAGTCGATGTCGCGATGCTTCATCAGTAGTCCGAGCTTGAGCGACCCGACAAGATTGATTTCCGCTCCCGCCCCTCGCCATGCCTCGATGATTTGTGCATCCCGAATAATGCTCCAAGCCTTCTCCTGATTCTCTTTTGCTAAGGTTAGGTAATCTTTCATAACAGCAACACATTACAAAAACAATATTTATCCACAATACGTTTTCAGGCGTATGCTATACGCCCCTACATAAGTTAACTGCGAACATTCCTACAATAATAATTCAATCATTAACCTATCTTCTTATAGATTTCATTAATGTCCAATAAGACAGAACCTCGAAAATCAGAATCTCCTCCTTGAAGCATTTCTTTTTCTATTTCCGAATACTCTCCACAACATCCTGTATCTACCAAATCCGTATCGTAAAGAACCTTCAACTCGGGCAACAATTCTTTCGCTTGCAAATCCAACAAATCTTTAGTCATCAATCCAACAAGAATCCCATCGCAACACTCTTGCTTTTCCAAACGGCCGGCATAAAAAACAAGCACTTTTCGAAACCAATCAATCACTTCGCCACGGCGTTCAGGCTGGTAAAAAGGAATCAATGCCACGGCAGGAAAGATATGGTAACGCGCATACGAATAAAGTCCCGGTATCTGCAAATAAGCAAACAGCTCATCAAGGTGTTCTTTTCCTAACCGATAAAGAACATAAGTATAAATTTCACCTGCGATGTCACCAAAATGATAGTCATAATAATCTTCATTTTGACAAAGCGTTTCAAGAACAACAGGCAAACTTCTCGCATCTCCCAAAGCACCTAACAACAACAAACAGTGAATGATCACAGAAGCATATTCGGTATTCCATTGGCTTTCGGAAATTTGACCACAAGTACATCCTGTTTCATACAGTATAATCTGTTCTAAATCTATTCTTAATTCTTCATGAGGCAAAGCCAAAATCTTCTGAACAGTTGCTTCGGACAGCTTACATGCGTTTCTATGATCATAGAACAAAGATACCAGCCAATCGTTTTTCACCCTTATTACCGCCGGATATTCAGGATGACAATAAGAATATTTCTCTTCCGGTATCGAAGCAGTACGTTCCATCATTTTCTCCATATTCTCCAACCAATCCATTGAATCTTTGTATTCAGCATCCTCATCATTTACTATATAATGATAATTCCCCTTACCCAGATTCTTATCTAACAAAGGCAGATAACGATTCAATTCCAAACGATTATTTGCACAAAGGAAATGCTCACCGTTTTTACCATAATCGTATTCAATTAATGGAACATCTTCTGTATCTTCTTCCAAAAGATATTGTGTGAGTTCAAATGAATTAGAAGGAGTTATGCCTGCTTCTTCGGCAAAAGCTATTGCCCCGAATATCATATTGTGAGCTTCATTATAAGAGATTTTTTCTAAAGACTCGTTTCTTCTGAACCTTTCCAAAAGGTTATCATAATCAATTTTATCTATACTAAAATAATAATACGAATCTTTCAATCCGAGACAAAACGTATCAATCAAATATACCCCTATGGTATAAGTTTCTTTCACATGACGACGAACTACTAACACAATAGATTCTCCTACTTTTTCCCAATCAGAAGTCATGAAACAATCTTCAACTGGAAGCATACGGGCTTTCTGTCGGATATACTGTTCAGGAGTCAACTGTTTGCTTGCTTGTTGTTTTGCTTTTTTCATAAATAGACATATTATAGTTTACGGATAACTTTGCGGCAACGCTCCAATGCCTTATCGCTCACGGCGTGTTGCTTTGTGCCTCCTACCTCGATGGTGGAAATGACCTTGAATCCGCTCCACTTCAAGATTTCTTTTAACGCTTTGATAACGCCGCGCGTCTGATTAAAAAGGATATTAAAGGGGAACGGAGTGGTACAAGTGCTGACTAATATGGCTCGCTTTCCCTTGTGCAAAGGGATGGGGATTCCGCGCGGACTTTCACCCATCATGCCGTAGACAATGCGGTCGAACATCACTTTCAGTTGCCCGGGCATGTTTCCCCAATAACAGGGAGCACCTATCACCCATGCATCACATCCCTGTATCAATTCAAGCATCCGTTGGGCATCATCGTCCGGCAAAACACAAGCCAACTTTTTACGGCATACCATGCAACCCATACAAGGCATTATGCGCAAATCGGCTACGCAGACTGAAGTTACCTTCATGCCACGGCTCTCGGCTTCTTCGCGCATCGCCTTCAACATGCGGGCTATATTACCGTTCCGGCGCGGACTTCCGTTCAGTATCAGGATATTCATGCCTTTAACGAATGTAATGCCTTACAGAGCTGATCGGGACACGAAGTAAGTTTAGAACCGCACCGGATTCCTTCAAGGCGGGTTATCACTTCATCTACCTTCATACCCTTTACCAATGCTCCGATACCCTGCAAGTTTCCGTTACATCCGCCTGTAAAACAAACATTCTTTACTATACCGTTTTCAACTTCCACCTCAATGCTCTTGCTGCACGTTCCTTGAGTAGTATAATTTATCTTCATAGTTTTATAAAAAATCAGGCACGAACTACGCACCTCACAGCGTATCTTTCTGAAAAGAAACCGTGTGAATCCGCGAAATCCGTGCCTGAGAATAATTATTTCAATACGATGATTATTCCTCTCCTTCGGGCTTCATATTCGTGTAAACCGTTTGAACGTCATCAAATTCTTCTAAACGTTCAATCATCTTGTTGATTGTTTCGCGCTGTTCTGCGGTTACATCTTTCAAGTCGTTGGGGATATAAGTAAATTCACCACCTACATCTTCGAAACCACATTCTTCCAAATGTTTCTGAATAGCGGCATAACTCTTCGGGTCACCGTAAATAGTGATTGTTCCTTCTTCGGTGTCCTCGTCGAATTCATCGTCTACGTTGTAGTCAATCAGGTCTAAAATCAGTTCTTCCATGTCGATTCCTTCTTTCTTCTTGAAGGTAAATACACATTTGTGGTCGAACAAGAAAGCCAATGACCCCGTAGTACCCAAGTTGCCTCCGAACTTGTTGAATACCGAACGAACATCTGCCACGGTACGTGTTGTGTTATCAGTCAATGTATCTACGAATACAGCCACACCGTGAGGTCCGTATCCTTCGTAAGTCATTCCTTTATACTCGCTCTGGTCTTTACCCATTGCGTTCTTGATGGCACGTTCGATGTTATCCTTCGGCATGTTTTCACGCTTACAGGTTGCGATAACCGAACGCAGCGTCGGATTGTTTTCCGGTTCCGGTCCGCCGGCTTTCACTGCTATTGCAATTTGTTTACCCAAACGTGTAAAGGTCTTTGCCATGTGACCCCATCTTTTCAACTTAGTAGCTTTTCTATATTCAAACGCTCTTCCCATTGGATTTATGTTTTAATAGTTATCTTGTTGATTATATTTATCTCAGTTTTGCGTCCAACTTGTTTTGCAGGTTGGTTATCAGTTTTTGCATGAACTTGTCGATTTGTTTGTCGTTCAGCGTAGCGTTTTCGTCCTGCAGCATGAAGCTAACTGCGTAGCTCTTCTTGCCTGCTTCAAGGTTTTTGCCTTCGTAAACGTCGAACAATTCAACAGATTTCAACAGTTTCTTATCGGTTTCGTAGGCTATCTTTTCGATTTCGGCAAACTGAACGTTTTTGTCTATCAGCAATGCCAAATCGCGTTTCACAGCCGGGAATTTAGATATTTCCTTATAGTAAACCGCATTTCCCTTGATGGCTTTCATCAGTTCCTTCCAGTTCAGGTCGGCATAATAAACTTCGTTATCAATGTCGAATGCTTTCAGAATCTTCTTACTTACCACACCAAACGTGGCGAGAAGTTTTCCACCGCGCGTATGAACCGAAATGGCTACCGAATAAATATCGTTGGTCAGGTTTCCGAATACCAGTCCGCCGAAGTTTACTCCCAAACGGCGGAAAATATTCAGCACGTATGCTTTCAATTCGTATACCGAAGAATCTTCATTCACGTGCGCCCACGAGTTACTTACACGTTTTCCGGTAACCCAAAGTCCCATGTGAAGTTCTTCCGAGTAAGCGGCCAATACCTTTTCGGGATTCTTCTTTTCGGCATTGAAATGATAGCAGTTACCAAATTCGAAGAATTTCAGGTCGGCATTTTTACGATTGGCATTGTGACAGATACTTTCAAGTCCGCCAAACAGCAACGTGGCACGCATCACATTCAGGTCGTTACTCAACGGGTTCATCAGTCTCACCAGATTTTCCGGTTTGTAGCTCTCCAGACCTTCATAGTATGCAGCAGCTGTCAGCGAGTTATTCAATATTTCATTGAACCCGCAACCTACCAACTGTTCGGATACCAGGTTCTGAAGTTTTACCGACTTATCTACTTCCCCCTTTACGCTCAGACTTGATTTCAACGTAGTAGGAATCTCTACATTATTATATCCATAGATACGGAGAATGTCTTCTACTACATCGCACGGACGCTGAACGTCAACGCGATAAGGAGGAACAAGCAATGAGAGTCCGCTTTCTGTTTCTTCTACAATCTTCATTTCCAGACTCCGCACGATGCTTTTCACCGTTTCTTTCGGAATTTCCTTACCTATCAAACCGTTCACATACTCAAACGGAAGTTCTACCGCGAAGTCGGCTATCGGGTTGGGGTAATTATCTTTTATTTCAGATGCGATTTCACCTCCGGCAAGTTCTTTCACCAGCAAGGCTGCTTCTTTCAAAGCATAAATACAGCCGTTGGGGTCGATACCACGTTCGAAACGGAAAGATGAATCTGTGCTCAAGCCATGACGGCGAGCCGTTTTACGCACCCATGTGGGATGGAAATATGCGCTTTCAAGGAATACATCCTTCGTTGCCTCGGTAGTACCCGAATCCAATCCGCCGAACACACCGCCGATACACATCGGTTCTTCGGCGTTGCAAATCATCAAATCGCGTTCAGACAATTTATGTTCCACTTCGTCTAATGTAACGAATTTTGTACCTTCTTCACACGTTCTTACCACGATTTTACCGCCTTTAATCTTGTCGGCATCGAAGCAGTGCATCGGCTGACCGTAGGCGTGAAGGATATAGTTGGTAATATCCACAATATTATTAATGGGGCGCACACCGATAAGGCGCAACTTGTTTTGCAACCATTCGGGACTTTCTTTTACCGTTACTCCCTTGATTGATACTCCGGCATAGCGCGGACATGCTTCCGTATTTTCAACCACCACGTCGATGTCCATGTCGTGATTATCCACCTTGAAAGCATCTACCGAAGGGCGTTTCAGTTCTGCCTGACGGCCGTTCTGGATAAGCCAAGCGTATAAGTCGCGCGCCACTCCGTAATGCGAACAGGCATCTGCACGGTTCGGTGTGATGTCTACCTCCAGTACATAATCGCTCTTGATGTTGTAATAATCTTTCGCCAGCGTACCCGGTGTCACATCGTCCGGCAGTACGATAATCCCCTCGTGACTCGTACCCACGCCGATTTCGTCTTCTGCACAAATCATTCCGTTCGATTCTACTCCCCGGAGTTTTGATTTCTTAATCGTAAAACATTCATCACCGTCATACAGTTTCGTGCCCAGCGTAGCCACTACCACTTTCTGTCCCGCAGCCACATTTGCCGCGCCGCAGACTATCTGTACAGGCTCTCCCTGCCCCAAGTCGACGGTAGTAATGTGCATGTGGTCTGAATTCGGGTGAGGTTCACACGTCAGCACTTTACCAATCACAAGTCCTTCCAAACCTCCTTTAATAGATTGAACTTCTTCCACGCTTCCTGTTTCCAAACCGATGGAAGTAAGTGCGGCTGCTGTTTCTTCAGGTGTCAAATCAAAATTGACATACTCTTTCAGCCAATTATAAGAGATATTCATATATGTATATTTTTATGTATTTCTACTGAATGATGCGCAAAGTTAATATAAATATTTGGGATATAAGAGAAAGGAAAAAGGTTTTTCGTGAAACTTGCCGGGCAAACTGCGTGAAATAAAACAAATGTGGGCGAAACGTCAGACACACGGAAGCGACATCTGTAAAACGTACACAAACATCTGTAATATATCTACATCCCATCTGCCGAAAACCGGCTACATTTGTGACAAAACCAAAAGAACAGACAGATGAAAAAAACATTATTTTTATTGTTGATTTTAGCAATGACTAACATTCAAGGAATTATGGCACAAGAAAAAATCACACAAACTGCCGGACACGTGCAGTTGGGAGAGTTCGCACCTAAATTTGCCGAACTGAATGATGATGTATTATTTGGAGAAGTATGGAACCGTCCGGGGCTGAGTCCGCACGACCGCAGCATGGTAACCATCGCAACCCTCATAGGAAAGGGAATTATTGATTCGTCGCTGACCCATCATTTGCAATTCGCAAAACAGAACGGCGTTACGCGCACGGAGATTTCGGAGATATTGACTCACATCGCGTTCTATGCCGGATGGCCTAACGCATGGGGGGCTTTCCGCTTGGCTAAAGATGTGTGGGCAGACGATGCCGCGGGAGATAACGGAAAGGCTGCTTTCCAGCGCGAAATGATATTCCCCATCGGCGAACCGAACACGGCATACGCTCAATATTTCATCGGGAACAGTTACCTTGCCCGCGTATCGAGCGAACAGATTCCGTTTGCCAACGTTACTTTCGAGCCGGGCTGCCGCAATAACTGGCACATCCATCACGCCACGAAAGGCGGAGGTCAGATGCTGGTATGCGTAGCCGGTAAGGGTTGGTATCAGGAAGAAGGAAAGCCTGCCGTACAGATGCTTCCGGGCGATGTTATCCACATCCCCGCCAACGTGAAACACTGGCACGGGGCAGCAGCCGACAGTTGGTTTGCTCACCTCGCTTTCGAAATTCCGGGCGAGAATGCTTCCAACGAATGGCTGGAGCCTGTAACCGACGAAGAGTATAAAAAACTTTAACAAAAAGGACAGCCCGGATACAAGTCTTTTCGATACACTTGCGCCGGACTGTTTTTATCCGGATGAACCGAAAATCAGTCTGACAAACTCCGCGTAAAAACGCTACCGTTAGCATCACCCATTTCAAGCGGTAGCGTTTACCATTTCTACCCGTAGAACACACCCGTTCTACGGGTAGCGTTTTTTCAGGAATCGGAATGAAGCTAAGTACAAGAAAAACAGGCTATAAAAGATTTAACAATTCACGCACCACCAAGTAGCGACAATCACCCTAAGTTTTTCCAGATAGATATTGAAATACATCCCATTGCCCCAGAATATCTGATAGAATCATTTGATTATTAAAGAAGAAATACTTACATTTGACACAACCAAAGACCAAGAAGCTATGAAGTTCAAAAAAGTTTTTATGCTGTCCTTATTATGTGCCGCTATGGGATTCACAGGTTGCGATGACGGCGACGGTCCCGATCCGGATACAATATGGGATATTTATCCGTTCGCTATCAATATCTACGTAACGGACAAACAGGGAAATGATTTGTTGAATCCGGAAACAGAAAACTCCATTGCCGACAATGGTATCAAGGCTATCTTCCGGGGAAATACGTATGAAAAAGATTCGACCGTGGCCGGTAATTCAAGGGCCATTCTTGCTTTCTTCTACGGATTGGCCTCGTTTGAGTATAACGACACTTACGGATTGAGTTTCGGTGACTTTAATGGAGAGACTAATTTTGAGCGGGAAACCCTTGTATTGGATTGGAATGACGGGAGCAAACGAGATACCATCACATTCAGCCGCAGGTTCTGGTGGGAAAACCATGAACCGCAATCGGAAAATACTTTCTGGCTGAACGGAGTGGAGACGGAAGCCCCGATCCGGATTGTCAAATAGAGTTATCCGTACCGAAGCCTCCTCCTCAGCTATCTTTCTACCCGCGAAACGTTAAGGCGCAGTTACTGCTATCTTAATCACTCCGTCGAGTTTGTTTTCAAAGATTCGATAGGCTTCTTCTATCCGGTTCAAAGGAAAGCGGTGGGTGATGAGCGGACGGGTATCAATCTTTCCTGCCGCTATCAGACGAAGTATCTCATCGCAACGGCAACCGTCTACCCCTCCGGTTTTAAAGACAAGGTTCTTTCCGTACATGTCCGGAAGGGGAAGCTGTTGCGGATGGTCGTAGAGTGCAACAATGGTTACGATGGCATTGGGGCGGGCACATTCCCACGCCAGACGGAAGGTTTCGTCCGTTCCCGCCACTTCCAGCACGCGGTCTGCTCCGCCATGATTGCTGTTTGCTTCTACAAATGACTTGCATTCTTCCGGTGTTACCACCAAGACGTTGGGATAATGCTCGCGAACGAAACGAATCCGTTCGGGCGACTTCTCGCACACAATGATGCGGCGGGGATGTTTCAGCATCACACACAGCAGGGTACAGATTCCCGTAGGCCCTGCACCGATAATCAATACCGTGTCTGCTGCCGTTATATCTGAAATGTCTGCTGCCCAATAGCCGGTAGCAAGTACATCGCCTACGAACAGTGCCTGCTCATCGGTCACCGAATCCGGGATGCGGTTCAAGCCCTGATTAGCATACGGCACTCTGACGTATTCAGCCTGTCCGCCGTCGATTCGGCAACCCAATGCCCAGCCTCCGTCGGGCAAAGTACAATTATTCACATAGCCGTGGCGACAGAAAAAGCATTCTCCGCAAAAGGTTTCCACGTTTACAGTCACACGGTCGCCGGGACGAACCGAAGTAACATCCGCTCCTACCTGCTCTACCACGCCTACCATCTCGTGTCCAACCGTGATTCCGGGTACGGCACGCGGAACACTTCCATGCTTGATGTGTAAGTCGCTGGTACAAATACTGCCCAACGTAACACGCACTATCGCGTCTTGCGAATCTATCAGTTGCGGAACGGGTTTATCAAGCAACTCGAACTTTCCGCGCTTTACATAAGTATAGGCTAACATAACTATTTTATTTTACTCTAATCAGAAAGGGACATCCGGTACCGGTGCGCCAAACGGATTTTCAGGCTGAGGAGCCATATCCGCCGGTGGTGGCGGGACAAAGTCTTGTCCGCCTCCGCTGTTCATCCTCGAACGTAATACAGGCGCTGAAGCCTCTTCGCCCGGCATCGGAACTATCATATCGTCATCGGGGTTCTGGAAACGGGCATACTCGGCACGGAATCGGAGCAACACGTCGCCTACCGCACCGTTACGATGCTTGGCGATGATGATTTCCGCCATGCCGTGAAG
This sequence comes from Bacteroides caecicola, assembly GCF_023337095.1. Classification (NCBI taxonomy): domain Bacteria; kingdom Pseudomonadati; phylum Bacteroidota; class Bacteroidia; order Bacteroidales; family Bacteroidaceae; genus Bacteroides; species Bacteroides caecicola. Next base: position 110,736 of record NZ_JAMBLM010000010.1, read on the forward strand.
GTCGTTCCCCTTTTCGTCGGTATAAATCTTATAATATTCGGGACGGTGGATAAAGCAAACCATATCGGCATCTTGCTCGATGGCTCCCGACTCACGGAGGTCGCTCAACTGCGGGCGTTTTCCGTCAATACCTTCGCGGTTCTCTACGCCACGGTTCAACTGGCTCAATGCCACTATCGGGATGTCCAACTCTTTTGCCAGTCCTTTCAGCGAACGCGATATGGTACTGACCTCTTCCTGCCGACTGCCGAACGACATACCGCTGGCGTTCATCAACTGAAGGTAGTCGATGATGATAATCTTCACTCCATGCTCACGCACCAGACGGCGAGCTTTGGTTCGCAGTTCGAATACAGACAATGAAGGCGTATCGTCTACGTAAAGGGGCGCATCGTATAGTTCTTTTATTTTGTAGTCGAGCTGCCCCCATTCGTAAGGCGCTAACTGACCGCTTTTTATCTTTTCACCCGGAATCTCGCATACGTTTACTATCAGACGGTTTACCAGTTGGACGTTACTCATTTCAAGCGAGAACAGTGCCACCGGAACGCGATTGTTTACCGCCATATTCTTTGCCATCGAAAGCACGAACGCCGTTTTTCCCATCGCCGGACGGGCAGCGATGATGATTAAGTCGGAATTCTGCCAGCCGGAAGTCATTTTATCCAACTGATGGAAACCGCTCGACAGTCCGCTCAATCCGTCGGTACGGGCGGCTGCCTTCTGCAACATCTCATACGCAGCCTGTATCACGGGGTTAATCTGCGTATAATCTTTCTTCATGTTCTGCTGGGAAATCTCGAACAACTTGCCTTCCGCTTCCTGCATCAGGTCGTCAACATCCTGCGTAGCATCGAAGGCTTTCGTCTGAATGGCACTGGTAAACGAAATCAGCTCGCGAGCCAGAAACTTCTGTGCAATAATCCGGGCATGGTATTCGATATGGGCAGACGAAGCCACCTTGCCGCTAAGTTGGGTGATATAAAACGGTCCTCCTACTTCCTCCAAATCACCTCGCGTACGAAGCTGTTCGGTTACCGTCAATATGTCTATCGGTTTTTGCTGAACAGCCAAATCGGTTATCGCCGCATAAATCAACTGGTTCTTATGTTCGTAAAAAGACTCCGGGCGGAGAATCTCACTCACCAGCGAATATGCGTCTTTTTCAATCATCAATGCACCCAGCACCGCCTCTTCCAGTTCGGGAGCTTGCGGTTGCAGATGCCCGTACTCATCCACTTGTTTGGTCTTTGTAGTCTTAGGGACACGTGTTGTTCTTCTCGTTTCTGCCATTTCGCTTATTTTTATTACAAGCAGCAAAAGTAATACAAAAAAGCGAAACCCTTATCGAGCCTATTTAAATTTTGTACTCCGGCTGCATGTTTCGACTAAAAATCGGCTTCGCGGACGATACGTATCTCTTTTCCGCTTACGGGATGGATGAAAACAAGTTCGGCAGCGTGAAGATACATACGGTCGGCTTTCGTGCCATACAGCATATCGCCTACAATCGGGCAGTTCAGTCCTTCCGGATGTGCAGCATGTACACGCAACTGATGGGTGCGTCCGGTTTCAGGATAAAAAGACACCAGTGCATTTTGCCCTCTCCGCCCGATTACCTGATAACGGGTTACGGCAGGTTTTCCGTGCTCGTAATCTACCCTTTGGCGGGGACGGTCAGACAAATCGGGAATAAGCGGAAGTGAGATAATCCCCTCGTTACGCAAAGGTTCACCTTCCAGCAGTGCGGTATAACGTTTCTTCACCGCCCGCGTTTCGAACAATGCTTGCAACTGACGTTGCACTTCGAGGTTTTTGGCAGCAAGCAGCAAACCCGACGTTGCCATATCCAAGCGGTGGACTACCAGTGTTCCGGTGGCGGACGGATACAACCGACGCAAACGCCGGCTCACCGAATCCAAATCGTTTTTGCCGGGAACGGAAAGCATTCCTGCCGGCTTATCCACTACTACCAAGTAGTCGTCTTCATACACGATGGCCAATTCCGTATCGCGGTGTATGTCTTCTTCCAAAGGATTGTTTTCCACCTCCAGCCCTACCAGCATGTGACGCAATATGGGTCGGCATTTACTTGTGCAGGAGGGATAAAACGCGCCCTGTCTGCGCAGTTCGTTTTTAGGAGACATCCCCCACCAGAATTCGCCCATCGCCAAAGGCTGTAACGAATGAAGGTAAGCGTATTGCAGGAGTTTGGGCAGTGCGCATTCGCCTGCTCCCGCAGGAGGAATGCCTTGCGGCGTGTCGCGGAACAGTTCGCAGAGGTCTTTCGCTTCGCCCCGTGCGTTCAGCATACGGAACTTTCCGAACAGTTTCTGCTGAAGGGCAGCGGAGCGGGACTTTCTGTCTTGTTTCAGTTGATGAATCTGCATCTCAAACACTTCCGTCTGGCGCACTTGTTCTGCCAATTCCGCTTTCAACAGCCGTTCCAGCCGCTTGTACTCTGCCTTCTGAAACTGGCTTTCGCGGATAAGTGCGGCTTCTTCTTCCTCGTCTATCCCTTTCTTTCGCCGTTCCTCACGTTGCTTTTTGGCTTCTTTCAGAGCCTGACGTGCGGCAGACAAACGTTCTTCCATCAGGCGGGCGGAATCGGCTTGCTTCAGCCTCAACAGGTGATAACTGTCGCTTTCTTCCAATTCTTTAATCCGGTGATTGAGCCGCGATATGACAGCTTCCTCTTGTTTGAAAAAGCCGTCGGGACGGAGCAAATCGTACACCGGAGGGACAAAAAAAGCATGGTTATTGCTCCCAGCCAGATTGCCGGAAAAAGCAGCCAGATAGCCGATGCGTCCTTGCGAAGTACGGACTATCAGTACCCCGAACATCTTTCCGGCGTTCAGTTCGTCCGCCCAATCGGTACGGGTACGCAGGTATTGCTGCACTTCGAGTGCCGCCTTTTCCGTCAGCGGATGGGGCGTATAGTGAAACGGGTAAGTAAACAGTGCGGGCAGAGTAATACCTTCTACCGACGTAAAATAATGAATCTTTTCGGTTTCGTTTAATTGCATACAGACCTATTCCGTTTTTACTCCAACACACGTTGGCGGCAAAAACATTCGCCGAACTTTTCATCTACGTTGGCTATCGGCTCACGGAAGATGCCGAACACCGAAGAACCGGAACCTGTCATGGAAGCATACAGTGCACCCAAATCGTACAACTTGTCTTTAATGGCAGCTATCTCCGGATGTTCGGGGAATACGCTGTCTTCAAAGTCATTCTTCATGATTCCTTTCCATGTTTCAATCGGTTGTTTTACAATTTCTTTCAGCGACATTGCCGGACGTGCAGGCTTGATATGGGCATACGCTTCGCCCGTAGACACAGAAGTATCAGGCTTCACCAGTACGATATGATAACCTTTCAAAGAAAGTTCGACAGGCTCGAATATATTTCCGATACCGGTTGCAAATACCGGGGTGTTACGGATGAAGAATGCACAGTCGGCACCTAATTGCGCCGCATAAATCTCCATTTGCTCTGTGGTTAAATGCAAACTGAATTTTTCGTTCAACAGTTTAATCATAAACGCTCCGTCTGCCGAGCCGCCTCCCAGTCCTGCCCCCGTCGGGATGTGTTTGAACAGATGAATGTCTACCGGGGCAAGCTGATAATCTTTGCCCAACAAATTATACGCCTTAATCACCAGATTATCTTCCGGCGTTCCTTCAAGGGTCGTTCCACTCACTTTCAGATTAAAACTGCGGTCAGTATCTTTCAAGCGGTTAACTTCAAGCGCATCCTGCAAGTTTATCGGGTAAAATATAGTTTCTAAATTATGGTAGCCATCCGGACGTTTTTCTACAACGTTCAGTCCGAGGTTTATTTTTGCGTTTGGAAATGTAATCATAATAATTATTGTTAGCGGTTTTTCATTGCCTCAAAGATAGAGTAAAGTTTCGAGAAAAAGACGCATCCGGTTAAAAAATGTTTTCTTGCGGTAAAACATATCAGAATAAGAAGTACTTTTATCACGATTTTGTGCTGCAAAACGCTACCGTTAGTTTTGCCTTACGCTATGGGATAAACCATGCGGTTCTACCCATAGAAATGAATCACTCTTCGGGTAGAATTTTTTGGGGTTTTAAAGCACGTCCGAATACCATTAAAATGAAAGGCTAAAACATACATTATGGATATCGTTCTTATCATTCTTTCCGCTTTATGTTTGCTCATCGGATTGGGCGGGTGTATACTTCCGGCACTTCCGGGTACTCCGATTTCGTACGTAGGATTATTGTTGCTTCATTTTACCGACCGCGTACAGTTTACTACCACCGAACTGTTGGTTTGGTTAGGACTGGTTGCGGTTTCACAACTGATTGATTACATCATCCCCATGCTGGGCAGCAAATACAGCGGAGGTTCGAAATGGGGAAGCTGGGGCTCGTTTTGGGGAGGCATAGCCGGACTGTTCTTCCTGCCGTGGGGAATCGTATTGGGTCCGTTCCTCGGGGCGGTTATCGGCGAACTGCTGGGCGACAAGGACTTGAAACAGGCTTTAAAATCCGGGATAGGTTCTTTACTCGGTTTCTTGTTCGGAACCGTTCTCAAGGTTGCCCTGTGTATCTACTTCTTTGTTCAGTTTTTCACAGCCATCTGGTAATTATCCCGCCACTTTCTCAAAAACGAATTTGGAAGTTAATAATATTCTTGTTTCCTTTGTAAAAAATATCAAAGCTAAAATCAATGAAGATTAGATTCTTACTATTCATCGGCTTGTTGACAAGTACGACACTGTACGGACAGCAAGCTGATTCTACTTTTACATACAGCGTAGAATTAGGAGCCACAGCAGGAAACGGAACGTATGCCCCTTTATGGTTTACCGCTAACCGATACGGACTGTCGAGCGTAGAGCCTAATTCGGGATACCTGCGGGCGGGCGTAGCATACGACAAGTCATTAAAGTATGACTGGCGAATACAAGCGGGATTCGATTTGGCGGGTTCTGTCAACCACACCAAGAACGTACACATCCAGCAAATATATGCCGACTTTTCATGGAAAATGCTTACATTAAGTATCGGTAGAAAAGAACGTCAGGGATTTCCGCTGGAAAAGAATGCGGCGCTGAGCAGCGGCATGATGGTAGAAGGCATGAACGCTCTATCTGTTCCGCAAGTGAGAGGAGAAATAAAAAATTATCTGAATATACCCGGAACTAAGGGTTGGCTGGCTTTTAAGGGACACATCGCTTATGGCTCGTTCGCCGAAAACGACTGGCAGGAAGATTTCGTTGCTCCGGGACAATACTTCGTAAAAAACGTACTTTACCACAGTAAATCGCTGATGTTCCGCTTGGGAAATAAAGAAAAGTTCCCGCTGGAATTTGAGTTCGGCATCCTGATGGATACGCAATTCGGAGGCAGTCGTTACCGGAAACTGTCTGACGGCTCGAATGAGTTTGTGTTAGACATGCCCAACAATTTGAAAGCCTATTGGAAAGCATTCTTCCCTCAAACGGGAGGCAGTGATGTTCCGTTGGGAGAGCAGGTCAACGTGGAAGGAAATATGTTGGGTAGCTGGAACTTTGCACTAAATTACTACGTGGGCGACTGGCGGTTCAGGGCTTATCTGGAACATTATTTTGAAGACCAATCGCAAATGTTTTGGGAGTACGGACGCTGGAAAGACGGACAGATAGGACTGGAAATCACACTGCCTAAAAACCGCTGGGTCAGCAGCATCGTGTGGGAAGGACTCTGTACGAAAGACCAGTCGGGCCCTATCTTATACGACGGCAGTCACGGATGGGAATCTACTACCGACCAGATAAGCGCGAGCGACAATTATTATAACCACTACCTGTACGGGGGGTGGCAATACATGGGCATGGGCATGGGAAATCCTTTGCTGTACGGTCCTCTGTATAACAAAGACGGAAGCATCTCTTTTAAAAGCAATCGCGTAAGAGCAAATCATTTGGGCATAGGAGGAAATCCTTCCGATGAATGGAACTACCGGATACTCATCTCGTTTGCCCGCCATTGGGGAACATACGGCAATCCGTTAGACAAGCAGCGCAAGCAGTTCAGTTCGCTTTACGAAGCTACTTATACCCCGAAATGGATAGACGGCTGGAGCGCATCGGTAGCTTTGGGTATCGACCGCGGAAATTATCTGGGAAACTCTACGGGGGGAATGCTTACCATCAAGAAAACAGGCGTAATATTTTAATTTAAAAGAATACAAGAGTCATGAAAACGAAACATATCGGATTCATTTTATTCATAACTACCCTATTCATCCTAAGCAGTTGCAAGAAAGAGCCGATAAACAGAGACATTGAAGGTTTTTGGCAACTGACGGAATTTACTACAACGAGCGATGAGAAAGTGCATCCTTGCGAACGCATTTATTACAGCATCCAGCTCCAGATAGCCGAGCTTTCAGAAAAAGGCGGTTCGTTAGGCTTGCCTACCCTCAAAGGATTATATCGGTATGACGAAGCTCTGAACCGGATTACGATAAACCAATTATACTACCAAAGCGGAGGCACCGGAGATTTTTCCACGCCCGACACCGATATGCTGAATGGCTATGGACTTAACTCTGCCAACACGGAATTTGAGGTGATAAAAGCCGATGGAAAAAACTTGGTTATCCGGTCTGATTACGCAACACTAACATTAAGAAGATTCTAAAATACTACATTGTTATATGAAAAAGATAGCTTTAATCACGGGTATTACCGGACAAGACGGCTCTTATCTGGCTGAATTTTTAATTGAAAAAGGCTATGAGGTACACGGCATTCTGCGCCGGTCTTCTTCATTCAACACCGGACGCATCGAACATTTATACTTAGATGAGTGGGTGCGCGACATGAAACGAAGCCGACTGGTAAATTTACATTGGGGGGATATGACCGACTCAAGCTCGTTAATCCGCATCATCCGGGAAACCCAGCCTACCGAAATCTATAATCTGGCTGCCCAAAGCCACGTAAAAGTATCGTTCGACGTTCCTGAATATACAGCAGAAACCGACGCGGTAGGTACGCTAAGACTGCTGGAGGCTGTGCGTATCTGCGGACTGGAGAAAACATGCAGAATCTATCAAGCTTCTACATCCGAACTGTTTGGCAAAGTGCAGGAAATCCCGCAAAAAGAAACAACGCCGTTTTATCCGCGCTCACCCTACGGAGTGGCTAAGCAATACGGCTTCTGGATTACAAAGAACTACCGTGAAAGCTATGGCATGTTTGCAGTAAACGGTATTCTGTTTAACCACGAAAGTGAACGCCGGGGAGAGACGTTCGTAACGCGAAAAATCACGCTGGCAGCGGCACGCATCAAGCAGGGCTATCAGGACAAGTTGTATCTGGGAAACCTGAACGCACAACGCGACTGGGGATATGCCAAAGATTATGTGGAATGTATGTGGCTCATCCTGCAACACGACACACCGGAAGATTTCGTTATCGCAACCGGGGAAATGCATACGGTACGCGAGTTTTGCACATTGGCTTTCCATTATTTGGGTATCGAACTTAAATGGGAAGGAGAAGGCGTAAACGAGAAAGGCATTGATACGGCAACCGGACGCATATTGGTGGAAGTAGATCCCAAGTATTTCCGTCCGTGCGAAGTAGAACAGTTGTTGGGCGACCCTACCAAAGCCAAAACGCTCTTGGGATGGAATCCGACCAAAACATCGTTCGCCGACTTGGTTAAAATCATGGTAGAACACGACATGGCGTTTGTAAAGAAACTACATGCCAAGATGAATTAAGCCGAAGAACACAGTCCCTATTATCACGAAAATACGATTATCATGCTAAGCAAATCGACAAAAATATATGTGGCAGGACATCATGGATTGGTGGGTTCTGCCATTTGGAACAACCTCAAACAGAGAGGATACGACAATTTGGTGGGCCGCTCGCACAAAGAGCTTGATTTGCTCGACCCCGTTGCCGTACGCGCCTTTTTCGATGCGGAACAACCCGAAGCCGTGGTACTGGCTGCTGCACACGTGGGAGGCATCATGGCCAACCTGCAATACCGTGCAGATTTCATTTACCAAAACCTGCAAATCCAGCAAAACGTCATCGGGGAAAGTTTCCGCCACGGCGTTAAAAAGCTGCTTTTCCTCGGAAGCACGTGTATTTATCCGCGTGAGGCTACCCAGCCGATGCGTGAAGATGTGCTTCTTACTTCCCCGCTGGAATATACCAACGAGCCTTACGCCATCGCCAAGATAGCCGGACTGAAGATGTGTGAGAGCTTTAACCTGCAATATGGTACGAACTATATTGCGGTCATGCCTACCAATCTGTACGGGCCGAATGACAATTTCCATCTGGAAAACAGCCATGTGCTCCCTGCCATGATACGCAAAATCTATCTTGCCAAATGCTTGAACGAAGGTAACTGGGAGGCAGTGCGCAAAGACATCGACCTGCGTCCGGTAGAGGGAGTAAACGGAAGCAATACAGAGGCCGAGATTCTTGAAAAACTTGCCCGATTCGGCATTGCGCCCTACGCCGTTACGCTGTGGGGCACGGGAAAACCCTTGCGCGAATTCCTTTGGAGCGAGGAGATGGCAGACGCAAGCGTACACGTATTGCTGAACGTGGATTTCAAAGACACTTACAAAGAAGGTGAACGCGAGATACGAAACTGTCACATCAACGTAGGAACAGGCAAGGAACTGAGCATCCGCGAGCTGGCAGAAAAAATAGTAAAGGAGATCGGATTCAAAGGAGAGTTACGCTGGGATGCTTCGAAACCCGACGGAACCCTGCGCAAGCTCACCGACGTAACCAAGCTGCACGAGCTGGGATGGCATCATAAAATAGAAATCGACGAGGGGATTCATCGCTTGTATGAGTGGTATCTGAAAGGTATTTGTATCAATCATCAGACAATCTGACTTTTACGCAATGGATAACCAACATTGGTATGTATTTTACGTACGGATGCACCATGAGAAGAAAGCGGCAGAGAAGTTGGCCAACTTGGGAGTAACCTATTACCTGCCCGTACAAGAAGTAACCCGCCAGTGGAGCGACCGCAAAAAGAAACTGAAAATCGTTGTCATTCCGATGATGATATTCGTAAAAGCCGACGAGGTAAAGCGGGTTGAGTTACTGAGAGACATCCCTGCCCTAACGGGGCGTCTGATAGACCGTACTACCGGACATCCTGCCATTATTCGCGACGATGAGATGAAACGCTTCATGTTCATGCTGGATTATTCGGAAGAAGCCGTACATTTCATCGGCGAACCTTTACAGCCGGGCACGAACATAGAGGTAGTGAAAGGTCCGCTGAGCGGATTGCGGGGCGAATTGCTTGAGCAGAACGGAAAGTCGCACGTCGTGATACGCATCTCCCAACTGGGCTGTGCATCCATCGAAATGCCCGTGGGGTATGTCAAAAAAGAGCAATCTCCCCAATAAACAATCTTAAAAAAACAGAGCGGACAACACTCCTTTTCATGCCGCTGAAGCCATCATTCCGAACTTATTTAAACCATTATCCTGCTTGGTCAGGAGCCTGAAAAAACACTACCCATAGGACGAGCCTGTTCTATGGGTAGAACAGGGCAATTCATCCGCTTGCGATGACCAACGCTAACGGTTGCGTTACACGCAAACGAAAAACAATTCCGAAGAGACTACATTTTGCTGCACAGATTCGTTTGTTTCGTCATTTTTTTATATGTTTGCACTCAAACCAGAAACAAATAATATGAAAAACTACGACATGTACTTACATCCGGAAATGGAGACTTTAACCCGTCCGGAAATAGAAAGACTTCAGTTGGAGAGGCTGCAAAAAACGCTTCGCCAGTGTATGCGCTCTCCTTTCTATAAACGACGGTTCGACGAAATAGGTTTAACGCCCGATGACATCCGCTCGCTGGACGACCTGACAAAAATTCCGTTCACTACCAAACAAGACCTGCGCGACAATTATCCTTTCGGATTGTCTGCCGTCCCGTTGGAACAGGTGGTGCGCCTGCATTCATCAAGTGGAACCACGGGCACGCCTACCGTTATCCTGCATACGCAACACGACTTGGACGAATGGGCAAACGCAGTGGCGCGCTGTCTTTACATGGTGGGACTGCGCAAGGGAGATATTTTCCAAAACTCGTCGGGCTACGGCATGTTTACCGGCGGACTAGGCTTCCAGTATGGCGCCGAACGCTTGGGGATGCTTACCGTTCCAGCTGCTGCGGGCAACACCAAACGGCAGATTAAGTTCATCACCGACTTCGGAACCACTGCCCTCCATGCCATCCCCAGCTATGCCGGACGCTTATATGAGGTAATGGAAGAAATGGGTATCGACCCGCGCCGCGACACCCGACTGAAAACGCTTATCATCGGTGCGGAACCGCACTCAGACGAACAACGCCGGCGCATAGAAAACATGCTGGGAGTAAAAGCCTATAACTCGTTCGGCATGTCAGAGATGTGTGGTCCGGGTGTGGCTTTCGAGTGTCTGGAGCAAAACGGACTCCACATTTGGGAGGACTATTACATCGTGGAGATAGTAGACCCGCAAACGCTGGAACCAGTTCCCGAAGGAGAGGTAGGCGAACTGGTGCTGACTACCATCAACCGCGAAGCAATGCCGCTGCTGCGTTACCGCACGAGAGACCTTACGCGCATCCTGCCCGGCGAATGTCCGTGCGGCCGCCATCACAAACGCCTCGACCGGATGAAGGGACGGAGTGACGATATGATTATCCTGAAAGGAGTAAACATCTTCCCGATTCAGATAGAAAACATCCTGATGCAGTTCAAAGAACTGGGTAACGAGTATCTTATCACTCTCACCAACCTTGAAGCCAATGACGAGATGACCGTAGAGGTAGAACTGAACGACTTTACCGACGATTATGGATTCTTGCAAAGGCTGACCAAAGAAATTACCCGACAGCTGAAAGACGAAATCTTAATCACGCCGCGTGTGAAGTTAGTCTCGAAAGGCAGTCTGCCGAAACAAGAAGGCAAGGCGGTGCGCGTGAAAGATTTACGAAAGACTTTAATCTGACGGCAGGAAACACAAATAAAAGAATCTTTAAACTTCAGAGAATTATGACCATCCATCAATTATCCGTATTTGTAGAAAACAAATCGGGAACACTGCTGCAAGTGCTTGAGCTATTGAAAGAAGCCAATATCCAGCTCATAGCCTCTACCATTTCCGATACTGTGGAATATGGCATTTACCGCATCATCTGTTCGGAGCCGATGCGTGCCTATGAGACATTAAAGAATGCCGGTATATCGGCTAACCTTTCCGATGTATTTGCCATCACCCTCGATAACCAGCCCGGACGGGCGGCAGACGCCATACGCAGTTTCACACGTGCGGACATAGGTATTTCTTACCTCTACTCGTTTTTACTGGCAGGGAAAGGCATACTCGTATTCCGCACAGACAATACCGAAAAGACACGGCAAGTCATCCTGAGTGACGGACTAAGCTACGTGGAAGAAAAGGATTTGATAAAAATGGTTTAACGGAAAGTGATATGCTTATTGCTCATAAAGTTAACCGCGCCGTAAACAAAAAGCCCGAGGAACTGGGCAAGGTATTCGTTACAATGAAACAGTTCGACTAACATTAAGAGGAATAGGAATTGTGCGCTGTATGACATGGCAAAAGCACAAGCAAAGAATAGCATCTGATGCCAGATGCTATTCTTTTTTGTATCTTGCTCTATCGGAAATATCCAATATTTGCACCACACGAAATTATGAACTTGAGCCACCACATACGCCACGATGTTTGCCGTAATATAGTCCTCGCCTTCAATGTGCATCATCAGCCATACCACAATGGCAGTAATGATGGCATTCAGCGTACCTACTACCGCAAAGCGGAATATACGTACAGGTTCTTTCATTCGTGTATTTGCAATTACTCTTTAATATCAATTTTCAGGTTCAGTTCATCCAACTGTTTTTGGTCGAGGAATCCCGGAGCGTCTAACATCACGTCGCGTCCTGAGTTGTTTTTCGGGAATGCAATGCAGTCGCGAATTGAATCCAAACCGGCAAACAAGGATACCCAACGGTCAAGCCCGTAAGCCAATCCTCCGTGAGGAGGCGCACCAAATTTGAACGCATTCATCAGGAATCCGAACTGTTCTTGTGCCTTTTCGGGTGTGAAGCCCAATATCTCGAACATCTTTGCCTGAAGTTCCGAGTCGTGAATACGAATAGAACCACCACCAACTTCCACTCCATTGATAACCATATCGTAAGCATCTGCACGGACAGCCGCCGGATTGGTATCCAACAACGGAATATCTTCGTCTTTCGGATGAGTAAACGGATGATGCATAGCCATCAGTCTGCCTTCTTCTTCGCTCCATTCAAACATCGGGAAGTCAACCACCCACAGACAAGCAAAAGTATTCTTGTCGCGCAAGCCGAGCTGATTACCCATTTCCAAACGCAATTCACAAAGCTGCTTGCGCGTCTTCATGGCATCGTCTCCGCTTAATATCAGAATCAAATCGCCGGGCTTAGCACCAAATGCTTCTTTCATTTGCTGCAATACTTCTTGCGAATAGAACTTGTCTACGCTCGATTTTACATTGCCATCGGCTTCTATGCGGGCATATACCATACCTTTCGCACCAATCTGAGGACGTTTTACAAATTCCGTCAGTTGGTCGAGTTGTTTACGGGTATAGTGCGCAGCTCCTTCGGCACAGATACCTCCGATGTAAGCAGCATTGTCGAACACAGAGAATCCATGTCCTTTCATGATATCCATCAGTTCAACGAACTTCATGCCGAAACGCAAATCAGGTTTGTCGCTACCGTAATATTTCATAGCGTCTGCCCACGGCATCCTCAAGAACGGCTCTGTCAATTCCACGCCACGGAGTTCTTTAAACAGATGTTTAGCCATTCCTTCGAACATCTGAATGATGTCTTCCTGTTCTACGAAACTCATTTCGCAGTCTATCTGTGTAAATTCCGGCTGGCGGTCGGCACGTAAATCTTCATCGCGGAAACATTTTACGATTTGGAAGTAACGGTCGAAACCTGAAACCATCAACAGCTGCTTCAAGGTCTGCGGAGACTGAGGCAAGGCGTAGAACTGTCCCGGATTCATGCGAGAAGGCACAACAAAGTCGCGCGCACCTTCCGGTGTCGAACCGATAAGCATCGGGGTTTCTACTTCCAAGAATCCTTTACTGTCAAGATAGCGACGCACCTCCATCGTCATCCGGTGACGAAGTTCAAGGTTCTTACGCACAGCCGTACGGCGCAAATCCAAATAACGATACTTCATACGGAGGTCATCACCACCGTCGGTATTGTCTTCGATGGTGAAAGGAGGCGTTTGAGCGGTGTTCAGAACGTTCAGTTCCGATACAATAATCTCAATTTCACCCGTAGGTAGATTCTGGTTCTTGCTGGAACGTTCGCTCACTGTTCCCTGTACCTGAATCACAAATTCACGTCCCAAATGGTTCGCACGTTCACACAGAGCGGCATTCACTTCAGTATTAAACACCAACTGGGTAATGCCATAACGGTCTCGGAGGTCGACGAAAGTCATCCCCCCCATTTTGCGTGTACGCTGTACCCATCCGGCCAGCGTCACATTTTTTCCTGCATCGGTAAGTCTTAACTCACCGCAAGTATGACTTCTGAACATATCTTTATATATGAATGTTAAATTTTATCTATTTTTTATTGAACGGCAAAGGTAGCACTTGTTTTTGATTTATGCAACTGCGTTTTCGCTTAGTCGGCGAATAAAGTACAGACTTCTGCCCGACTGACTTTTATCAGGTCTGCCGGCGCAATCTTCACTTGAAGTCCACGAATCCCTGCACTCACATAAATGAATGGAAAATCATTACATGTGTGGTGGATGTAAGTAGGAAAATGTTTTTTCATGCCGATGGGCGAACAGCCGCCACGGATATATCCCGTCAGCGGAAGCAATTCTTTCATCGGTATCAAATCACATTTTTTATTGCCGGATACCTTCGCTGCCAACTTTAAATCAACTTCATGCTCACCCGGTATCACACAAACGAAATATCCGGATTTATCACCGTGGAGAACGAGGGTTTTAAACACTTGTTCGATGTTTTCGTTCAGGCTTGCCGCCACATGCACGCAACTCAAATCGTTCTCGTCTACTTCGTAGGGCACCAGCTCGTAGCTGATTTTATCTTTGTCTAACAAACGTGCCGCGTTTGTTTTGGCTATTTTTTCTTTTGCCATTTTTCTCTATAATAATATATATGTATAAGACTGCATGGTCAGAGACCAAGTTCTTCTTTGATAAATTTCGAGGTATAGCCTTTACCGGAAAGGGCTACTTCTTCCGGCGTACCGTGTGCAAGAAGCATTCCGCCGTCTTTTCCTCCTTCCGGTCCCATGTCAATAATATAATCTGCCATCTTTATCACATCCAGATTATGCTCGATAACGATTACCGTATTCCCCTTGTCTACCAGCCTTTCAAGCACGGTCATCAATACGCGGATGTCTTCAAAGTGAAGTCCTGTGGTCGGTTCGTCAAGAATATAGACCGTTTTCCCCGTGTCGCGTTTGGCAAGTTCGGTAGCCAACTTCACACGCTGGCTCTCTCCACCCGAAAGAGTGGTTGAAGGTTGCCCTAACTTGATATACCCCAACCCCACTTCCTGCAATACTTTTATCTTGTTCAATATCTGCGGAACATTATCGAAAAATTCCACGGCGAGGTTGATGGTCATATCAAGTACATCGGCTATGGATTTTCCTTTATATCTTACCTCCAGCGTTTCGCGGTTATAACGCTTGCCGTGACACACTTCGCAGGGCACCAACACGTCGGGCAGGAAGTTCATTTCGATGGTCTTATAGCCGTTTCCTCCACATGCCTCGCAGCGTCCGCCCGAAACATTGAATGAGAAACGTCCCGGCTTATAACCGCGAATCTTCGCTTCCGGGAGTCCTACGAACAGGTTGCGGATGTCGGAAAACACGCCTGTATAAGTAGCGGGATTGGAACGAGGGGTACGCCCCAGCGGAGATTGGTCTACATTCACCACCTTATCAATGTACTCCAGTCCTTCCACAGCATCGTAAGGCAGAGGGTCTTGCAGCGAGCGATAGAAGTGTTGCGACAAGATGGGTTGCAAGGTATCATTTATCAGTGTCGACTTTCCACTGCCCGAAACCCCCGTCACGCAAATCAGTTTGCCCAACGGGAACTCTACATCCACCCCTTTCAGGTTATTGCCTCTTGCCCCGCGCAGCCACAACGATTTGCCGTTGCCCTTACGCCGCTCGGCAGGCAATTCTATCTTCATCTTCCCGTTCAGGTATTGCGAGGTCAGGGTATCGGTTTTCAACATTTCTCCGGGCGTACCGGCAAATACCACTTCGCCGCCCAGTCTGCCTGCTTTCGGCCCCATATCCACGATGTAATCGGCGGCAAGCATCATGTCTTTGTCATGCTCTACCACGATTACCGAATTGCCCAAGTCGCGCAGTTCTTTCAGCGAGTTTATCAGACGGATATTATCGCGCTGGTGCAGTCCGATGCTCGGCTCGTCGAGGATATAAAGCACGTTCACCAGTTGCGAACCGATCTGGGTAGCCAAGCGAATGCGCTGGCTCTCTCCGCCCGAAAGACTGACCGACGAACGGTTCAGCGACAAGTAATCAAGCCCAACGTCGAGCAGGAATTTCAGTCGCGTACGGATTTCTTTCAGTATCTCTTCGGCTATCCGCCGCTGTTTTTCTTCCAAATGAGGCTCCACGTGAAGCAGCCATTCATACAGTTCGCTTACGTCCATCGTAGCCAACTGGTAGATGTTTTTATCGTGAATCCGGAAGTAGAGGGCTTCTTTGTTCAGACGCGCACCCTTACACTCCGGACAAACGTCGGTTTTCGCAAACTGTTCTGCCCACTTTTGCGCAGTGGCAGAAGCATCTTTCTCCTGCATCATCTGGATATATTTCACGATGCCTTCGTAAGCCACAAAATAATCAGAAGATGAATGGAGCAAAGAGCCTTTTATCTTCAAACGCTCGTCGCACCCATACAGAATTTCATTGATGACATCCTCCGGCAGTTGGTCGACCGGTGTTTTCAGCGTAAACTCATAACGCTCTAACAGCGCGTCTATCTGCCAAAATATCATAACGCTCCGGTATTTCCCCAGCGGAGCGATGGCGCCTTCGTAAATCGACAGCGAACGGTCGGGGATTACCTTATCCACATCAATCTGATTAACGTAACCCAGCCCTTTACAGCGCGGACAAGCTCCCTGCGGCGAGTTGAACGAAAAATTATGAGGCGCAGGCTCTTTATACGACAAGCCCGTAACGGGACACATCAGGCGTTTGCTGTAATGACGCACGCTTTCTGTCTGCGCGTCCAGTATCATCAGCAGCCCGTCGCCCTGCCTCATCGCCGTTTCCACGCTTTGCTTCAGCCGTTTTTCTTCCTTTTCAGTCACCACCGTTTTATCTATCACCACTTCGATGTCGTGATTCTTATAACGGTCGAGCTTCATCCCGTGGACTATCTCTTTTATTTCGCCGTCTACACGCACGTACAAATATCCTTTCTTGCGCACCTGCTCAAAGAGTTCTTTGTAGTGTCCCTTGCGGGTACGCACCAACGGCGCCAATATATAGATTCGTTTCCCCTTGTAATCTTTACGGATGAGGTCTAATATCTGTTCTTCGGTATATTTCACCATCTTCTCGCCCGACAGATACGAATAGGCTGTTCCGGCACGAGCGAAAAGCAAACGCAGGTAATCGTAAATTTCGGTGGTGGTACCTACGGTAGAACGCGGATTCTTGTTCGTGGTTTTCTGTTCGATGGAAATAACCGGACTTAATCCGGTGATTTTATCCACGTCCGGACGCTCCATTCCTCCCAAGAAATTACGGGCATAAGCCGAGAAAGTTTCGATATACCTCCGCTGTCCTTCCGCAAAAATCGTATCGAAAGCCAACGACGATTTCCCGCTTCCGCTCAGCCCCGTTATCACGGTAAGGCTGTTTCGTGGAATCTCTACATCTATATTTTTCAAATTATGTACACGTGCGCCCAGCACACTGATTGTTTCTTTATCGTCTGTCATGCGTTCTTTTTAACCGGGTAAATAACATCTTTGCAAAACTACTGAAAAAATCTATTCGTCGGTAAAATTCCACCGACAAATTCCCATATTCACACATCCGTTGCTTCGGAAAACCACCCCTTCGGCTTCAAGCAGGTTTCTTTGTTCCTCCCAGTGCGGAGCCGTCCGCCCGACACTGTTTACCACACGGTGGCAAGGAAGCCCGGACGAAGCAGGCGCATCGCGCAACACGCGCCCTACCATGCGCGCATGGCGAGGATAACCCGCCAGTTGCGCCACCTGCCCGTAAGTGATAACCTTACCGCAAGGAACAGCCATTACTACCGCATAAACACCCCGACGAAACTCGTCAAAACGCAACCGCATGTTTTGCATAACACAACCGCATATCTTCGACCATTCTAACGCATGTGTAACAGGTTTCTATTCGGAGTGTTTTCAGGCGTTATTTACCGACTTTGTGTTCGGCAAAAAGACAGCGATAACACCCAGCAAAGGCAGCCATGTACTGATGCGGAAAATAAACTCGATACTGGTCTTATCTGCCAACCATCCGAAAAAGGCAGAACCGATTCCTCCCAGCCCGAACATCAGTCCGAAAAACACACCTGCAATCATTCCTACCTTATCGGGTTTCAAGTCGGTGGCATACACTACAATGGCTGAAAAAGCCGATGAAATAATCAGTCCGATAAGGATAGCCACAACGAGCGTCCAAAACAAATTCAGGTAAGGCAATGCCAGCGTAAACGGAGCAGCGCCGAGGATGGAGAACAAAATCACATACTTTCGCCCGTAACGGTCTCCCATAAATCCTCCGAGGAGTGTTCCTGCGGCGAATGCCGCCAAATAAGCGAAAAGACAAAACTGCGACTGCTGTACCGTGAGTCCGAATTTCTCAATCAGGAAAAACGTAAAGTAACTTGTCATGCAGGCATTAAAGAAATATTTCGAGAATATCATGATTACCAGTATAGCCAACGCCCAGCGTATGCGGCTTTCCGACAAATTGCAAGCCACCGTCTGCCGCGCACGCTTCAACGCTCCCGCGCTGGCGAGCATCAGGCTATACCAACTTCCCACCCTCACCAAGATGGCAGAGGCAAGCAATGCCGCTACCGCAAACCATCCCACGGCATGTTGGCCATAAGGAAGGATGATCAACGCAGCCAACAGCGGACCGATGGCACTGCCTCCATTCCCCCCTACCTGAAAGATGGACTGAGCCAGACTTTTCCGTCCGCCCGATGCCATCTGTGCCACCCGTGAAGCCTCCGGATGAAATACCGAGGAACCGCAACCGATAATCGCAACGGCAAAAAGGATGGTAAAAAAATGAGACGAAAAAGCCAGACACAACAAGCCAACCAGCGTAAAACACATCCCGGCAGACAATGAGTAAGGCTGCGGATGCTTGTCGGCATAACGGCCCACAAAGGGTTGGAAAATAGAAGAAGTTAATTGAAAGACCAATGTAATAACACCTATCTGGGCAAACGTCAGTCCCAAGTTATCCTTTAAAATGGGGTACATCGCCGGAATGACCGACTGAATCATGTCATTCAACAAATGACAGAAACCTACCGCAAACAATATCGCATACGTAGTTTCCGCTTTAACATGCGGATGCCCTTTCAGTTTATTAAAAATATTTTCCATCTTTATTTAGTTTCCATTATTAACGTTTCTTCCGATAAACCGCTGTCTGAAAGACATCAATTCAAGCAAAATTCATCCCATAAAATTGCGGATGCGAAAGTAAGGCTTTTCCCCGTAAGAACAATCGGAAGAGCACAAATTTAACAAAAGGGTTGTTTTA
>NZ_JAMBLM010000011.1:0-89391 GCF_023337095.1 Bacteroides caecicola
GCTCTTAACTCAACAGCCTCCTGAACAGGGCATAAAATTCTACCCGTAGCGTTGATGAACGCTACCGCTTGCGTCGATTGTTTCTACCGCTAAGACTGCCTTACGCTACCGCTTGCGTTTTGGGGGTGTTTATAAAATCAATCCAATGGTAAGCAATGTGCCAAATATGAGCATGTTACGCGATGTTTCCCCCAAGATGCGGTTCAACTCTTTCCCCCGGTGAATCTTTGCCATCTTTTGAGTAGTCAGAATATGGGGTATCAGATAGATTTGCGGCAGGAGTGTGGCATAAACCTTTCCGATGAAAAGAAAGTAGAAGCAACACCAGCACGCAGCCATCCCCAACAAGAAGTAGAGTATCAGTCCTGTGCGTGCTCCGAAGCGTACCACTAACGTTTTCTTTCCGCTTATGGCGTCTTGTTCGCGGTCGCGGAAGTTGTTGACCATCAGCAGCGTGTCGATAACCAGTCCGCAGGCAAGCGATACAAACGTAACCGAACTGTTCCACCCGTGCGCCATGACATAGTATGTGCAGCCCACGGGGATGAATCCGAAGAAGATAAGTACCAGCACATCTCCCCACCCGTGATAAGCCAGCGGGTAAGGTCCTGTGGTATAGAGGAAAGCGAAAACGATGCACAGCAGTCCCACGGGAATCATTTCCCACCCCCCGTAATACAGCAGGCAGAGTCCGTCTATCCCCGATGCCACCGTCATCACGCCGATGCCCGCTTTCATGGCGCGCGGAGTAATCCAGCCCTGAGCGCAAGCACGTTCAGGCCCCAAACGGTCTTCTCGGTCGCTTCCCTTCAAGAAATCGTATAAGTCATTGATAAAGTTGGCGTTGATTTGCATCAGAAATGCAAAAAGGAAACACAGCATGGCAGGCATCCATTGGAACTGTCCGTAAATGTATGCGGTGGCACATCCCAGCATTACGGGGATGGCTGCGGCGGTCAGCGTCTTGGGGCGGCTTGCCAGCAACCAAGCATTTATCGAATTTGTTTTAACGGCATTCATGTCTTTCGGTTTTATTAATCAGACGGGCAAAGTTAGTTAAATTAGGCTAATGTTACGCGGATTATTTGTTACTATTTCTTATCTTTCGCTCAACTAAAATCGAAATTTTATGATAAAACATGTATGTGCGGGGCTTACCGCCCTCTTTTTCGCTGCGCTTTCCTTGCAGGCGGAAAACAAAGTTGTCAAGCTGCCTCGTGTGGTTGCTACAAACACGGCTTCAGTGGAAATCAAACAAATAGAGTTGTCCGATACGGCTACCGTGCTCGACATGGGCGCGTGGTATCGTCCCCATTACTGGATTCGCATCAGCAAGGATACGTACCTGCGCGGAGACGACGGAAAGAAATATCCGGTGCGTTTCGGTTCGGGCATCAAGCTGGATACCGAGTTCTGGATGCCGGACAGCGGTACGGCTTCGTTCAAACTCCATTTTCCGGCGTTGCCCAAGAGCGTAAAGTCGTTTGATTTTATAGAAAGCGATTGTGAGGATTGTTTCAAGATTTATGGCGTTTCGCTGCAAGGAGACACCCCTGTTTCCGTGCCTGAAGATTACCGTTCGGCAGAAACCGGTAAACCGGAAGCCTTGCCTGAGCCGCGCATTGAAGGCGGAAACGTAACCGTAGTCGGAAAGCTGTTGGAATACCAACCGTTCTATGACTTAAAGCCCATGTTCCGAATCCCGGAATTATGGCGGGGGAGCTTTGCCGAGCATCCGGTAACGGTTAATGAAGACGGTTCGTTCACTGCTACGTTTGAAGTCGCTTCAGCCACGCAGGTTGCGTTGGTAATCGGTACGATGAACCGCATGACCATGAATCTGTTTGTCTGCCCCGGTGATACGCTGTATGCGGCTGTCAATCTGCCTGAACTTACCCGCCGGAACAGCCATTTGCGCAAAGATGCGCCTACTTTAGGTCAACTTTGTTACTTCCGTGGAAAAATGGCGGCAATCAACAACGAGATGACCACCCGTTTTCCCACGCTTCCCAAAATGCCCGAAGGTCAGGAGTTCATGCTGGATATAGCCGGAATGTCTCCCAACCAATATAAAGCATATTGCTTGGAGAAAGAACGTGCTATCGAAGAAGCCGTGCAGTCGGACGCAACACTCAGCGAAGCCTGCCGCACACTGTATTTGAACAATATCCGTCTGAATTGTATAGACATGTTGAACATGCTTCAGCCTATGTTAGCAGAGGCATTGATAACGCGCGATAAAATCTCGTGGGAAGACGCTTATGCAAAGGTCAGAACCAATCTTCCGGATGTATCTTATTTTGATTACTTGAAAACTTTGCCTGTACTGAATGACCCGCAAGCTATATTTTCGTTAAGTTATCCTCAAAATGTATTATACAGTCGGTATCTGCCCATTGACCCTTCGGAAGGAAAAACAATGTTCCGCCGTTTGCTGGAGAGCGGAAAAGTTGAGGCGGCAGACGTTCCGGTACTGGAGAAATACGATGCTATGCAGAAAGAAAACCAGAAACTGGATGAGGAAGCAGCAAGAAACTTGGCTCAGAAGTACATGGAGGTGCTTCAGGAAATAAGTAATGCAGACCGCAGTTTCATTCTTGATAACATCATTAAGCCGAACTTGAGTGAGGGGAAAGGCTACTATTTCGATTTGCTTGATGTAATGACGTATGCAGGTAAGCTGCAAGATTTCATGCCTTTTACGGAGAGCGACAAAGAGGCTGTCCGTAACATCCGGATTCCATACTTCGTAAACAAGTTGGAGGAGATGAACAACCAGCTGTTGGTAACGATAGAAGAAAACAAGAAGAAAAGCGGTTACACGGTGAACGAAGTAGGAGAAGTAAGCAATGAAGATTTGTTCTACTCAATGGTATCGAAGTTTAAAGGTAAGGTGGTGTTAGTCGACTTCTGGGCAACGTGGTGCGGTCCTTGTCGCATGGCAATGAAGCAGATGCTCCCCATGAAAGAACAGTTGAAAGATAAAGACATTATTTATTTGTTCATAGCAGGCGAAAACTCTCCGAAACAAACGTGGGAAAATATGATACCGGACATTCACGGCGAGCATTACCGCGTAACAGACGAACAATGGAACTTCTTGAGCCAAAAGTTTGCCATCGAGGGCGTGCCCACTTACATTCTGTTGGATAAGGAGGGAGCGATAGCACAGAAATACACAGGCTTCCCCGGCGTAGACACCATGAAGAACCGGCTTTTGGAGTTATGTAAGTAAAAGATTGGGATGTATAAATCTTACCTTATCGTTTTAATGGCGGCGATGGCACTGTTATCTTCTTGTGCCACCGCCTCTTTTTCGCACTACAAAGGAGTAGGGCGCATCAAGCAGTACGACTTTTACAGCGAACAGTTACCCGATTCGTTCGACGGTTTTCGCGTAGCCTTTGCCTCCGATTTCCATTATGAAAGCCGCTTTACATCCAAGCGCCTGCCCGGAGCTATCCGCGCCTTGCAGTCGCTCGATGCCGATGTCTTGTTGCTCGGAGGGGATTATCGGGGACGGAACGGCGGGGATGTCGACGAACTTTTCCGCGCACTGGAGCAAGTCCGCACCCCTTACGGAACATACGCCGTGATGGGAAACCACGAGCGCGGCGAAGCAGACCGGATGGTGCGTGAAGCAATGCAGTACACGGGTGTGCATTTGCTTGAACACCGAGTCGATACGCTTCGGAAAGGAGATGCGTACATCCTGTTGTGCGGAATCCGTAACCCCTTCGACTTAAAAACAAACGGGGTTTCGCCTACGCTGAAGCTAAACCCCGAAGATTTTGTTCTGATGCTGACTCATACGCCCGACTATGTGGAAGATGTAGACGTATCGAATACCGACCTTGCGTTGGCGGGACATACACACGGCGGTCAGGTAAGCCTTTTAAAAAAATGGACTCCCGCTCATTTTTCGAAGTACGGGAATCGCTTTCTTACCGGACTGCGGCACAACAGTCGGGGGATTCCCGTTATCATTACCAACGGATTAGGAACTTCCCGGCGAGACATCCGGCTGTTCACGCCAAGCGAAGTCGTTTTAATCGTACTTCATAAGAAATAATATCCCGATATGAGTGCTTTAATAAAAAGACAGAATAAACAGGTCATCAGAAACGGCTTCCGGCTCCTCCGCCTCCGAAGTCTCCACCTCCGAAGCTGCCTCCGCTGAAACCACCGCCTCCGCCGTGACCTCCTCCACCTCCGAAGAACGGACCGCCCATAAACGGACCTCCCCATCCACCTGGATGATGGTGGTTATCATTGTCTCTTGATTTGCGTTGCTGCCGCTTGATATGTCCGCAATTCGTACAGCGGTAAACCACTTCTTCGGTACGTATTCCGTTTTCTCGCGATACTGTACGCACAGAAAGTTGGCGTAGCGTGTGCTTATGACACTGTGGGCAACGGTTACGCTGGCGGACGCTGTACCATAAAGCAGCAGGAGCGAGTACGAAGCAAGATATAAATATCATCAAAATCAGCATGTCGTCTTCTTCATTGCCTGCCGATGGCTGGCGCTCCATGCTGCCATCAAGTATGCCCCGTACCGCCTGTACGCCGGCAACCATCCCCGCATCCCAGTTTCCCTCAGCCAGCTCCGGATTCATGTAACGCTGTTGAATTTGTTTGCAGAGTGCGTCGGGCAAATCACCTTCCAGCCCGTATCCGGTAACAAACTGGATACACCGCTCCGAAGTAACGAGCAAGATGACCAACCCGTTGTCGCGTTCCTTTTCACCTACACCGGCGTGTCTGCCCAGTCGGTAAGCGAAATCAAAACAGTCGCCTCCCTCTATCTGTTCCACAGCTGCCACAAGCACCTGTATGCCTGTCTGTTTCTCCAGCGCATAGAGTGTGGTATCCATCACCGATACAGCCGCCGATGAGAGAATACCGTCGGGATTGGTGACATAAACATTACCCTGCGAGCGGGGCATGGGCAGGTTCTCCACCGTATATTCTCGCGCTACCAGCGAGATACAGGCAGAGATGAACAGCAACAGGAGCAGCTTGCGCTTCATACCGCTTAGAATTTAACTTCGGGAGCTTTCTCCGAACCCTCTTCTGCTTCAAAGTACGGATGTTTCTCGAATCCGAACATCGAAGCAATGATGTTAGCCGGAAAGCGGCGGATGCTTGTATTATACTGGCGCGCTTCATCGTTGAATTTACGGCGCTCTACGCTGATGCGGTTTTCTGTTCCTTCAAGCTGGGCTTGCAGTGTCTGGAAATTCTGGTTAGCCTTTAAGTCGGGATAACGCTCTACGGTTACCAACAGTCGGCTCAGTGCGCTGCTCAGTTCTCCCTGCGCTTTTTGGAAAGCCGCCATCCGTTCCGGGGTCAGTTCGTCAAGACTTACCGATGTCTGCGTAGCTTTGGCACGTGCCGATACCACCGCATCGAGTGTTTCTTTTTCATGGTCGGCATATCCTTTTACCGTATTAACCAGATTAGGAATCAGGTCGGCGCGTCGCTGATACTGGTTTTCTACGTTACTCCAAGCCGTTTCAACAGCTTCTTCTTTTGAAACAAGCGAGTTATAAGAGGTTACACAGAATATCACCACAAGGGCGAGTATGGCAACTACAATGATCCAAGTTTTTTTCATAACAGATGTGTTTGATTGATTTGTAAATAGTTTCGCCGACAAACATACGGAAAAATCTGAGTTTTTGCGTATCTTTGCCCCACAATTTTTTTTGATGACATATAGTTTATGAAGAATATACGGAATTTTTGTATTATAGCCCACATTGACCACGGCAAATCAACGTTGGCAGACCGCCTGCTGGAGTACACAAACACCATAAAAGTAACCGAAGGGCAGATGCTGGACGATATGGACTTGGAGCGAGAACGAGGCATTACGATTAAGAGCCATGCCATACAGATGGAATACATGTATAAAGGAGAGAAATACGTGTTGAACCTGATTGACACTCCGGGACACGTGGACTTTTCATACGAAGTTTCTCGTTCGATAGCAGCGTGCGAGGGAGCATTGCTGGTGGTAGACGCTTCGCAGGGTGTGCAGGCGCAAACCATCTCAAACCTCTATATGGCGCTGGAACATGATTTGGAGATTATTCCGGTGATGAATAAATGTGACATGGCGAGCGCCATGCCCGAAGAGGTGGAAGACGAAATCATAGACCTTATCGGCTGTAAGCGTGAAGACATTATCCGTGCTTCGGGAAAGACCGGAATGGGCGTGGAAAACATTCTTCAGGCTGTGGTAGAACGCATCCCTGCTCCGGTAGGCGACGAAAACGCTCCGCTTCAGGCGTTGATTTTCGACTCGGTATTCAACTCCTTCCGTGGTATTATCGCTTACTTCAAAGTGGTAAACGGGGTGATTCGCACGGGCGACAAGGTGAAATTCTTTAATACCGGAAAAGAATACGATGCCGATGAAGTGGGAGTTTTGAAGATGGACATGGTGCCTCGCAAAGAGTTGCGTACGGGAGACGTAGGCTATATCATTTCGGGTATCAAAACGTCGCGTGAGGTAAAAGTAGGGGATACGATTACCCACATAGCCCGTCCGTGCGACAAGGCTATCGAAGGATTTGAAGAAGTCA
This sequence comes from Bacteroides caecicola, assembly GCF_023337095.1. NCBI lineage: Bacteria > Pseudomonadati > Bacteroidota > Bacteroidia > Bacteroidales > Bacteroidaceae > Bacteroides > Bacteroides caecicola. Next base: position 6,594 of record NZ_JAMBLM010000011.1, read on the forward strand.
AACCGATGGTCTTTGCCGGAGTTTACCCCATCGAGGCGGAAGATTACGAAAACCTGCGTGCGTCGTTGGAGAAGTTGCAGTTGAACGATGCTTCACTGACCTTCCAGCCTGAGTCATCGCTTGCATTGGGCTTCGGTTTCCGCTGCGGATTCTTGGGCTTGCTCCACATGGAGATAATCCAAGAACGCCTCGACCGTGAGTTTGACATGAGCGTGATTACCACCGTGCCCAACGTATCGTATATGGTGTACGACAAGCAGGGCGGCGTACAAGAGGTGCATAACCCCGGCGGAATGCCCGACCCGACGCTTATCGACCACATCGAGGAACCCTATATCGACGCTTCTATTATTACGGCTACCGATTACATCGGACCCATCATGACCCTTTGTTTGGGCAAGCGGGGCGAACTGATTCGGCAGGATTATATTTCGGGCAATCGTGTGGAACTGCATTACAAGATGCCGCTCGGCGAAATCGTTATCGACTTTTACGATAAGTTGAAAAGTATATCGAAAGGATATGCTTCGTTCGACTATCACCAATCAGGCTTCCGTCCGTCGAAGCTGGTAAAGCTCGACATTCTGCTTAACGGAGAGTCGGTTGACGCACTTTCTACATTGACACACTTCGACAATGCTTACGATTTAGGGCGGCGCATGTGTGAAAAGTTGAAAGAACTCATCCCGCGTCAGCAGTTTGAGATTGCCATCCAAGCAGCTATCGGTGCGAAAATTATAGCCCGCGAAACAATTAAGGCCGTGCGTAAAGACGTAACAGCAAAATGTTACGGAGGTGACGTGAGCCGTAAGCGTAAGTTGCTTGAAAAACAGAAGAAAGGAAAGAAGCGTATGAAACAAATCGGAACGGTGGAAGTTCCTCAAAAGGCTTTCCTTGCCGTACTGAAGTTAGACTAAATCTTTGTCCTGAAAATAGTCTTATAATCAGTGATTTAATTCTACCGCTTATGTTCATGGATTCTACCGTATATGTTGCCTTGTTTATCGGCATGAATTCATGAACATAAGCGGTAGAATTTTTTTGTCATTCAAACCAGTTTTTAAGGCTTGTTTGGAGATTGTTTGCCCATCTATTTTGTAGTTTTCTTTTAAAAAGTTTGTACCATTCTTTTTAATTGGTTACATTTGCTCCACTAAAATTTTAATATTATGAATTGGCTACAAGATTTATTGACGAATCCTAACTCGATAGCCCATATCGTTGCACTTTATGCCTTTGTTATATCGGTAGGTGTCTTGTTGGGAAAAATTAAGTTCTTCGGCATTTCGCTGGGGGTTACTTTTGTCTTGTTTGTCGGGATTTTGGTCGGACACTTCGGATTTACCGGAAATACGTCTATCCTCTCGTTCATACAAGACTTCGGGTTGATTTTGTTTGTATTCTGTATCGGTTTGCAAGTCGGCCCCTCATTTTTTTCTTCCTTTAAGAAAGGAGGTATAACCCTAAACCTGCTTGCGGTGGGGATTGTAACGTTAAACATTGCTGTAGCACTGGCGTTGTATTTTGCTTTACAGGGCCGTGTGGAAATACCGATGATGGTGGGTATTCTTTGCGGTGCGGTAACAAACACTCCGGGGCTTGGTGCTGCCAACGAAGCTTTACAGCAGTTGCATTACGACGGACCGGAAATAGCAACGGGGTATGCGTGTGCTTATCCGCTCGGTGTAATGGGAATTATTCTGTCAATGATTTTAATCCGTTACATTTGCCGTATCGACCTGAATCGGGAGGCGGAAGAAATTCAGCGCGAAGAAGATGAGAATCCACATTTGAAACCTTATACTATTTCATTGAAGGTGCAGAATGAAGCCCTCGATGGAAAGAGTTTGTTACAGGTTCAGAATTTCCTCGCTCGTAATTTTGTATGTTCGCGTATCTATCAAAACGGACATATCCATATCCCGAACGCAAATACCTTGCTTCATGTGGGCGACCGAATGTTCATCGTTTGCGCGGAAGACGACTCGGAAGCTATTTCTGCTTTCATCGGTCCGAAGATAGATGATGTGGATTGGCAGGCAACGGATAAACAGGATAAGCCGATGGTTTCGCGCCGTATTTTGGTAACGCAGCCCAGTATTAACGGTAAGACGTTGGGTGAAATGCACTTCAGCAGCATTTATGGTGTAAATGTGACGCGCGTTAACCGTTCGGGTATGGACCTTTTTGCTGCCCGTAACCTGCGCCTTCAGGTGGGCGACCGTGTGATGATGGTAGGTCCGCAAGATGCTATCGAACGTGTGGCAGGCGTATTGGGTAATCAGTTGAAGCGACTCGACCATCCGAATATCGTAACCATTTTCGTCGGTATTCTTTGTGGTATTATTTTCGGAAGTCTTCCGATAGCAGTTCCGGGTATGCCGACTCCGGTGAAGTTAGGTTTGGCCGGTGGTCCGTTAATCATATCCATCCTGATAGGACGATTTGGTTATAAAGTGAAATTGGTTACCTATACTACCATGAGTGCCAATTTGATGTTGCGCGAAGTGGGATTGGTTTTGTTCCTTGCCAGTGTAGGTATCAAGGCCGGCGGAAACTTTGTTCAGACAGTAGTGGGCGGCGATGGATTACTTTATGTGCTTATCGGTTTCCTGATAACGTTTATTCCGTTGATAATTATCGGAGTTGTAGCCCGCTGGCATCATAGAGTTAATTATTATACGTTGATAGGTCTTATTGCCGGTAGTACAACCGATCCCCCTGCATTGGCATATTCCAATCAGATTTCCGGAAACGATGCTCCGGCGGTAGGTTATTCTACGGTTTACCCGTTGGCAATGTTCCTCCGCATATTGACTGCCCAGTTGCTCATATTGCTGATGGCAGGATAAAGACAGAAAGAAAGTTATAACTGAAATATTCTTATAAGGTGTGGATTGATGAGATAATTCTTTTGGGTGAGAATCTTACAATCCACACCTTTTTATTTTGATACATATTTTAATACTGGTGTTTATGAATTTTCTTGAATTAGTGAAAGCGCGTCATTCTGTACGTAGTTACAAGCAATGCCCGGTTGAACCGGCCAAATTAGATTACATTTTAGAGTGTGTGCGGTTGGCTCCCTCGGCAGTAAACTGTCAGCCGTGGCGTTTTTCTGTGGTAACCGAACCAGACAAACTGGCTCGCCTGAAAGAAACATACGCCCGCGAATGGATTCAGAACGTACCTTGTATAATCGTTGCGTGTGGAAACCATGCCGAGGCATGGCATCGGAAATCAGATGGAAAAGACCATACGGATGTCGATGTGTCTATCGCTGTGGAGCATCTGTGTTTGGCTGCCACTGAACAAGGATTAGGTACATGCTGGGTATGTAATTTTGATACTGAGCGATGCCGACAGGTGATGCAATTGCCCGAAGAACTTGAACCGATAGCTTTGATTCCGATAGGTTATCCTTCAGAAGAGGTTATAGCGGAAAAGAAACGAAAACCGTTGGATGACATTTTATTTTAAAAGAAAAACAGATTCGCGTAAACACAGCCATGCTGGGCAGTATGCGAATCTGTTTTGTTTTTATACGGTTATTTACTTCTGGTTACGGTGTAAATAACCTTTCCGTTTTTATCAATCAAGTGTAATTTCAGCTCTTTTTTATCTGCTGTGATAAGCGAGAAGCCCGATGTGTCACTGCAAAACTGAGTTCCTTCGATGGGTTGAACCTTGCGGCTGAGCGACCCCGAAGTATTAACCACATAGTCGATGTTGCTGCCCGGCTTGCGGATATGCTGGAAGTTATGAATGTGTCCGCATAAATACATGTCTACGTTTTTATGTTTGCGCAGAATGCTGTCTAAACGTTTCTGTAAATCGGTGCGTTCCGAGTCGTTCTTATCCGTGTCGGCATAAATAGGATGATGCCCTACCACCAATACCCAATCTTCTTTCGAGGCAGTCAGTACCGAGTCAATCCATGCCAGTTGTTTGTCTATATCCTGTTTGCAAGCGTCGGGATATTTGTCGGTATCCTTGCGGTACTTGTCGAGTAGCGGAGCCGTGTCTACCATAACGAGCCGGATAGTTATGTCATCGTTTTCTTCTACACGTGTATAGTAGCGTGCAGGCATCCTCCAACGCGCACTGACGTTACTGTAATCAATTACCGCCTGTGTGTTGCCCCGGTATTCATGGTTACCAAGTATCGGATACCACGGTAACATCAAGTCAGGATGACTGTAAATCAGTTCATAGTTGGTCAGCCACAGCGGGTCGTTCACGCTGCGTACACCTTCAAAGTGGTGCACATCTCCGGCAGCCACAACGAACTCTATGTCGATGTTCTCTGCCATCTTGCCCATCATTTCGGCTATCGGTTTCTGGTCGTAATACCCGTTTCTTCCCAAGTCGTTGGCTAAGTAAAAGTTCAACGGCTTTTCCAATCCCGACCAGTCTTGAGGTGTTTGTGCAAAACCGGCGATGAAAAACAATCCCAAACAGAGTGAGATTATAAATCTTTTAATAGTAGTCATAAGAGTTTAAAATGATTAGTTTGTTAATAAATGCGTTACAAAGATGAATACTGATTCTGAAAAGATATTGAAATCGTTTTCGAGCCTGCTTAAAATATTCGGTTAAGCCGAAGAATCAAAAAAACAAGCCTTTGTGTTACCCTAAAAAATGCTATGGGTAGTGTTCCTTGTTCCATGCGGAAGAATTGCCTTGTTCTATTCGAAAGACTTGTCTACTCTATGGGTAGAATTTTCCGGGTTTCAGACATCAGGAAATTTATATTCAGAAAGCTTTCCATCCTGAAATAAAAAAGTCCGGGATAAAAGTGCGTTCCCGGACTTCCTAATCAGATATAATCACTATATCTGAACTTGGAATTTAGAAAAGGATTATTCAATTCCGTAAGCTCCGAAATGATTTGCCACAGCCGGAGAGGTATAAGTTTCTCCGTTGACGGTCAAACCCGAAGTTTGGAAGAAAGGAGCCATTGTAGCATCGGTTCCGTCATACGCACCGGTAAGAACCGGAGAACCGCTTTGTACATGGAAGTCCCAACTGTCGTCATAAGTGTAGCTGGTCAGTGAAACTCCGTTGATGTCGAAGTTTACAAACATCGGGTCTTTGCCATCTTCTTGCGTAGCGATGAGGCTGTGAGCATCTACCACCCCTTGATTATAATCTTCGTGAGCGTAGTTGTATCCTTCCCAAGCGTAAGCCACACCCGATTCGTCTTCGAATACGATTTCACTTTCCTGACTTCCTGAAGCGTAGTAGTTATAGTCGATAACCGAAGCGTCGGCATAACCTTCTTCAGGGTCGTTGGCAAGTGTATAGCTCGGAGTCATGGCTCTGAACTTGCAGTTTACCATCAGGTTATTGAATACATGTACAAGTGCATTCTTTTCTACATAGATGCAACCGCCTTTTTCTCCGTCTCTGCGCCATCCTGAGTTGATGATGGTATTGTTATAGGCTTGGATGAGCGCCTGTCCGCGTGTTTCGCTCTGTCCGGAGCTTGACAGTTTCAATCCGTTTGTGTTGGGGCTGAACATGATGTTTCCGGCAACGTCTACCTTACATCCGGCTTTTACGTTAACGGCTTCGGCACCGTCGTAACCGTTGGCAGCAAACGTGTTGTTGGCAATGATGGCATTACCTCCCATCAGATAAATACCGTCGCTCCATCCGTTGCGGATAATTGAGTTGGTGATGACATAATTACCGTTGATATTGTTTGTCGTGATTTGCGGGTAAGCATCATCTCCGGCAGTATAGATGCCGGCAGAAGCAGCGGGCGAACCATCAGTTACTTGTCCGCCGGTATATTCGATGATGGTATGGTCGATAAGCATTTCGTCGCATGACTCTGTAGCTACTATACCGCCCCACATACCTTTCAGCGTGTTGTCTTCCGTACGTTCTGCTTCAGGGATGGAAAGAAGAACCGGATTGGCTTCCGTACCCTCGCAATACAAATTACCTTCTACGGTGAACTCGATGGGCACATGATTCGTACCTACACCCGATGTGCTGAATATAACCTGTACACCTTCTTCGATAGTCAGCGATTTTCCTTCGGGGACAGTGATGTGTCCGCTTACGTTGACAACAGAGTTTGCCGTCCATGTACCTTCTACTTCACCCGATACGGTTTCAGTCTGTTCAGGTTCGTCATTTCCAGTTCCACTGCCACCGTTGTTTGTCGGTTGGTCATCGTCACTACATGCAGCGAAAAATGACATAGCCATCATCGCCGTTCCTGCTAATAAATACTTCTTAAAGTTCATGTGTATATAAAATTAGTATGTAAAGTTAGTTATTGTCAGATGCTGTTTTATAGTTTATATCTCACTCCGATCATGAAAGACTGTCCGTGCCACTCTTTGCGTTCAATAACATTTCCGCCCGTACGTTCCGAGTCAACGTTTTCCGTACGCGAACTGCTGTGAATGTAGCGCAGCACCGGCATGTTGAGCAAATTAGATGCTTTGGCAAAAATGGCTATCCCGTTTTTGAAGCTCTTTTCCACCGATGCGTCTAACTGTGCATAACCTTTCTCCCATATATCGTCTTCGTACCAATTTGAAATATCGCTCAAACGTTTTCCCGTATAGCTTCCGGCTATCTGTCCTTCCCATCCGTATTTGGTGCTCTTGAAGAGGAGAGACAGGTTGGCTACGTGGGCAGCCTGACCGAACAAGGGGCGCGACTGGCGGATGGATTTCACCTCTGAGCCGTCCATGATTCGCTTGTCGGTAGTAATCTTTGAGTGCGTATAGGTATAGTTCGCCTTAATGCCAAACCAGTTGAAATACTTCATGATATCAACTTCCACCCCTAAGTTCTTGGCGTTACCGAAGTTCATCGGTTTGTAGTATGTATCTTGTCCTTCGTTTATCAGTCCGTACTCAATCGGGTTTTTCAGCTTTTTATAGAAAAGCCCCACCATGAACTGTTCAGACGATTTGGGGAAGAATTCATAACGCAGGTCGATATTGTCAGCCACCGTATGCAGCAAGTCTGGATTACCTTTCTCCTTGTAATCTTCATTGATGATGGTATAAGGTACGATTTCGAAGAAACTCGGACGGTTGATGGAACGTGCGTAAGAGAAACGCAGGTTCGCATTGCGATGCACATTGTACTTGGCATGGAAGCTGGGTAGTACGTCCGTGTACTTCTGGTTGCCTTCCGGGTCAGCGTTGTCTGTCGGGAACTTCAATACATATCCCTGATTGGTGTGCTCCATGCGGACACCGGCTATAAGTTCCCATTTGTTCCATGTATATTTCACCATACCGTAAGCCGCACCGATTTTCTCCGTGGCATCATAATTCAACGGGTCACTGATGTTTCCATACGTACGTGGAGTAAATAATATTTCATCGTAGTTGTTCCAGTCGTCTCCTTTATATTGCAAATCTCCGAGACCGGTAGCCGAATCGAAAGTATATTCGTTGAAGAAACTGTCGCGCTTTTTGTCACGGTACATACCACCGATAGAAAAATCGAATACAGAACCACCGTCTAATTTCAATTTGTACATCAAGTCTATGTATCCCGCCTTGTCTTTATCCGAGTTATGTTCCCAACGCCGGGTAGCCGAATCGGTGTTTTGTAGGTGGCTTCCCTGCATGAAGATTTCGGCACGGTCGGGTGTTTCACTGTACGCTTTCGATAGTACCGCCGACCAGTTCAGTCGTAAAGCATCATCGTCGAGAAAAGCATGTTCGCCTTTCAGCGTTGAGTTGATGATGTATTGATGCTCCCACATCATGCGTACCGAACCTTCTTGGTCATCGTGCGCATCTTTTACCTCCGCTTCACGCATATCCATGTAACCGTTATACCACGTCAGTTTATGATGCGGGTTGATATGATAATCCAGCTTGGCGTGAGCGCCGATACGTGTCTGCTGTGATGAATAATTGCGGTATTCAATGCCGTTATGACTTGTGCCGGGCTGGTAATACAGATTGCTTTCCTTGCCGCGATACGTGTTTAAGAAACTTCCGGCAAGCATTACTCCCAACTTATTATCGAAAAAGCGGTCGCCGTACGAAAGCCCAGCCGTAAGGTCGGGAAGCGGTTTCTGCCATTTCATGCGTAAGTTATCTGTCTTAAAGTTATCCATTGTCACACGGTTATCTTCGGGCATCCCCATCGCTTCGTAAGGAGATTTCTTTACGATGGCACCGTGGTTGAACGATTGGAAATCGCGGTCGAAATACATGGCGTTATATCCGGTTGAAATGTTGGCCGTAAACTGGCGTTCCGTTGGGGCATCTTTCATGATTAAGTTCACAGCCCCGCCAATACCGTCGCCTTCCATGTTGGCAGTGAGCGATTTGGTGACCTCTAAGCGGTCAAGCATTTCCGACGGGAATATATCCAGCGGCACAAAACGGTTTTTGTTATCCGGACTCGGTATCTTTACGCCATTCACCAGCGTGTAGTTGTATCGCTTGTCCATGCCTCGCAGGATGGCGTACTGACCTTCTCCGCTGCTGTTCCGCTCTACCGTTACGCCCGACATACGCTGAATCACGTTGGCAACCGTGATGTCGGGCGACAGTTCGATGGCTTTCGCACTCATCACATTTACTACGTTCATGGCAGTCCGTTCGATGCTTCGTGCACCCGCTTCGGTACGTCCGGGGTTGGTAGCCACCACCGTAACGCTTTCCAGTAATACATCGTCGCTCTTCATCGGGATAATTACTTCCGAATCTTTAGAGCCGATTTCAATTTCGTATTTCTTATATCCTACATACGAACACACCAGCGTATATTTAGGACGGTTTACCGTCAGGTTAAAACTACCGTCCAGTCCGGTTACAGTGCCTTTCGAGGGGTCTTCCTTTACGATGACGGAAGCTCCGATGATTTCCTCTCCCGTTTGGGCATCTTTGATTTTTCCTTTGATGTCTCCCGCATACAGATTACTGCTTGCCAGAAACAATGTACATAACACTAAATTTAATTTCATCCTTTTCTTTTTTGATGTTGCAAAGGTAGAGGGGGCGTTTTACATGATGATTTCGTTCATATTTCAAAAAGAATACAGAATAGATACAGAATAAATACAAAATTTAACCAAAATTGCTTTGTATGGGCGAGATGGTCTGTGCGGACTGTTGGTGAACAGACCTCTGAGCTTTTTTAACTTTTCTGTCCGGCGAAAGAAGGGGAGAAATTCTTTGGTTACATACTCGGAAAACGCAACCGTTAGTGTTGCTCATCCCATGCGGATAAGTTGGTCGGTTCTACCCATAGAGTTACCCCGTTCTATGGGTAGCGTTTTCAAGCTATATATAAAGGAAGGTAAGCCGTAAAAAGAAAAATCCATGCGGATGTTTTTTATAGGAAGCATCCGCATGGATTAAATAATGATTCGAATGGAGTTTCTGCCCGCTAAGGAAATGTTGGGGATTAGTTGTTACTGTGTGCCGACGGCAAAGAGATAGCCGAAGTAACTTGCTGCCAATACCGCCGCACGTCTTTCCAGTGGTAATACGGAGCCTTGTCTGTCTTTACGGGCAACGTAACTTCTCGTTCGTTTAAAAGAAGTTTCACCAAAATGTCTTCGCTTCCGGCTTTGCGGTAAAAAATGAGTTGTACGTTGCCACACATGGGAATAATCCGGTATGTACGATAAGTATCGGCTATTTTTTGCCAGTCGGATGTAGCTTCGGTCAGCCGGTTGATACCCATCAGCGCAGCGAGCGGCGCCAAATTCGTATCGTGTCCGTAGCGCAGGCTGACAGCGTTTCTTTTTGAGGCAATCACCGTATCTGCCGTTTCAATAAAGTTGTCAAGCAGATTTTTTTCCAGTTTATACATACACGAACCGCTCAGCGGAGAAGCCCCCTTTTCATAATACCACTCAAAGTTGTTCCGTTGCCATAAGTCGTAGCGTTCGTCATCGGTAAACAGGAAAGAAAGATTCTCCTGCCCGTAACTGCTTTGACTGATGCCATCCAGTTCAAATAAATCGGCCATCAGTTTTGAAGGCTCTTTTACATACTTGCTGTCGGTGAATAATTGTTTCATCAGCCGGTCGGGATGAATATATATGCAATCCGCCGCACGATATACACTATCAGCATTCGCTAAGTGAATAGCCTCGTAAGCCTCGTTCTTATATTTAATGTAATAAGCATCGTGTTCACTGGCATCGGTTGTGATGTTGAGTTGAGGATTTAAGCCTTTCAGCTCCACACAAGCTGCCGCCATCGACAAAAAAGCACGTGTCTTATATGTAGAGCGTGCATCGACATGTGTTCCATTTGTAAATACCTGCGGGTAGTTTTCATACATGCGGCGTATTAACTCCCGGTGTTGCTGAGCCCCTTTCGGTGTCAGCTCGCCATACCTACCCTCCGCCTCTTTAGCTAAGGCTTCTACTATTCGTAAGGCATGTTTCCCGTCATCGGTTAATATCCCCTTGTTTGCCGCTTCCTTTAAAATGGCAAGCGGTTCATCGTATTTCTTCTTTTTGGTAAGATAACGCGACCCGTGACGTGCAAAGGCAGAGATATAAAACGGTTTGTATCCGTCGGGAGCAGCAGTGAGAGACGTTTTTGGCGCTTGATAAGCATAATACTTTCCTGCGGCGAATGCAGGATTTGCTTGAATTTCCTCTGATGCACTTTGTCCGGCAGCCGGCAAGAACGTTCCGGCAATCAACATTGAAATAATAAATCTTTTCATCCTTCTTTTAATTTTTGCGGGTGTAAAGGTAGGTATCTTTTCGGGAGTGTCCGATGAAAAAATCGGGCTGATTGACTCGGAACAGGCAAATGAAATAATGTTGTAATGTGTTTGTAATACAAAAGGATATCACCGAAAAATAATGTTTGATTTTGTAATTAAGGGGAAAAGATATTAGAGTGGGAGAAAGATTTGTTTGTTAAAATGTGTTTAGATGAAAGTAAATATTTTCATAAAATACGATAAATTCAATATAATTTTATATATTAGCGGCACTGTTAATTGAAAGAAATCGCTTTATCGTATAAATAAATAAAATCATACATAAATTTGTATGAATATAGATTATAGATATATTAACCTTAAATTTGTTAGTTATGCAGAAACGATCATTTCTTGTAGTTGTAATGTTCCTGATAGGAACGTTGTTTACGAGTTTGTATGCGCAGACGCATACAGTTACCGGTAAGGTAACGGATAAAGAAATGGGAGAACCATTGATTGGTGTGAATGTTTTGATTAAAGGGACATCCACAGGTACTATTACCGATTTCGATGGTAATTACACGCTCGAAGCATCTGCTTCTGATGTTTTGGTATTCTCGTATGTCAGTATGAAATCGATTGAAGAACCGGTAGGCAACCGGAGCACAATCAACGTAGTCATGTCGTCTGATTCGGAAGTCTTGGGCGAAGTGGTGGTAACTGCGATGGGTATCAAACGCCAATCGGAAACCTTGACCTACTCGGCACAGACAGTGGGTGGTAAAGATGTGAACGACATCAAGAGCGTTAATATGATTAATTCGCTGCAAGGTAAAAGTGCCGGTCTTACCATTACTCCGAACTCAACCGGTGCCGGAGGTTCTTCTAAAATCCTGTTCCGTGGAAGTAAGTCTATCAGCGGAAGCAACCAGCCTTTGATTGTTGTTGACGGAGTTCCGGTTATGAACAGTGTCAGCGATGATCAGGTTGACAGTAACTATGGTGGTCAGCGAGATGGTGGCGATGTGATGTCGACTATCAATCCCGATGACATCGCTTCAATCACTTTGCTGAAAGGTGCATCGGCAGCAGCATTGTACGGTGCGGTGGCAGCCAACGGTGCAATAATGATTACCACCAAGTCTGCACAATCGGGCAAAGTAGCAATAAGCGTGTCAAGCAACACCACGATGGAAACTCCGATGATACTTCCCGAATTCCAGAACCAGTATGGTGTGAGCGACAGCGGTATGTATAGTTGGGGAGAGAAACTGTCTGCCGAAGCTCCCAACTATGCGAAAGAGTTTTATCGCGTAGGGTTCACCACTAATAACTCTATTTCGCTTTCGGGAGGTGGTGAAAATATTCGTTCTTACTTCTCTTACGGTAATGTTTATTCGCAAGGCATTACTCCTACCAACGATTACCGGAGCCATAATTTGAACTCTAAAGTGGGCTTTGATTTGTTCGAGAAAAAAGTGCATGTTGACTTTAGTGCAAAATTCACCAATCAGCATATCAAGAACCAAGCGGCTGCGGGTTATTTGTTTAATCCGCTGACGGGTGTTTACCTTTTCCCGCGTGGTGAGGATTGGAATTACTATAAAGAAAACTTCGAAGTGTACGACCCGGCTCGCGGCATTAACGTACAAAACTGGACCAATACGTTGCAGGAACAGTTTGGTAATCCTTACTGGATGTTGAACCGTCAGGCTTCCGTAGTAGACCGTAACCGTTATGAATTTGGCGGAAGCATCAAATGGGATATCAACGAAGACTGGAACATTCAAGGACGTATGCGTTATGAAAGAGGCGAAGAACATTGGGTAAACAATCTGTATGCTTCCAGTGCCGGCGATAAATACAAGATGGGACGTATGAAAGATAACCGTTACTTCAGCGACCAGCTTTATGGTGACGTATTGATTAATTATAGCCATACATTCGGCGATTTCTTTGTGACGGCTACAGCTGGTTCCAGCTTTACGAAGAGTAAAACCTCTCATGTTGATATGAATGCTGAAGGTGAAGTCTTTACATCTCCGGGTTCGGGCAACGTATATTACCCCAACATCTTTGCGCCGGGAAACTATTATAAAAACATGTTCGTACTTGGCAATAATGATTTCTGGAATACGGAGAAACGTTTGAATGCTGTGTTTGCTACGGCTCAGGTAGGTTGGAAAGATGGTTTGTTTATTGATGTTTCGGCTCGTAACGACTGGTCTTCAGCCTTGTCATTTACTGAAAGCTGCTCGTTCTTCTATCCGTCAATAGGCGGTAGTTTCCTGATGAACAAGTTTGTTGATATGGGTAAGAATGTCGATTTGTTTAAGTTCCGTGCCAGCTACTCTATCGTAGGTAACGACGTGCCTGTATTTATGACCAATTTGCTTTACCACTTCGTTAAGGATGGTAACGGAGCAATAGCAGCTCCCGATAACGCACCGTTCCGTACGTTGAAGCCGGAAAAGACCCATTCTATCGAAGTCGGTTTTGACGGTACGTTCTTCCAAAACCGCTTGACATTGGGATTAACTTACTACAAAACCAACACCAAGAACCAGTTCTTCTCTGTAGCTGCTCCTTATCAGTCCGGTTTGCGTAACCGTTATGTAAATGCCGGTAATGTTCAGAATCAAGGTTTTGAAATCTCCGCAGGATGGTATCAGCAGTTTAATAACAACTTTAGTTGGAGTACGAATTTCAACCTTTCTTATAATGATAACCAAATTAAAGAGTTGGTTGATGACCTGCCGAATGGTTTGACTTTGACTGACTTTGGCGGTGCGAAGATTATCTTGAAAGAAGGAGGTGAATACGGTGATTTGTATGTACGTCACATTATACGCAATGAAGACGGTACGCCGGTGAAGGATGCTGCCACAGGTAAACCGCAAATAAGCGGCGACAGTACTGAAGATATGATTTATGCAGGCAACATGAATTCTAAAGTAAATGCCGGATGGACAAATACATTCCATTACAAAGATTTCACTTTGTCGTTCTTGATTGATGCGCGTTTTGGTGGCAAAGTTCTGTCAATGACTGAAGCTACATTAGACGGTTGGGGCGTTTCCAAACGTTCAGGCGATGCACGTAATGCAGGAAAAGTAGTGGTAGACGGCGTGGAATTTGATCCGAAGGCATGGTATACCACAACGGGTAGTACCAGTTACAATACTCCGTATGCGAATGAAAACTATGTTTACGATGCTACTAACGTTCGTTTGCGTGAATTAAGTTTCGGTTATACATTCCGTAATCTTTTCGGTATCGGAAAGAATCTGACAGCTTCTATCATCGGACGTAACTTGTTCTTCTTCTATAAAGACGCTCCGGTAGACCCGGATGTATCTCCCGGAACTGGAAACGGTGTTCAAGGTATAGATATGTTCGGATTACCAACTTCACGTAGTTTTGGTTTGAACTTAAAACTTAACTTCTAAATCTTTGTAACTATGAAACGAAATAAACTTTTTACATACGCTTTAATAATGGCATTGCCTGTGCTGGGCGGTAGTATCGTGACGTCTTGTACGGATAGTTTTGAAAGTTTGAATACGAGCGATGCACAAGTTAATCCGGACGATCTTCCTTTTTCTTCCCAATGGTTGGAGCCTATGACGTATTGTTATCCGCCTCAACAGAATATGTTCCAGTTCTGGACCAACTTGACCATCGACTGGTATAGCGGTTACTTTATGACTCCTAACGGAGGCTTTACGAACTGTAAAATGGCTGTTAACCGTGGACATAGCGGCGGTATGCACGAGAATTACTATTTGCATATTTTCAATAATACACGCCGTATCATTGCCAACTGCGAGGAACAAGAAGAAAATATCTTGGCAGCTGTGATGCGGATTGTACAGGCTTATGGTACGCTGATGACTACCGATGCTTACGGTCCGCTGGCTTATACGTCAGTAATAGAAGCCGACGATTATACCACTTCTTACTACTTCGACAGCCAGCAAACCATCTACACCTCTATGTTGAACGATTTGGGAAATGCTGTGAAAACACTTGAATCTATTAATGAAACCAATGATGCTACCGAACTTCAGAATTTGGCGAGTGCGGATGTATGGTGTGGAGGTGACATCGGATCATGGATTCAGATAGCCAATACGATGCGTTTGCGTATGGCACTTCGTTTGTCAAAGCGTGTTGACGAAATGAGTGCGGCAGGAGTCGACCTGAAAGCCATTGCCAAAGAAGCTGCTCGCAATACATTGGCAGCTTCCGGAGGTAAGGATATTTTAATTAATAAAGGGCTTGAAAACGAAATGTGGCTGATGTTCAACTGGGGTGACTGTGGATTTAATGCCAACTTGGTTACTTTGATGAGTGGAATGAAAGACCCTCGCCAACCGCTGTATATGACGAAAAATACCGATGAAATTTTGCATAAAGGGTATACGAAAGAATCGAAAGACGGTACTACCACCTATTACAAAGGTACGGGCGATAGCAAAACTCAGGTAGAACAAAGCGAAGCTGTGTCAGCTCCGACCAACTCAGGTTATTACGGAATCCGTTTTGCATTTGATGTTCCTAACAAACCGAACAGCTGGAGTACGCTTTCCGGATGGATTCAAGGCGATAATGGTTCTTCATACTCTATGCCGTTGCCTATATTCAAAGGAGCAGAAAGCTATTTCTTGTTGGCTGAAGCTGAACTCCGTGGATGGATTACAGCGCAAGAAGCAGGTGGCTCTGTACAGGAATTGTATGAAAGAGGTGTAAGAGCTTCCATCCAAAACGAGGTGGATTACCGTGGTCCGTATGCTAATTTAACTACTCCCATCAACGCTTCTGCCGCAGCCGATGAATACCTGAACCAAACTTCGGGTCAAGCAGATTTGGATGACCCCATTGACGATTCTCTTGACCATGAGGCTATGAATCATTTGGGTGCAAAATGGGTAGGTGGCGACCAAGAACAGCAACTGGAACAAATTATCATCCAGAAGTATTTGGCTTTGTTCCCCTTATCTACCGAGGCATGGGCTGAACAGCGTCGTACTGGATATCCAAGACTATTCCCTGCTCTTATTAATCAGGGAGGAGCCAGCTACGTAAATATGGAAGAAGGTCTGCGAAGAGTGATTTACAGTTCGAATGAATATGATACAAACGCGGCAGAACTGAATAATTCCGGACTAAAATTGTTAAACGAAGAAAATACAAGTAAAACAGGCATAACTGGCGATAACGGAGGTACTCGTGTATGGTGGGATAACGCCAATAAGGGCAACTTCTGATAACGCCGGGGAAGCTGATGGCGTTTAGCTCCCCTTTTGAATTTCTCTATTACTATAAGTCCCATGACCGGAAAAAACGTTTTTCGGTCGTGGGATTTTTTGTAGAATGAATTTTTGTTTTATTTGCATCAATATTGTCATTTATCCGCATAAATTCATAAGTATTGCCTGTTGTATAATTTTATTGACTAATTTTTTTACATTTCTGCCCGATTTTTAAAATAGGGTTGATTGTCTACTTTTTAAATTTGCAGAAAAAATCAAACATCTACAAATAAACAAAGTAATATTATGAAATTCATTATGAGGGCCTTTGCGCTGTGTTTGTTGGTTTTTTTATCGAATGCAGCGTTGTCGGCTAAAAAGACAGAAGCCGAAACGGTGAGGGAGATAATAGATAAGGTTAACCGCCATTGGCAGAAAGAAAATGTTCCCGAAGTTCGTTCATTTTGGGATAATGCCGCTTATCATACCGGGAATATGGAGGCTTATTTTCTTACTGGCAACGAAGAATATCGGGCTTATTCGGAAGCATGGGCAGAACACAATCACTGGAAAGGGGCGAAAAGCAATCGTCGTTCGGAATGGAAATATTCTTACGGTGAGACTGATGAATATGTTTTATTCGGCGACTGGCAAGTATGTTTCCAAACCTATATTGATTTATATAATATAGCTCCCGAAGATTATAAAATACGCCGTGCCCGTGAGGTTATGGAATACGAGATGAGTACGCCTAATCAAGATTATTGGTGGTGGAGCGACGGGCTGTATATGGTAATGCCTGTGATGACAAAACTTTACAAGCTGACACATAATGAATTATATCTGAAGAAACTGTATGAGTATATCGTATATTCAGACAGTATTATGTTCGATAAAGATGAAAATCTGTATTATCGCGATGCGAAATATGTATTCCCCAATCATAAAAGCGTAAACGGGAAAAAGGATTTCTGGGCGCGGGGAGACGGATGGGTACTTGCAGGCTTGGCTAAAGTCTTGAAGGACTTGCCTGCCGATTATGAACACCGTCAGTTTTTTATCGACAAATACAAGAAAATGGCAAAGGCGGTTGCCGCTGTTCAGCAGCCGGAAGGTTATTGGACGCGCAGCATGTTAGACCCTGAATATGCTCCCGGACCGGAAACCAGCGGAACGGCATTTTTCATGTATGGTTTTATGTGGGGAATCAACAATGGTTATTTGGATGAGGCATCTTATTTGCCCGTAGTGCGTAAAGCGTGGAAATATTTGTCTGAAACAGCGCTTCAGAAAGACGGAACGGTAGGTTACGTTCAGCCTATCGGGGAAAAAGCAATTCCCGGCCAGATTTTAGATGCTCATTCTACGGCAAACTTTGGGGTGGGGGCGTTTTTGCTGGCGGCTTGTGAGTATGTACGTTACCTCGAAGCTCCCGCTACGGCTGACCGTGCTTATTGGTGTGGCTTGGCTTATCAGTTGGCTGCACCCGTATTGAGCAACATGGCAAAAGGCGAATTACAGAAAAACATGCAGGTAGAGGTTAGTCCCACATGGGACGGACGCGATAAGCGGGTGACTTACATGGAGGCATTCGGACGTTTGATGGCGGGCATTGCACCGTGGTTAACTTTACCGGATGATGATACGGAAGAAGGTAAAATGCGCAAACAGCTCCGCGGATGGGCGTTGAAGAGCTACGCCAATGCCGTCGACCCTCAAAGCCCTGATTATCTGTTGTGGAGGAAAGAAGGACAACCGCTGGTTGATGCGGCATACATAGCCGAAAGTTTTCTTCGTGCATACGAACAGCTCTGGCTTCCTCTCGATGAAACGACTAAGAAACGCTACATCGAAGAGTTTACTTTATTGCGCCGGATAGACCCTCCTTATACGAACTGGTTGCTCTTCTCGTCTACGATAGAGAGTTTTTTGGCAAAAGCCGGAGCGCCTTACGATGCTTATCGTGTCAATTCTGCCATTCGGAAGGTAGAAGAATGGTATACAGGCGATGGCTGGTATTCTGACGGACCTGCTTTTGCTTTCGATTATTACAGCAGTTATGTGTTTCATCCCATGTATTTGGAAACTTTACAAGCCATGAAAGATGCCAATGCCTATACTCGTCTGCATTATGCTAAATATTACACCCGTGCCTTGCGCCGTGCGCAAAAGTACAGTTTGATACTGGAGCGTTTCATCTCGCCCGAAGGAACTTTCCCCGTATTCGGACGCTCTATTCCTTACCGGATGGCAACCATGCAGCCATTGGCGCTTATGGCGTGGTATCAGGAATTGCCCGCCGGAGTGAGCAACGCCCAAGTACGTAGCGCATTGACGGCTGTGATGAAGCGTATGTTTGCCACCGGGAAGAACTTCAATGAAGGAGGATTTCTGACCATCGGTTTTACAGGGCGTCAGCCTAACGTAGCCGACTGGTATACAAATAACGGAAGTCTTTATATGACTTCACTTTCTCTGCTTCCGTTAGGGCTTCCCGCATCACATCCGTTTTGGACGGATGCTCCGCAAGACTGGACGAGCAAACGGGCATGGGGAGAAAAACCTTTCCCGAAAGACCATCAATGGAAAGATGAAATTCGTACTTCGGATCTGTTCTGAGTATTGAGTGTTATAAAGCAAAAGCGCAGATTTTCAGCGGAAATACTCCAATGAAAATCTGCGCTTATTATGTTATTATCCCAAGAAAGCATAGGCAGAATCCTCTGCCTTTGTATCTCTGGAAACGCTACCGTTAGTGTTGGTCATTTCTAACGGTAGCGTTGCCCGGTTCTACCCATAGAGTTCATTGGTTCTACGGGTAGCGTTTTCGGGCTTTTCCCAAGCCGGATAAAGTTGATAAACTCTATATGGAAGAGGGCCTGTGGCTCTCTTTTTTATTTGTCTTTTTTCCCGAAAAGAGAAAAATGAACGTAGCGTTTCGGATGCTCTTGCAGGTCTTTCAGCAGACTGGCAGCATTGGCAGATGTAGCGTTCAGGTTATTGTAAAGCGATGAATCGTTCATCAGCAGTCCCAGTGTATTATCTTTTCGGTTCAGTTTGGCTGTCAGCGTATGAACATTTTGTAGGGTTGAATCTATTTTGGTGAAAGTCGATGCGTAGTCAATGTCTTTCAGGTTGCCGCTGATGGTTTCTAAGTTGGCGGTGATTTTTGCAGCATTATCTGTAATTTGCGGAATATCCTCAGACATCAGTCGGTTGAGCTGTTTTCCGGCGGCATCAAGCGATGCCGTCAGCTTTTCTGCATTATGTAAAGTATTGGCTAACGCCGGATCAGAAAGCAAACGGTTCAGCGACCCCATGATAGAGTCGAGTTTGGGAAGCATTTTCTGTATCTGAGGCAACAGGTCTTTTTCGGCAGCCCCTAAAATGCCATCGTTTGCTACTCCGGTAAGCGTGTCGCCCGGATTGTAAAAATTAGAAGAACCATGGTCTAAAAGCAAGTTCATCTTGACAGTTCCCAGCATTTCAGTAACCAGCTCAGCCTTACTTCCCGAAGGGATGCGCATGTTCTGGTCGATTTCCATACCTACCACCACGTGTCCCGGTTTGTTGTAATTATACTGGATATCGCGTATGATACCAACTTTAAATCCGTTGGCAAACACAGGGCTGGATTGAGATAGTCCGTTGATGTTTGTAAACTCTACATAATAATAGCTTTCAGGTTTAAACATGTTGATACCCTTCAGGTAATTGATACCGAAGAACAGAACCACCAGTGCCGTGATTCCCGTCAAACCTATTTTCATTTCTTTCTTCATATAATTTTTCTTTTTTTATTTTCGGTTGTTCTTAAATTCTTTGATGGCTTGGTTTACATCCATTTTTTGTTCGCCCCGGAATGCGATGATAAAAGCATCGCTGAATTTGCTGTCTACTTTATTGCGTTTCAATCGGAGTATTTTGTTATAATCGGTTTCTGCTCCGTAAGTATACTTCACCAATCCGCCTTCGCGGTAATAATCTACCGGCGAAAGTCCTTTCAGTTGTCTGCTGCCTTTGGGCAAAACTTTCGAAGCGGTCAGGATTTGTATCTTAAATACGGGTCGTGAAGTAGTTGTTTCTTCTGTCACCACAGGCTGTTCGGTTTCTACCTGTCGGTCTGCTTGCTGAGGCTGTGGTACGCTTACATCTTTCCCTTTGCCTTGCTTGTAGTTAAGAAATGCTTTATAAATGCTCCGTGCCAGCGTTGAACTGCCTGCATCCGACAATAAAAAACGTTCTTCTGCCGGGTTGGTAATATATCCCAACTCTATCAGTACGCTGGGCATTGTTGTTTCGCGCAGTACGAGAAATCCGGCTTGGTGAACCCCTTTGTCCGTACGGTTTTCGGCACGGAACTGTTTTTGTACCAACTGGGCAAAATTTACGCTTTGCGCCATGTTTTTGTCTTGCAAGAATTCAAAAATGATATAGCTTTCCGAAGAGTTTGGATTAAATCCTGCATATTGTTGCGTATAGTCATCTTCGATAAGAATAACCGAGTTTTCTTTTTTTGCCACTTCCAGATTTTCCTGCGTCTGGTGGAGTCCCAACGTGTACGTTTCTGTTCCGCTCACTTGCGCTGTACGCGAAGCAATGGAGTTGGTATGTATCGAGATAAACAAGTCTGCTTTAGCATTATTGGCTATTTCGGCCCTCCGGTGAAGCGGCACGAATATGTCTTTATCGCGTGTGTAAATCACCTTTGTATCGGGGCAGTTTTCTTTAATGAGCCTTCCTACTTTCAAGGCCACGCTAAGGTTGATGTTCTTTTCCCGTCCGCGTTTGCCTATGGCTCCGGGGTCATGTCCTCCATGTCCGGCATCGATGACTACGGTAAAGGTTTTGTCTGTCGGAGAAGCATACAGGCTATCCGGCTGGAGCATAGCCAAACAAGCCAAGATACCTGATAACAATATAATTATGTAGTTTCTTCTTATTCGCATAACTTTACAATCGGGACAAAGTTAATAGTTTTTTTGCGGATAACCGTTTTTCCGCCAAGAAAGAAAAGGATATTCATAAATAAAAGCTATAAAAACATCGAAAAATCCTATCAAATGCTGTTTTTTGCGTATATTTGTTGAATATAGGATGTGGCTCGGCAGCGTAAAACTCGAAACCAGTATTTTCGGTTTTCTTCTGCGCTTGCCTTTCGCTATATTTGTTGAATAACGGATTTTATAAAAATATTTATTGTTATGACATTGATTGACGGAAAAGCCGTTTCAGAACAAGTGAAGCGGGAAATAGCGGCTGAAGTCGCTGACATAGTTGCCAATGGCGGCAAGCGTCCTCATTTGGCAGCAATCCTTGTGGGACATGACGGGGGAAGTGAGACGTATGTGGCAGCAAAAGTAAAAGCATGTGAAGTTTGTGGTTTTAAGTCGACGCTGATTCGTTATGAGTCTGATGTAACAGAAGATGAGTTGCTGGCAAAAGTGCGCGAACTGAATGCCGATGACGATGTAGACGGATTTATCGTCCAACTTCCTTTGCCGAAGCATATTTCAGAACAGAAAGTGATTGAAACCATCGACTACCGTAAAGATGTAGACGGTTTTCATCCGATAAATGTAGGCCGTATGTCCATCGGCTTACCCTGCTACGTATCGGCCACTCCGAACGGTATTTTGGAGCTGTTGAGACGCTACAATATTGAAACTCAAGGGAAAAAATGTGTAATATTAGGTCGAAGCAATATCGTGGGCAAACCGATGGCTGCCCTGATGATGCAGAAAGCCTATCCGGGCGATGCGACCGTTACGGTATGTCACAGCCGTAGCCGCGATTTGGTTAAGGAATGTCAGGAGGCAGATATATTGATAGCCGCAATGGGCCAGCCGAATTTTGTAAAGGCGGAAATGGTAAAAGAAGGTGCGGTAGTAATCGACGTAGGTACCACACGTGTGCCTGATGCCACAAAAAAATCAGGATTCAAGCTCACGGGCGATGTGAAATTTGACGAAGTTGCTCCGAAGTGTTCGTTTATCACTCCCGTACCGGGTGGGGTAGGTCCGATGACCATCGTTTCATTGATGCGCAACACCTTGCTTGCCGGAAAGAAAGCTATTTATAAGTAATAAACCTCTGTTATCGGCTTGATTTCAGATAAAATATGCGGGTAGGCAATAAAAAACGTCTGAAAAATTTGCAAAGTCGGAAGAAATGTCTACCTTTGCAATCGCTTTTGAAAAGCAAGCTGACATGGTGACTATAGTTCAGTTGGTTAGAGCGTCAGATTGTGGTTCTGAATGTCGTGGGTTCGAGTCCCACTAGTCACCCTCCGAGAGAGGGATGCTTTGAGAAAGTTTTTTATTATCTATATGTTCATGGTGACTATAGTTCAGTTGGTTAGAGCGTCAGATTGTGGTTCTGAATGTCGTGGGTTCGAGTCCCACTAGTCACCCCGAAGGAGAGGGATTTCAGCGATGAATTCCTCTTTTTTTGTTGTAATCATTTCGTGTTTTCCAGTGGCTTTGCAAGAATCGTGAGACATCTTTGAAAACAATCGTCACACCCCAACGGAGAGATATTTGAACAAGCAAATCTTTCGAGAAGAGAAGACGAATAAATGTATTGTTTTTTTGTATTATTTAAAAAGAATTTGCTATATTTGCATCAAATACTTCTGATGACATGAAATTTCGCACGGTGGCAAAGTTGGGTATCATTCTTTCCGTTATTCTGTTTTGTATCGGAATAGGGCTTTATGGCTTTGCCCAATTAAGTGCTACGGATAAGGGACAAGATGTAGATGTACTGTCGTTTGTTCCGCAAAATAGCGTAGGAGTGCTTGAAACCGATAATCTGGAATTTTTTATGAATGAAATCCCGCAGACTGCATACGCCTCCCAGATGGATACGTTAAGTAGGGCGGGGATAACAGACGCCATATTCAGCGACTTGAGCAGGTATGCTGTTCGTAGTGCACACGGCTTGAGCGGACAAATGAACCACGTACTGATAAGTTTTCATGCACCCAGTACGGCCCAAGACATCGTGGTTTATTTCCGTGTAGGCAAAGGCGGCAAGGAAAAAGTGGTAGATGCTATTTGTGAGAAATACGGAGTAAACTTTACACCGAAGAAAGAAACTTACCGGGGCGAGAAAATAGAAATATATCCGATAGGCGCATCGAATTTTGTTGCCGTTTATGAAGAAAGCGGTTTCTTGGCGGTAAGTTACCAAAAACGTTTGATTGAAGACGTTATTGATGCAAAGCGAGACAATCTTTCTTTGCGCAACGATTCGATTTTTAATGCAGTTTATCGGGATAAGTCGACTAATTTCATGACTTTATACGGGCGTGTGCCTTCGCTTCCGTTACTTGCTTCTGCTGAAGACAGACAGCACTGCTGGAGTGAGTTCGATATTCATCTTAACAGTGATGTGTTTTATTTGAGCGGGGGAATGTATGAGCCTGATTCCTGCATACAGAAATCGGTTGATTTATTGCATGGCATCAATGAAATAAAAGAAGATAGTTTATTGGTTCTGTCAGGAACAGATAAAATAGCTTCTTATATATCCGGAGTGATAGCTTTGCCTTCTCACTCGCTGTTTGACGAATGCGTGTCTAACTTGTCGCGTGATGCCTCTTTTATTATGGTGGCGGATATGGATAAAGTATCTCGTTCGCCCGAACTTTATAGTGCTTATTTATCTCCATTTATATTGGCTCACCCTAATTTATTCCGTTCTTTCATCTTGTCTGTACAAATAACCGAAGTAGAAAACAGGTTATCTCATATTTTTGTTTTTACTTATAAAGATTGATGTCGGATTAGGCTAAGTCACTTATCTTAGTTTATACTTTTGAAAATGTGGAGTCACTTTCAAATGAAAGTATAACAGTGAAACAACCGTAAGGGTTGCTCCGAACATATAGGCAATGCGGAATGATGCTATTTCGGCAATATATCCTCCGGTTAACATTCCTATACCGATGCCTACATCCCATGAAGTCAGGTAAGTGCTGGTAGCTGTGCCGCGTTGGTTATTGGGAGCAAGGTTGACAAACAAGGTGTTGTAAGCCGGAAACATAGTCCCGAATCCTATTCCGAGCAAGAGGGCGATTGCGAAGAAAGAGCAGGTAGTAAAACTGTAACTCCAATCAATCAGCCACCCACATGCCGTTAGTCCGAAATAACAGAAGCACACCAAGTAAAGTCCGGCAGCGATAACCTGCGTAACCATGCCCTTGTCTACCAAACGTCCGCTGAATAATCGGCTGATAGCCATACCCATTGCCATACAAGTGAAAAAGAATCCGGTTTCGGCAGTGATGCCGATCTGCCGGGCATACATGGCTACATAATTGGTTGTCATTCCGTAAGGGATGGAAAGCAGCAACAAACTGAATCCGGCAGGAAGTCCTTTTAGTAAAATAAAGCGGTCGAGAGAAATCGGTTCGCGCTTTACCGGAGGTTTATATGGCGTTTTTACCAAGCAAGCGCAAAGAAATCCCAATACGCAAGAGCCTAACGCATAAGAGAAGATAGTAATATACGAAGCCCCTCCGCTGTGTAAGAATAATCCGAACATAGGGCCGATAGACATGGCTATGTTGTTTGCCAATCCGTAATACCCCAATCCCTCTCCGCGTCGTGAAGACGGCATGATGTCGATTACAATGGTATTCCCGCCCACGGTAACCATTCCGAACGAAATACCATGTATGATGCGGAAGATGATAAACATCGTCAGCATACCTGCCACCATATAGCCGGCGAATATCAGTGTGAATGTGAAATAAGCCAGCAGGTAAAGAGGTTTTCGTGCAAAAGCATCGAGCAGATAGCCGGAAAAAGGCCGGATACACAACGATGAAATGGTGTAACAAGACAGTACGATACCTATCGTAGTGTTGGACGAATGAAATATTTCAGATAAATAAAAAGGAAGTACAGGGGTAAGTAGCCAGAATCCAAAGTATAGTAAGAAATTGGCTGCCAGAATAAAGCAGTAGCTTGGAGTGACAAGTCTATCTTTTCTCATGGCGCAAAATAGTTTAAATGCGGATTAACACCGTTTTCTGTTCTGTGTTAATCCGCATTTTGTTATTAATTTGCTGATTCGAATTCTTTCAGGAAGCGAGTGTCGTTTTCAGAGAACATACGCAAATCTTTTACTTTGTATTTCAGATTTGTAATACGTTCTACACCCATTCCGAAAGCATATCCGGTATAAACTTTGCTGTCGATACCGTTGGCTTCGAGTACGGCGGGGTCAACCATTCCGCAACCTAAGATTTCCACCCAGCCGGTATATTTACAGAAAGCACAACCCTTTCCGCCGCAAATGTCGCAACTGATGTCCATTTCTGCGCTCGGTTCGGTAAACGGGAAATAAGACGGGCGCAAGCGAATTTTGGTCTCAGGACCGAACATCTCTTGTGCAAATTGAAGCAACACTTGTTTGAGGTCGGTAAACGATACATTTTTATCAATGTATAATCCTTCCACCTGATGGAAGAAACAGTGGGCACGGTAACTGATGGCTTCGTTTCGGTAAACACGTCCCGGACAAATAACGCGGATGGGAGGCTGTGAAACTTCCATGACACGGCTTTGCACAGACGAAGTGTGTGTACGAAGAATAATATCGGGATGGCTTTCGATGAAAAAAGTATCTTGCATGTCGCGTGCCGGATGGTCTTCTGCAAAGTTCATAGACGAGAAAACATGCCAGTCATCTTCTACTTCCGGACCGTCGGCAATGGTGAATCCCATTCGGCCGAATATGTCAATAATTTCGTTACGAACGATGTTCAGAGGATGGCGAGTTCCCAATTCGATCGGGTAAGCCGTGCGTGTCAAATCCAATTCTGCCGCTCCGGTATCTTTGCTGTCGAAAGCATCTTTAAGTTCGGCAATACGCTCTTGTGCGCGATTTTTCAATTCGTTCAGTTTCATACCCACTTCTTTCTTTTGTTCGGCGGGTACATTGCGAAAATCTGCCATCAGCGCATTAATGACTCCCTTTTTGCTCAAATATTTGATGCGCAAAGCTTCCAGTTCATCGGCGTTGCTGGCAGTGATATTCTCTACCTCTTGAAGCAGTTGTTCTATTTTTGCTAACATATTTCTTGTGTTTATTATCGTTAGGTGCAAAGGTAAGGATTAAAACCGAAATATCTTGTTTTTTGTTAGATAAAAAAGAAAACTTGTATTTTATGGCATAGCGAAACGAAAAAAACGGTATTTTTGCTCCGAATTATTCAGTAAGAAATGAGAGAATTAATCATCGGGTGTCTTTTGCTTGTGCTAATGGCATCCTGTGGGGGTAAGAAAAAGCAAGTTGACCCCTTTGAGACGTTGACAGAGCAAATTGATTCGGCAATGACGATACATTCGGATTCGGTTTGTGAAAAGGTAGATGCGGAAGAAGAAGCTGTCCCTGTCGCCGCTGACGAGAGTTTTGCCGATTTCTTTTATAATTTTGCTTCGGATGAAAGTTTTCAGCGTAAGCGTGTGGTGTTTCCTTGTCCATTTTATGTGGGCGAGGTGGTGAAGCGTATTGCCCGCGATGAATGGAAATATGACCCCTTGTTCAGTTGCGAACCTGTCTATACGGTTTTGTTCGATAGTGAAGAAGAAATGGAGGTAGAAAAAGATACTTCTATCCACAGTGTGCAGGTCGATTGGATTTATTTGTCGGAAGAGAAAGTCCAACGCTATTATTTCGAGCGTAAAGACAATCGCTGGTATCTGGAAGCTGTGGATATTCACCATTCAAAGGCTGTAAGTAAAGACAGTACGAAAGAAGATTTCCTTACGTTTTATGAGAACTTCTCCCGCGATTCGGTGTTCCAGCGCAGCCGTTTGCATAATCCGTTGACGTTTGTGACTTCCGATCCGGAAGATGAATTCCAGATTCTTGAAACAACTCTTGATGAAGGTCAGTGGTTTGCTTTTCGTCCTCCGATGATGAAAGACCGATTGACGAATGTGCATTACGGTCAGTCAGAGAATAAAGATTCGGATACAAAGATTGTTGAGTTCAAAGGGTTCGGCAATGGCTTCAATAATACATTATATTTTAAACGTCGTCATGGCATTTGGAAGTTAATGGAATTTGAAGATTTGAGCGATTGAAAAACAAGATTATGAAAGAATATAATAACTATTCTCTGCTTCCTTATAATACATTTGGGATAAATGTTCAGGCTGCCCGGTTCGTGGAATATGTTTCGGTAGACGAACTGGTAACTTTTCTTTCGGCTAATGAGAAAGAGCGTTCTTCTTTTTTGCAGATAGGAGGGGGCAGTAATTTGCTTTTTACATCAGATTATTCAGGTACTATTCTTCATTCTGCCATCAAAGGGTATGAAATAACCGGGCAGACTAAAGACTATGTGGAAGTTTGCGTTGGTGCCAGTGAGGTCTGGGACGACTTTGTATCTTATGCCGTGTCGTGCGGATGGTATGGAGCCGAAAATCTTTCTTTGATACCGGGCGAGGTTGGTGCGTCGGCTGTTCAGAATATCGGTGCATACGGCGTGGAAGTAAAAGATTTAATCCGTTTTGTTGATGCGGTTTGCATTGAGACCGGAGACGTAAGACGTTTCAGTGCTGAAGAATGTCAGTATGCTTATCGTTCAAGTGTGTTTAAGAAAGAACTGAAAAACAAATATATCGTTACTTATGTAACTTATCGGTTAAGCAAGCATCCTTTATACCGGTTGGATTACGGGAATATCCGTACAGAGCTGGAAAAAGAAAAGTGTGAGCTGACGCTCGATAATATTCGCCGGCTGATTATAAAGATTCGCGAAGCAAAATTACCCGATCCGAAACGGATAGGCAATGCCGGAAGTTTCTTCATGAATCCCTTTATTGAGAAATCGCAGTACGAAGTATTGTTGAAGGCTTATCCCGATATGCCCTGCTATCCGGCTGCCGATGGACTTGTTAAGATTCCGGCGGGGTGGCTGATAGAACGTTGCGGGTGGAAAGGTAAATCGCTCGGGCGTGCCGGTGTATATGAGAAACAGGCTTTGGTGTTAGTGAACAGGGGAGGAGCCACAGGAGAAGAAGTTGTTCGGTTGGCAAAAGAAATCATCCGTTCCGTGGAAGAAAAATTTGGTATCACAATAAAACCTGAGGTCAATATTATATGAAGATTACAATATTAGGAAGTGGTACATCGGTAGGGATTCCGCAGATAGGTTGTACTTGTAAGGTCTGCACGAGTAGCGACCCGCGCGACAAGCGGTTGCGCTGTTCGGGACTGGTGGAAACAAACGGTGTGCGTGTATTGATAGACTGCGGACCTGATTTTCGTGAACAGATGCTTCGGCTGAATGATTTCCGCCCCATCGACGGTGTACTGGTTACTCACGAGCACTACGACCATGTGGGTGGTCTGGATGATTTGCGCCCTTTCTGTTCGTTCCGTGAAATACCTGTTTGCGCCGAAGATTACGTAGCCGACCGTCTGCAAAGCCGTATGCCCTATTGTTTTGTCAAGCATCCCTATCCGGGGATTCCTCATATTCCTTTGACCCGCTTGCGTGCAGGCGAATCTTTTGCGTTGTCGAACGGTGAGGGGCGACGGGTAGAGATTATGCCTTTCCGCGTACTGCATGGCCAGCTTCCCATATTGGGTTATCGTATCGGGCAGATGGCTTGGATTACAGACATGCTTACCCTGCCCGAAGAATCCTATTCTTATTTGCAAGGGCTGGATTGCTTGATAATGAACGCACTTCGTTTTGAGAAACATTGGACGCACCAATCTTTGTCCGAGGCATTGGAAAAGGCAAAACGGATCGGGGCACGTGAAACCTATTTTATTCACATGAGCCATGATATAGGCTTACACGCTGAAACGTCGGCATTGCTTCCTGAACACATTCATTTGGCTTACGATGGTATGGAAATCATGCTGTAATCGGGCTATTTCAAGAATTTCCCGCCGATGTAAAGTCCGAGTCCTACGAAAATCAGCGCACATATTACGCTGGCAGCGATGTATATAATCCCCTCTATGCGCTGTCCGTTTTGAAACAGTTGTATGGTTTGGGCTGAAAAGGTAGAAAATGTGGTAAAGCCTCCGCAAAATCCGATGGCAGCGAAAAGATAGACTTCTCCTTTGGTACTTGCAATCAGCAGCCCGATTATGAACGAGCCGATAACATTTGCAGTGAAAGTTGCTATTTCGGATGCTATGGCAAGGTGTGCCGACAGTAAGGTCAACAGATACCTTGCTATGCTTCCCGTAGCCCCTCCAAGAGCTACTAAAAGACATTCTTTTATCATATTCAGGTAGTTTAGTTTTGTGAAACCTTATAAACGTTAGGCGTGAATCCTGTTATTTTCTTAAACCAGACATTAAATTGTTGTACGTTGGCAAATCCCAGCAGGGCAGCTACCGAAGCCGGAGTGCTTTCTTTTTCCAATAAAATTCTTTTTGCGGTTTCCAGCAGTTTTATTTGAAAAAATTCTTTTAGCGTTTTTCCGGTTTCAAACTTCAGCAAATCCTCAAAATAACAAGGAGACAGTTTTAATAAGTCAGCGCAATAGTCGGTTGTAGGATAATTTCCCCGCCGAAGCATTCCTGAACTTATGTATTTGTCTAATATTGCATCGGTTTGTTTTATTATCAGTTTGTTCTTGTTTTCCCGCGTGATAAATTGGCGTTCGTAAAACCGTGTACAATAGTCTAACAGTAGTTCTATATATCTTACTATTAAAGTTTGGCTGTGCCGGTCTATCGGGTGATGCAGTTCGGCATCCATTTCTTGTAAACACTCGGTTATTTTATTTTTTTCTTTGACAGACAAGTGCAATGCTTCTTCTTTGCGGTATTGGAAAAAAGTATAACGTTTGATACCCTCTTTTAAGTGTGTACCGCACAGTAAGTCGGGGTGAAAGGCAAGCAGCCATCCCTGTTGAGGTAAAACTCGTTTATACGTCATGTCGAAAGTTTGTTCGGGCGGTAAAAACACCATCGTGGCATACGAAAAATCGTAAGGTTTGCGGCCACAGCAACAAATGTGTTCTTTCTCATTCTCTATCAGTAAAATGGCATAGAAATCGAAACGGACGCCATGTTCTTTCACGTCCGTATTGTCCAGCCGGATAACGCTTGCTAACGGATGGAGCGTTTGGCAGCCGAGACATCTGTTACATTGATGCACCGTTTTGATGTCCAGAATTTCTTTCATGAAGTTAATTTGTGTTTACGGATGCAAAGGTAAGAATAAAATTAGTACCTTGTTTGCTCCGTTTATATGAATCTGTAATTTGGGTTATTATCTCTGTAATTAAGGTAAAGCGGGAGGTAAGTAAAGATGCTGAATATCCGTGGTTTAGGTGCCTTTTTGAATCATTCAAGGCTTGCTTCCGAAGCGTATGAAAATTCTACCCGTAGCGTAGGTGTGTCTTCCGAATAGAACCGGTCAACTTATCCGCATGAAATGACCAACGCTAACGGTAGTGTTTTCAGGGATAAACCGGCTGTGTTTGGAAGGGATGTTTTTTGTTGATTCGGAAAACTTAAACAGGAATTTAGGTTATCGGAATTTCTTTTTTCGTTTTTATCTTTGCAGCCTGTAATTATGATGATATGGAAGGCAGAGAAAAAACTAATACAGACTTATTATTGGCGTTGATACGCGAGGGGCGTCCGATGACGCTCGGACAACAATTAAAACTGACCATACAGCTTAGTATCCCGGCCGTGGTTGCACAGTTTTCTTCCATCGCGATGCAATATATCGATGCTGCGATGGTGGGGAGCTTGGGTGCTGAGGCTTCGGCTTCCATCGGCTTGGTGTCGACTACTACATGGTTGTTCAGCGGACTTTGTGTGGCGTGTGCCACGGGGTTTTCTGTCCAAGTGGCACACGCCATCGGTGCAGGTGATATGCGTCTGGCGCGTGCTGTGCTTCGTCAGTCGTTCGTGGCTACACAGGTCTTTGTTTGCCTGTTGGCTGCTGTCGGTATGCTGATCAGCGGTTCGTTGCCCCGCTGGTTAGGCGGAGAAGATGAAATTTGCGGTGATTCGTCCCTCTACTTCTTCATTTATGCGGCTTTCTTACCCATGCTTCAACTCAATTTCCTTTCGGGCAGTATGTTGCGGTGTAGCGGAAACATGCGCGTGCCCAGCATGTTGAGCATGTTGATGTGTCTGCTCGATGTGATATTTAATTTCTTTCTTATTTTCCCTTCCCGTGAAGTGAGTTGGTTCGGGCTGTCGTTCTTTATGCCGGGAGCCGGAATGGAAGTGGCGGGAGCTGCGCTCGGTACCGGATTGGCAGAAATGGTAACCGCCGGTTTGGTTACGTGGTATCTTTGTACACGGTCCTCTAACTTAAAGTTATCCGGCGAGCGGGGCAGTTTCCGTATCAAGTCTGCCACCCTGAAAAAAGCGCTTCGCATCGGGCTGCCCATGGGGATAGAACATGCCGTGATATGTGGCGCTCAGATTATGACCACCGTTATCGTCGCCCCGTTGGGTATTTTCTCGATTGCAGCCAATTCGTTTGCCATTACAGCCGAAAGTCTGTGTTACATGCCCGGTTACGGTATAGCTGATGCTGCCACCACGCTGGTAGGACAGAGTTTGGGCGCGGGACGTAAAGATTTGACCCGCCGTTTTGCCCGGATAACGGTATTCATGGGCATGGCGATAATGGGTGTCATGGGAGTGATAATGTATGTGGCAGCTCCTCTTATTATCGGTTCGATGACCCCGGATGCCGAAGTGCTCTCATTGGGAGTAATGGCATTGCGCATCGAAGCGTTTGCCGAACCCATGTTTGCCGCCGCCATTGTAGCCTACGGTGTTTTTGTAGGGGCAGGAAGCACGATAATCCCTTGTTTAATGAACTTCTTCAGCATCTGGGCTGTTAGGTTGACGCTGGCTGCTGCTTTGGCTCCTTCGATGGGCTTGAAAGGGGTTTGGCTGGCAATGTGCATCGAACTGTGTTTCCGGGGAATCATATTCTTGTTCCGGATGGAAAAAGGAAATTGGATGAATAAGATATAGCAAAAGTATTGCCGGGCAGTGAATCCGTAATCAAGGTAATAACGTCAGTAATTTATGCACATCTGCATTAGGGTGAACGGTATATCTTTGCAACATGATAAAAAGGTAAGATTAATAATTTAAAAGTAAAGATTTTATGGAACATATATCAGGAAAAGAATACGGAGGCGAACGCCCCTTGTTTGCATCTCATGACTTGTATTTGGAAAACGTAACCATCCATGCCGGTGAATCTGCATTAAAAGAATGTACGAACATTGAGGCTGTAGGATGTCGGTTTGAAGGGAAATATCCTTTTTGGCACGTTGACGGCTTTGTGGTGAAAAACTGTTTGTTTACCGAAGGCGCCCGTGCCGCTCTGTGGTATTCGCGTAATCTGGAAATGACAGATACTTTGGTTGAAGCGCCGAAAATGTTTCGTGAAATGGATGGTATCCGGCTGGAGCGGGTACGCATTCCGGATGCACAGGAAACGCTTTGGCACTGCCGGAACGTGGAATTGAAAAACGTGGAAGTGGCCCATGCAGACTATCTGTTTATGCACAGCGAAAATATACGTATCGAAAATTATCGCCAGCAGGGAAACTATTCTTTCCAGTATTGTAAGAATGTAGAAATACGTAATGCCGTAATCGACTCGAAAGATGCGTTCTGGAATACCGAAAATGTAACCGTTTACGATTCGGAACTGGAGGGTGAATACTTGGGATGGCATTCTAAGAATTTGCGTTTGGTTAATTGCAAGATTTCGGGGACGCAACCCTTATGTTATGCCCATAACTTGATATTGGAGAACTGTACGATGGCAGACGACTGCGATTTGGCTTTTGAGTACAGCAGTGTGGAGGCAAGTGTAAAAAGTCCGGTCCGCAGCGTGAAAAACCCGCGTACGGGAAGCATTACGGCAGAAAGTTATGGTGAAATTATCTTGGACGAAAACATCAAAGCTCCTGCCGACTGCAAGATAAAAGTATGGAACGAATAAATTCGGATGTATTAAAATGAAGTATGATTTCGATGAAGTGATTTCCCGCCGGGGGACGCTTTCTTATAAATGGGACAGTGCGACGGATGCAGAGGTATTGCCCCTGTGGGTGGCTGATATGGATTTCCGTACGTCGCCTGCCATCATCGAGGCTTTGCAGCGGCGTGTTGTTCACGGTATATTCGGATATACGCGCGTTCCGGATGCTTATTATCAGGCGGTGACGGACTGGTTTGCTCGGCGTCACGGGTGGAACATACAGCGTGAGTGGATGATTTATACCTCAGGGGTAGTGCCGGCTGTGTCGGCAGTAATTAAAGCATTGACCGTTCCCGGTGATAAGGTGTTGGTACAGACACCGGTGTATAACTGTTTCTTTTCTTCTATCCGTAATAATGGATGTACGTTGGCAGCCAGTCCCTTGCTCCGTGTCGGCAATACGTGGCAGATGGACTTTGAGGATCTGGAACGGAAAGCGTCCGATCCGGATGTAAAAGTCTTCTTGCTCTGTAATCCCCACAATCCGGTGGGACGGGTTTGGACGCGCGAAGAATTACTGAAAGCAGGAGAAATCTGTTCCCGTCACGGCGTAACGGTTGTGTCGGACGAGATTCATTGCGAATTGGTTTATCCGGGACATGCATATACTCCTTTTGCTTCCATATCCGATGACTTCTCTGCACACGCTATCGTCTGCATCTCGCCCAGCAAGGCGTTTAACATAGCCGGATTACAGATTGCAAACATCGTAGTTCCGGACGAAGAAGTCCGGCGGAAAATAGATAAGGCGATAAACATCAATGAGGTGTGCGATGTAAATCCTTTCGGTGTAACGGCTACCATCGCTGCTTATACCGAAGGTGAGGAATGGTTGAACCAGTTGCTCGTTTACCTTCAGGCTAATTATAAATGGATGCAAGATTATTGTCGTACCCATTTGCCTGATTTCCCGATAAGCGATTTGGAAGGCACGTATTTGGTATGGATGGATTGTTCGATACTCCATAAGACCTCTGACGTGCTGGAACAAGAACTGCTGGACGAAAGTAAGCTGTGGCTGAATGCCGGAACCATGTACGGGGCAGAGGGCGAAGGGTTCATGCGGTGGAATATAGCTTGTCCGCGCTCGGTATTGGCAGAGGGGCTGGAGCGATTCCGCAGTTATGTGTATGGCAAATAGTTCTTAACTGTTGGTTTTGAAGCAGAATGCCTCTTGTGTTGATTTGCTTTTTTAGAAGGGATTCTTTATTTTTGCTGCAAATTAAATAAAGATAGTTATGGGATTTGGAAAATGGATTGGCGGAATCATGGGATTTATGGCTGGAGGCCCTTTAGGTGCGTTGGCGGGCTTTGCCTTAGGTTCTTGGTTTGATAAAGCAACCGACCTTTCCGGGCAGGCTGCCGAAGGGACGGGCAATAACAGCGGTTATGGAGGATACGCCGGACAGCGGAACAGTTTTCTTTTTTCGATGTTGGTGATGGCTTCATATATTATCCGTGCCGACGGGCGTGTAATGCACAGCGAAATGGAGTTTGTCCGACAGTTTTTACGGGTGAACTTCGGTGAAGCTGCCGTGGCGGAAGGCGAGCAAATCTTATTAAACCTTTTTGAAGAGCGTAAACGCATGGAACAGACCGATGCGATGGCGTTTAAGAGAACCATTCGCGATTGCGGGGCTCAGATTGCAGCCAACCTGACTTACGAAGAACGCTTGCAGTTGTTAGGCTTTTTGGTGAAGATAGCCCAAAGTGATGGAAACGTCTGTCAGGCAGAAATCGATGCACTGAAAGAAGTAACGCTGGCGATAGGACTTTCGCTGAAAGAGGTTGAATCGATGCTCAGTTTAAGAGGCGATTCGCTGGAGGATGCTTACAAAGTTCTTGAAATTGAACCTACAGCAACGAACGACGAGGTGCGTGCCGCTTATCGTCGCTTGGCGCTGAAACATCATCCTGACCGCGTGGCCACACTTGGAGAAGATATCCGTAAGGCGGCAGAAGAGAAATTCCAGCTAATCAACAATGCTAAAGAACGGATTTACAAGGCAAGAGGCATGAAGTGACAGTTACATGCCGGATAACGGAATTTATAGCCCGTATACTTTGAAAGATAAAAGCTGTTGTTTCAAAGTATATGGGCATTTTTATGTACACCCGTCGGTAAAAACCGTGCTACGTCCGGTGTTCAGCCAATCATATCCCATAGAAGAATCGTTTCTGTTGATAACTTTTTTAGACAGGATATAGAATGTTTCTGCCTAAAAACATAGTTTAGTAACACGAAACTTTTTGTTGCTTTTCCCGATTATAATCCTTAATTTGCGCCTCGTTAAATTTGAGATATGAAAAGCATATCCTTTCGTTACTAACTAATTTATGAAATACCATGAAAGTATATCAAACCAATGAAATTAAAAACATTGCCCTTCTCGGTAATGATGGCGCAGGTAAAACCACCCTCACAGAGGCTTTACTCTATGAGAGTGGTATTATAAAACGTCGCGGCAGAATTACTGCCAAAAATACGGTAAGCGATTATTTCCCGGTAGAACAAGAATATGGTTACTCGGTTTTTTCTACGGTTTATCATGTAGAGTGGAACGGTAAAAAACTGAACATTATCGACTGTCCGGGAAGTGACGATTTTGTGGGAGCGGCTATTACGGCGCTGAACGTTACGGATACTGCCATTTTGTTGCTTAACGGTCAGTATGGTCCGGAAGTCGGTACTCAAAATCATTTCCGATATACAGAGAAATTGGGTAAACCGGTTATTTTCCTTGTTAACCAGTTGGATAGCGAGAAGTGTGACTTCGATAATGTGCTTGAACGGTTAAAAGAAAATTACGGTTCTAAAGTTGTTCCGGTTCAGTATCCGCTGGCTACGGGTCCGGACTTCAATTCATTGATTGATGTACTTTTGATGAAAAAATATTCATGGGGTCCTGAAGGAGGTGCTCCTACCATCGAACCGGTTCCGGAAGAGGAAATGGAAAAAGCACAGGCTTGGCATAAAGTGCTTGTTGAAGCTGCTGCCGAACACGATGAAACGCTGATGGAGAAATTCTTCGAATCAGAATCGCTTACCGAAGATGAAATGCGCGAAGGAATCCGTAAAGGGCTGGCTGCGCGCGGTATGTTCCCCGTATTCTGCGTGTGTGCAGGTAAGGATATGGGTGTTCGCCGGTTGATGGAATTTTTAGGCAATGTGGTTCCGTTTGTCGATGAAATGCCTACGGTTTTCAATACACGCGGTATCCCCGTTCCGCCTGATGCCAACGGACCTACTTCGCTGTATTTCTTCAAAACAGCGGTTGAACCGCATATCGGCGATGTTCAGTATTTCAAGGTGATGAGTGGAACTGTTCACGAAGGGGACGATTTGACTAATGCCGACAGAGGTTCGAAGGAACGCATGGCACAGCTTTATGTATGCGCCGGAGCTAATCGTGAAAAAGTAGACGAACTGCGTGCCGGAGACATCGGTTGTACAGTGAAGCTGAAAGACGTAAAAACAGGAAATACCCTGAACGGAAAAGATTGCGACAACCGTTTCAACTTTATTAAATATCCTAACTCGAAATATACTCGCGCAATCAAACCTGTCAATGAAGCCGATACGGAAAAGATGATGGCGGTATTGAACCGTATGCGTGAGGAAGACCCGACGTGGGTAGTAGAACAATCAAAAGAACTGAAGCAGATTTTAGTTCACGGACAGGGAGAATTCCACTTGCGTACTTTGAAATGGCGTTTGGAAAACAATGAAAAGTTGCAAGTACAGTTCTATGAACCCAAAATCCCTTATCGTGAAACAATTACCAAAGCAGCACGTGCAGACTATCGTCATAAGAAACAGTCGGGAGGTGCAGGACAGTTCGGCGAAGTTCATCTTATTGTAGAACCTTACTACGAAGGAATGCCCGCTCCGGAAGTATATAAGTTTAACGGACAGGAATTTAAGATGAACGTAAAAAGTACCGAAACCATTGATTTGGAATGGGGCGGCAAGTTGGTATTTGTTAACAGTGTAGTAGGTGGAGCCATTGATACACGCTTTATGCCGGCTATCCTGAAAGGTATTATGAGCCGCATGGAGCAAGGTCCGCTTACCGGTTCGTATGCCCGCGATGTTCGCGTAATCGTTTACGACGGAAAGATGCACCCCGTAGACTCTAACGAAATTTCGTTTATGCTGGCAGGTCGTCATGCTTTCAGTGATGCCTTTAAAAACGCAGGACCGAAGATTCTGGAACCGATTTACGATGTGGAAGTGTTCTGTCCGAGCGACAAGTTGGGCGATGTAATGAGCGATATGCAAGGACGCCGAGGCATGATTATGGGTATGAGCAGCGAAAAAGGCTATGAAAAGCTGGTTGCAAAAGTTCCGTTGAAAGAAATGTCTAATTATTCAACGTCATTAAGCTCACTCACAGGAGGCCGTGCATCTTTCATTATGAAATTTGCCAGCTACGAACTTGTTCCGGCAGACGTTCAGGCTAAACTGATAAAAGAGTTTGAAGAACAAGAAAAAGAAGAAGCATGATTTAGAAAAATTATATCTGTCAGATTAGTTTGAGAAAAAGGTATTGTCGTACGCAGTCAAACGGCAATACCTTTATTTGCTATATATAGAGCTGGCATTTGAAAGAATAAGAGCGTGTCAATTTGTGGTCAGGACAGAACATATCTTGTTTAACCGATCTTAAACAAATGCGCCATTCTTTTGCTTTTGTTTAATTTTTTATTATTTTTGCACGAAAACAAGGCTGTGAGGACTTTTAAGTTTGTAAAATCTAATGTTAGAAGGAATATTCAGTTAATATTAGAAAATCGTGGATTAAAACTTGTTAAGTCCGGTATCAGTTAGGAATTAGGCTGTTAATTTTGCCTGCATGAAAAAGTCTACTATTTGGATATTAGGAATTGTAATGGGACTGTCTTTTCTCAGTTTGCTTTACTTGCAAGTGAGTTATATTGAAGAGATGGTCAAAATGCGGCGTGGACAGTTCGAAGAGAATGTAAACCGTAGTTTAGGAAAGGCTGTACATAATCTGGAACTGGTAGAAACAAAGAAGTATTTAGAGAAAGACGTGGCTGCTCAAGAAAGAGCAATGCAACTGTCACAACAGTTGGAACAGCAGAGTAACAATCGGGTGATTGAACACCGGCAATATACCGTAACTTCTCCCGACGGAACAATGCTCTCTTCTTTCGAAATGAAAACAGTAACCAACAGCCGTCCTTCTAACGTGCCGAAAGTAACATTTTCGACAGGGAAAAATATAGCACAGACTTCACGTGCCTTGCAAGAGATTCTGAAAGAGCGTTATGTGTACCAACGCGCGTTGCTCGATGAAGTCGTATATAACATTCTTTATACAGCAAGCGATAAGCCCTTGAAAGAACGCATTAACTTTAAGCAGTTAGACCATTTCCTGAAATCGGAACTGTTTAATAACGGGATAGACCTTCCTTATCATTTCTCGGTGACCGACCGCGATGGAAAAGAAGTATACCGCTGTTCGGATTACATTTATAATGATGAAAAGGTTTATTCACGTTTGCTGTTCGAAAAAGACCCACCGGCAAAAATGGGGTTTGTGAACATCTTCTTTCCCACGATGGATGATTATATCTTCAGCTCGGTTCGGTTTATGATTCCGTCTTTGATTTTTACATTGGTGTTATTGGTAACGTTTATCTTTACCATTTATATTATTTTCCGTCAGAAGAAGCTGACCGAAATAAAAAACGATTTCATTAATAACATGACACATGAGTTTAAGACTCCTATATCTACAATATCTTTGGCAGCTCAGATGTTGAACGACCCCGCTGTGGCAAAGTCGCCGGTGATGTTTAAACACATTTCGGGCGTGATAAATGACGAAACAAAACGTTTGCGCTTTCAGGTAGAAAAAGTATTGCAGATGTCAATGTTTGAACGGCAGAGTGTGACCCTGAAGAAAAAAGAAGTCGATGCCAATGAGTTGATAAATGGGGTGGTAAATACATTCCGTTTGAAAGTTGAAAAATGCGGAGGAACACTTGAAGCTGAACTAAATGCCGAAGATCCTGTTATCTTTGTAGACGAAATGCATTTTACAAACGTTATATTTAATTTGCTGGATAACGCGGTAAAATACAAAAAGCCGGAGGGTGATATAGCCTTGAAGGTGAAAACATGGAATGAATCAGGCAAACTGTACATAAGTATAGAAGATAACGGAATCGGTATCAAGAAAGAAAACCTGAAAAAGATATTTGATAAGTTCTACCGTGTTCATACCGGAAACCGTCACGATGTGAAAGGATTCGGACTTGGACTGGCGTATGTGAAGAAAATCATTACAGACCACAAAGGTACGATTCGCGCCGAGAGTGAGCTGAATGTAGGAACTAAGTTTATTATTGTATTACCTTTATTTAAAGACGAATAGTATGGACGAAAAATTACGTATTTTATTATGCGAAGACGATGAAAATCTTGGCATGTTATTGAGAGAATATTTGCAGGCAAAGGGATATGCTGCCGACCTTTGTCCGGATGGGGAAGTGGGCTATAAAACTTTCTTGAAGAACAAATATGATTTGTGTGTGCTTGATGTAATGATGCCGCGCAAAGACGGCTTTACGCTGGCTCAGGAAATCCGTCAGGCAAATGCGGAAATTCCTATTATTTTCCTGACGGCAAAAACGCTGAAAGAAGATATTCTGGAAGGTTTTAAAATCGGTGCAGACGATTACATCACGAAACCATTCAGTATGGAAGAGCTGACTTTCCGTATCGAAGCTATTTTGCGCCGTGTACGTGGAAAACGGAACAAGGAAAGCAACATTTATAAGATAGGACGTTTCACGTTTGATACACAAAAACAGATTCTTTCTATCGGCGATAAGCAGACCAAGTTGACAACAAAAGAATCAGAATTGTTAGGACTGTTGTGTGCACATGCAAACGAAATCTTGCAGCGCGACTTTGCCTTGAAAACCATTTGGATTGACGACAATTACTTCAATGCAAGAAGTATGGATGTGTATATCACTAAACTGCGTAAGCATTTGAAAGAAGATGATTCAATCGAAATCATCAATATTCACGGAAAGGGATATAAGTTGATTACTCCCGAAGAATAATGGATTTCTGGCTGCAAGCGGAAATAAAAAAGCCCGGTACACGAACATACCGGGCTTTTTTATTGCTCTGAAACTTTACTTGATAAGTTACTCTGTAATGCGTTTGTTGATAATGATATGAGCAAGTAATCCGACAACAACTAATAACAGCGATGTGCCCAACGTTGTATTGTCATTAACATTACCATTAACGAAGCAGAGGATCAGGATGATTGCACCCACTATCACCAAAATCACTCCTAAATTCTTTAACAAGGTTTTCATGTGTGTTTTCTATTTTATGGTTTAATTTATTCATTATTACAAATTAAAGCATAATTCTTTAATGAACGAAATTATTTCATGAAAAAAACAGAATATTAAGCAAATATCTTTCTTCTGAAACGATCTTCTGTAAGAGTCTGCTTAAAATTTCCGGCTAAATTTCAAGGGGAGGAGGCATAAACTCCTCCGTCTGCCATGAAAAAATGCGACATCGGCTTTATTGTTTCAAT
Organism: Bacteroides caecicola; assembly: GCF_023337095.1. Classification (NCBI taxonomy): domain Bacteria; kingdom Pseudomonadati; phylum Bacteroidota; class Bacteroidia; order Bacteroidales; family Bacteroidaceae; genus Bacteroides; species Bacteroides caecicola. The sequence goes on from NZ_JAMBLM010000011.1 coordinate 47,141, forward strand.
CCGGTGCGTCGCCCGATATGATTCGGGAGGATTGTTCGTTTATGCCGCTTGCTCAAACGTTGTGCGCCTTGTTTGGAAGCCTGAAAACACTACCCGAAAGGCGGGTCGGTTCTATGGGTAGAACCGGGCAACTCATCCGTTAGAAATGACCAACACTAACGGTAGCGTTTGGACCGGCATAACAGAAGGGATTTTCTCCCCTGTGTTTCCGCAAACAAGAGGCATTATGGAGTTCCGGTGTCCGACATAAAGCCGGGTGGAGTGAAACAAGTACGGATAAAAATACTTAATCGGAAAATTTAAACAGGCTCTAAGTTTTATTCTTTTGTGTTGGTAAATATTTTGCGTAGAACTTCTTGGCTGACTTTCAGTTCTTCAATCGTTAATCCGTGTAACGCCTCCCGCAGGGTTTTGTTGGCAATGTGGCGCGCTTTCCCCTCCAGTCCTTTCCCTTTTTGGGTCAAATGGATTTTGTTGGTACGCCGGTCTTTGGGATTTGCCGTGCGCACCACCAACTGTTGGCGTTCCATGTTGTCAATAAGTCGAGTCATGCTCGGCTTGTCTTTAAACGTGGCATTACATAACTCTTGCTGGGGAACGCCATCTTTTTCCCATAAATAAAGTAAAACAGTCCATTGTTCAGGGGTAATGTCAAGTCCGTTTTGGCGGAAGTTACGGTTTAGTTTTCGGTTGATAGCAGCAGAGACCTTGCCATTAAGGATGGCGAAAATAAGCTGTATGTCGAAATTGAATTGTTCAATCATTAGTCTTTGTCATTTAAATAATTACAAAGATACATATCTTTCATAAAAGCCCCCTTGTTTTAAGATTCTTTTTGCATAAAAAGTGGATAAAGGTTTGTTTGTTAGAGAAAAAGTCGTACCTTTGCGCCGCAAATAAAATTTTAATATTAATAATTTAATTAACGAATAAGTATGAATCAATACGAAACCGTTTTCATTTTAACTCCCGTTTTGTCTGACGCTCAGATGAAGGAAGCGGTAGAGAAGTTCAAAGCAATCCTGACTCAGGAAGGTGCTGAGATCATCAATGAAGAAAACTGGGGATTGAAGAAGTTGGCTTATCCTATCCAGAAGAAAACTACCGGTTTTTATCAACTGATTGAGTTTAAGGCAGAACCGTCTGTTATTGCAAAATTGGAAGTAAACTTCCGTCGTGACGAACGTGTAATCCGTTTCTTGACATTCAGAATGGATAAGTACGCTGCAGAATATGCTGCTAAGAGAAGAAATGTAAAATCAACTAAAAAGGAGGAAAACTAATCATGGCACAGCAACAATCAGAAATCAGATATTTAACTCCGCCCTCAGTAGACGTTAAAAAGAAGAAATACTGCCGTTTTAAAAAGAACGGTATCAAGTATATCGATTATAAAGATCCTGAATTCTTGAAGAAATTCTTGAATGAACAAGGAAAAATCCTTCCGCGCCGTATTACCGGTACTTCATTGAAGTTCCAACGTCGTATTGCGCAAGCTGTGAAGAGAGCACGTCACTTGGCGTTGCTGCCTTACGTAACTGATATGATGAAATAATTAAAGGAGGAATAAGAGTATGGAAATTATTTTGAAAGAAGACGTAGTTAACTTGGGCTACAAGAATGATATTGTAACCGTTAAGTCTGGTTATGGTCGTAACTATCTTATTCCGACGGGAAAAGCAGTTATCGCATCTCCGGCTGCCAAGAAAATGTTGGCTGAAGAATTGAAGCAACGCGCACACAAGTTGGAAAAAATTAAGAAAGATGCTGAAGCAGTGGCTGAATCACTGAAAGGCGTTTCTTTGAAAATTGCTACCAAAGTTAGTGCAACAGGCGTTATCTATGGTTCTGTAAGCAATATCCAAATTGCTGACGAATTGGCTAAATTGGGTCACAACATCGATCGTAAGATTATCGTTGTGAAAGGTCAAGTGAAGGAAGTTGGTCAATACACCGCAACCGTTAAACTTCATAAGGAAGTTTCTGTTGAAATTCCGTTTGAAGTTGTTGCAGAAGAAGCTTAATTTGCTATCTGTAAATACTTGATAAAAAATCCCGATCGGAAATCATATTTCGGTCGGGATTCTTTTTTTGTCTCTATGTGCAGGTGAAATCTGGATCTGAATCTTTTATGTGATGAATGGAGATAACGTTTGCCGGTTGCCGGTTCTTGGTTTGTTTTATTCAATCAGGGGGAGACGTACGGACATAAAAAAAGTCTGGCAGTGCTTTCGCACCCAGACTTTCAATTCTCTCTAATGTTCGTTAGATTATTCAGCTACAACAGCAGAGTCAGTAGCTGCTGAATCAACAACTGCTGCTGAGTCAGTTGCAACCGGAGCAACTTCTTCTACAGTAGTTGCAGTTGAATCTACGTTAGCTTCAGTGTTAGCTGCTTGGTTACCGCAAGATGCGAAAGAAATAGCAGCAAATGCTACGAACAAAAATACTAATTTTTTCATTTTCTTTGCTTTTTTAAATCTGTAATACTTATGTTGTTCTCTTAAAACGTTGCAAAGATACAGACTTTTAGAATACGTTGTTCTTTTAAAGCCTACTTTTTTTCAAAAAAATATGTTTTTAAATATAAATTTCTTTATCTCTGCCGTTTGGACGCAAGTAAATGCGTATGTAAAGCCGTATAGGGCGGTTTGTTGACGGATGGTTTTGTGGCATGGATAAAAGGATTATTTAATAATTATTGAGTATTAATGCAGGGAGTAGGTGCTTAACGCGGGAGAATCCGATAAAAATGTGTAACTTTGTAGCATCTACCAATCGAGACTAAAATTATATATGATAGATACAAATGTTTTTCAGGATAAAAAAGCTGTTTATTACACTTTAGGATGTAAACTGAATTTCGCAGAAACTTCTTCTATCGGAAAGACTTTGAAAGAAGCCGGTATCCGTACCGTTCGAAAAGGAGAAAAAGCTGATATTTGCGTGATAAATACTTGTTCGGTTACCGAAGTGGCAGATAAGAAATGCAGGCAGGCGATTCATCGTTTGTCGAAGGAACATCCCGGAGCGTTCATCGTTGTAACAGGATGTTATGCCCAGTTGAAACCGGAACAGATTGCTGATATAGAAGGGGTAGACCTTGTATTGGGGGCAGAACAGAAAGGGGAGTTGATTAATTATTTGGGCGATTTGAAGAAACGTGAACACGGAGAGGCTGTGACGACTGTTACTAAAGATATCCGTGCCTTTTCTCCGTCGTGTTCCCGCGGAGACCGTACGCGCTATTTCTTGAAAGTGCAAGATGGTTGTGACTATTTCTGCTCATACTGTACGATACCTTTCGCACGCGGAAGAAGCCGTAACGGAAAGATTGAAGACCTTGTGGCTCAGGCGCGTCAGAGTGCGCTTGAAGGAGGAAAGGAGATTGTGCTTACCGGAGTAAACATTGGCGATTTCGGAAAAAGTACAGGCGAGAATTTTTATGATTTGGTAAAGGCACTCGATGAAGTAGAAGGCATTGAGCGTTTCCGCATATCATCTATTGAACCCAATTTGTTGACGGACGAAATTATCGGATACGTTGCCCGTTCAAAGCGGTTTATGCCTCATTTCCATATCCCTTTGCAGTCCGGATGCGATGAAGTGCTGAAGTTGATGCGCCGGCGATACGATACGGCTTTGTTTGCTTCTAAAATCCATAAAATAAAAGAATTAATTCCCGATGCCTTTATCGGTGTGGATGTTATTGTGGGTACGCGCGGTGAAATACCTGAATATTTTGACCGTGCTTACGAGTTTATAAAGAGTCTGGACGTTACTCAGCTCCACGTGTTCAGCTATTCCGAACGTCCCGGAACACAAGCCCTGAATATTGATTATGTGGTTTCGGCGGATGAAAAACATCGCAGAAGCCAGCAGCTTTTGGCGCTTTCGGAAGAAAAGACGCGGGCTTTCTATGCGCGTCATATCGGGAAAGAAGCTGTGGTATTGATGGAGAAATCGAAAGCCGGAGTTCCGATGCATGGTTTTACGGACAATTATATCCGGGTAGAACTGCCGCACGATGATTCGCTCGATAATCAGTTGGTGCGTGTGCGGTTAGGAGAGTTTAATGAAGAAGGTACGGCACTGAAAGGAACAATTCTGGCATGAAAAAAGTATCGGTAGTCATATTAAATTGGAATGGGGCTGACATGCTTCGTCGTTTCTTGCCCTCGGTATTAGCTTGCTCACAGGCAGAAGGGGTAGAGGTCTGTGTGGCAGATAACGGTTCGACGGACGATTCTTGCGAAATTATCAAATGGGAGTTTCCCGATGTGCGGCTGATTCGTTTGGCAGAAAACTATGGTTTTGCCGAAGGATATAACAAGGCTTTGAAGCAGGTGGAGGCAGAGTATGTGGTTCTGCTGAATAGCGATGTCGAGGTTACTCCGGATTGGCTCACTCCAATGGTCGATTACATGGATACCCACCCCGATGTGGCTGCCTGTCAGCCTAAAATATTAAGTTATCATGAGCGGAATAGCTTTGAATATGCTGGTGCGGCAGGCGGATTTATAGACTGTTACGGCTATCCGTTTTGCCGGGGACGTATCTTTGAATCGGTGGAGGAAGATAGAGGGCAGTATGACAAGGTTGTTTCTGTTTTTTGGGCAACGGGGGCTGCGTTACTGATTCGGCTGAAAGTTTATCAGGAAGTGGGCGGGCTGGACGGACGTTTCTTTGCCCACATGGAGGAGATAGACCTTTGTTGGCGTTTGCGCAGTCGCGGTCACAATGTGGTTTGCTTGCCTTCAAGTAGCGTATATCACGTAGGGGGAGCCACGCTGAAAAAGGATAACCCGCACAAAACGTTCTTGAATTTTCGCAATAACTTGCTGATGCTCTACAAAAATTTGCCCGAAAAAGAACTTCGTCGGGTGATGTGCGTGCGCGCCTGTTTAGATTATGTAGCGGCCGCTTTTTTCTTTCTGAAGGCCGATTTTCATAATGCTCATGCTGTAATCGAAGCGCGTAAGGAGTACCTCCGTTTGCGCCCGCAGTTCGTTGACGACCGGCGTAAGAACCTTGCTTCTACGCAGTTGACAGACATCCCCGAACGTTTTCGTTTCAGTATCTTGTGGCAGGCAAAAGTGCGCGGACGCAAGGTCTTTACAGCATTGTTCCGTTGATGTGGAAGCCGGAATACAGCGTTGACTCAAACTTTATCCGGCTTTTTCGGTAGCTTGAAAACACTAACGGTTAGACCGATTGGTTCTATGGGTAGAAACGGTGAGTTCTACCGCTTAGGATGACCGACACTAACGGTAGTGTTTGAGAGCTTTATCCGGCGATGTTTTCTTGGATATATGCTTCTATTTTATCTGTTTCATCGGGGTGGAACCATGCGATGTCTGCATCGCGCTTAAACCATGTCATTTGTTTGCGTGAATAAATGCGCGAGTTTTGCTTGATTTTTTCGATGGCGAACGGTAGCGTCCATGTTCCGTCGAGGTAATTAAATATTTCTTTATATCCCACGGTGTTCAGCGAATTCAGGTGGCGATACGGATAAACGCTCCGCGCTTCTTCTACTAATCCTTCGTCTATCATTTGGTCTACCCGCCGGTTGATTCGTTCGTACAATTCTTCACGGTCTCGCTTCAAGCCTATTTTCAGTATGTGGAACGGGCGTTTTTTGTTACTGCGTGTGCGGAACGACGTATACGTTTTTCCGGTCATGTAGCAAATTTCCAAAGCATGAACCACCCGCTTCGGATTCTTTAAATCTACGATGTTGTAATATTCAGGGTCAAGCAGTTTCAGTTCGGCGCATAATCGTTCCAGCCCTTCCGTTTCGTAGCGGTGAATCATCAGTTCGCGTGTTTCCCTGTCTACGGTAGGGATGTCGTCTATGCCCTTACATACGGCATCGACGTACATCATCGAGCCTCCGGTGAGTAAAACAACGGGATGGATTTGGAAAAGCTGATTTAATGTGTTTAACACATCAGCTTCGTATTGGGCTGCGCTGTAATAATCGGTAAGTTGCAGTGTTCCCACGAAATGATGGCGCACGCGCTCCAGTTGTTCTCTGGTAGGAGCTGCTGTTCCTATTTTCAAGTCCGCATAAAGTTGCCGCGAGTCGGCAGAGATGATTTCTGTGTGGTAATTCTCAGCTATTTTCAAACTGAGTTCCGTTTTCCCGACACCTGTCGGGCCGATTAGTACGATAAGTGTGGGAGTTTGCATAGAGAATGATTAAAAAAGAAGCACGAATTACACATGAATACGCAGCTTGGTCTTTATCCTGTCGCTTAGCTTTGTGTAATTCGTGCCGTGTTAAAGGGATGTTTTAATATTTATCTTCGTCGTAAGGATTACCTCCTTCATTCATGTCGAACCCTTCGGGGTCGAAGTCTTCCAAATCAAATTCTTGGTCACCGTAAAAGTTTTCATCAAGGTCGAGTGCAGCATTCGTATTCATTTGCTCATCGAAATCAATGGTTTGCTGGGGTGCTTCTCCCTCTTTCCGTGAACAAACAGCCTTGTCTAAGTCTTTACCTGTGATGATTTCTGATAATTCGATGAAGAACACACGTTCTGCCAGCGGGTCGAATACGTATAACAGTTTTTGTTTTTCGTCCTCAAGTAGTTCGCTCAAGCGAGTGTCGCGCATTACGTATGTATCTTCTTCCGAGCTTCCTCCGCCCATGTCCTCCAGTGTGACTTCTGTTTCTTTTTCCCAATCGTCGTCGCAGATGAAAAAAGAAGTCATTTGGTCGTCTTTATAGCCGACAGATTTCAATATCGCTTCGTGTAGATCGTAAAACGAAGCATCAGAGTCGATTTTTATTTCTCTAAAGAAACCATCGACTTCGTCTGATATGATTCTAAACTTATATACCATTGTTACTTTTGTTTTAGTCGTTTATTGACGAGGTAAAGTTACAAAAATCTTTTCAGCGTATGATTCCTCGCTGTGAATTTTCAACAAACGAAATGATATATTCTATTTCTTTGCTCATAGGTATTTCGTTTCGGATTTGCTCTAACGCATCGCTTACTATTTTTCCGCTGTTGTAGATGATGCGGTAAGCGTTATGGATATTTTCAATCAGCTCGTTTGAAAATTCCCTGCGTCGCAATCCTACAATATTGATGCCGCAGTAGGCTATCGGGTCTCGTCCGGCGATGATGAAAGGCGGAATGTCTTTGCTGAAACGGCATCCTCCTTGAATCATTACGTAGCCTCCCACGTGACAGAACTGGTGCATTAATACGCCTCCGCTGACGATGGCGTTGTCATCAACTATAACTTCTCCTGCTATTTTGGTTGCATTTCCGATGATACAGTTGCTTCCTACGTGTGTGTCGTGAGCCACGTGTACCCCTTCCATCAGTAAGTTATTGTTTCCTACAATGGTTTTTCCTTTCGATGCAGTTCCCCGGTTGATTGTTACGTTTTCGCGGATGGTGTTATTGTCTCCTATTTCGGCGGTTGTTTCTTCCCCCCTGAATTTCAGGTCTTGCGGAATGGCTCCAATGACTGCTCCCGGAAAAATGCGGTTTCCGTTGCCGATTCGTGCGCCGTATAAAATATTCGCGTTCGGCATAATAACATTGTTATCTCCGATAACCACATTTTTATCGATGAAAACGAACGGACCTATTTCCACATTTTCTCCTATTTGGGCTTCAGGATGTATGTATGCTAACGGACTTATCATAGCTGTATATTAAGAATAAACAAAGAAATTGCATCAAAATATTGTAGTTGTAAATCGGTTGATATTGTTGTGTTCAAGCGGTTGTTTCTTATTTTGATGCAAATCTTCATTATATATTATTTGTTTTTTACGATTTGTGCCATAAATTCGGCTTCACAGACAATTTTTTCTCCTACGAATACGTATCCTTTCATAGTAGATATGCCACGTCGGATAGGAGCTGTTAACTCAACACGGAAGATTAATGTGTCTCCCGGAACTACTTTCTGACGGAACTTCACGTTGTCTATTTTCAGGAAATAGGTGGAATATCTTTCCGGTTCGTCAACAGAGTTGAGAACCAATAGTCCGCCTACTTGTGCCATAGCTTCTATTTGAAGTACACCCGGCATGACCGGTTCTTGAGGGAAATGTCCTTGAAAGAACGGTTCATTGGATGTAACGTTTTTCACTCCCACGATATGGTTTGCCCCGATAGCGATTACTTTGTCGACCAACTGGAATGGATAGCGGTGAGGAAGTAACTCACGAATGCGGTTTACATCCATCAAGGGCTTTTCGTTGCTGTTATAAATCGGTGCCTGTATTTCGTGTAAACGGATTTCTTTTCTTAGCTGGCGCGCAAACTTATTATTGATTGTATGTCCCGGACGGGTAGCAATGATACGTCCCTTTATAGGTTTCCCTGTCAGTGCAAGGTCGCCAATAATATCAAGCAATTTATGACGTGCCGGTTCGTTGGGCCATACCAAAGGGATATGGTTTATATATCCCAGATGGCTTGCATCCATGTGTGGAACACCCATTACATCTGCAAGTTTGTCGAAGTTATCTTGCGTCATTTGTTTTTCGTAGATAACGATAGCGTTATCTAAATCGCCTCCTTTGATAAGTCCGGCATTTAATAGCGGTTCAATTTCACGGACGAAAACGAATGTACGTGCCGATGCGATTTCATTTGGAAAGTCATTCATGTTTTCCAAAGTCGCGTATTGATTATTCAATATGTTCGAGTCGTAGGAAATCAATACATTGAGGCTGAACTTATCGTCTGGCAATACAATGATGGAAGAACCGGTTTCTTCGTCGCGGAATTCAATTTTCGACTTGATGATATAATAGTCTTTCGGAGCGGCTTGTTCTTCGATGCCAACACGTTTTATACATTCTACATACGCTTTTGCACTGCCGTCCAAAATTGGGAATTCAGGTCCGTTTACTTGAATAAGACAGTTGTCGATACCTGCTGCATAGAGTGCAGCTAAAGCATGTTCAACGGTACTGACTTTCACCCCGTTTTTCCCTAAAACAGTACCACGTGTCGTATCTACAACGTTTTCTGCCACGGCATCCAATATAGGTTGGTCATCGAGGTCTATGCGTTGTATTTTATACCCGTGATGCTCTGGGGCAGGATTGAATGTAACAGTCAATTTGACTCCTGTATGAAGTCCCTTGCCGTTCAAGGAAAAACTGCCTTTTAAGGTTTGTTGTTTCAACATGGGTTTATTTATTAAGTTGTTTTTTCAGTTCTTCTATTTCTCTTTTTAGGCATCCCAATTCGGTATACATATCCGGCAATTTCTTGTAAATTACAGCCGAACGTGCGAATTGTTTGGGGTCAATAGCGGGATATCCCATCAGCGTAGTTCCCGACTTTGTGTTTCCCGGTATACCCGATTGTGCCCCCACTGTTACATGGTCGCCTATTGTTATGTGTCCTGCTACTCCTACTTGTCCGGCAAAAGTACATCGCTCTCCGATCTTTGTAGAACCGGCAATTCCTACTTGTGATGCCATGACAGTATGACTGCCTACTTCTACGTTATGTGCTATTTGAATCAGATTATCCAACTTAACTCCTTTACGGATGATGGTGGCACCCATTGTAGCGCGGTCAACGCAGGTGTTTGCTCCTATTTCTACGTCATCCTCCAGAATAGCGATTCCTATCTGGGGGATTTTTTCATAGCCATTTTCAGTAGGAGCAAACCCGAATCCGTCAGCACCTATCACCGAACCGGCATGAAGGATGCAATTATTCCCTACGCGGCAGTCATGATATATCGTAACGTTCGGATAAAGAATCGTATTGGCTCCCACTTTTGCGTTACACCCTACGGTTACGTGCGGATGGATGTAGGTATTGTCTCCAATCTCGGCACCTTCTTCAATACATGCAAAAGCTCCAATGTATACATTGTTACCTATCTTGGCGTTTGTTGCCACCGAAGCTAAGGGGTCAATACCTTGTTTTTTAGGCAGGCTCGCTTCGTACAGCATCATAAGTTTTGCCAGACTTTCGTACGCATTGTCCACTTTGATAAGAGTGGCTTTTATTTCATGCTCCGGCTCAAAATCTTTATTTACCAGTACAATGGAGGATTGCGTATTATAAATATAATGAGTGTATTTGGGGTTGGAGAGAAAAGACAATGCACCTGCAATGCCTTCTTCTATTTTGGCAAAAGTGTGTACCGTTGCGTTTTCGTCTCCAATAATGGTTCCGTGGATGTATTCCGCAATTTGTTTAGCTGAGAACTCCATAATATTTTTTTGTTCTTTTATTCCTTTTGTTCCTTTATACCTTTTGGTTAATAACTGCCTAAATTGGCATACTCATCAGATAATTATGCAAATTACGTGTTTTTTTTTCAGAAATCCGTGAAAAATGTCATTTTTTTCTCCTTGCACGCTTGAAAATCTTTGAACAGACGGCTTTTCCGGTTAGAAAATGCCTTTGAGTTGTTCCTCCATTTGGAGTTGGACTTTGTGAGCTTCTTCTCCGGCAGCTTTGGCGAAATTTTCGGTTTTGTCTGCATAGATGATCGCACGGCTGGAGTTGACGATAAGTCCACACTCGCTATTCATGCCGTATTTGCAGACTTCTTCCAAAGACCCTCCTTGTGCTCCGACACCCGGTACCAACAAGAAATGGTTAGGTACGATTTTGCGAATATCTTCAAACATCCGTCCTTGAGTTGCACCTACTACATACATCATGTTCTGGTCGTTTGCCCATTCTTGTGATTTGCGTAATACTTTTTCAAAAAGTCGTTCTCCGTTAGTATCGGTAGTTAATTGAAAGTCGTGAGAACCTTTGTTTGATGTCAGTGCCAATAAGATAACCCATTTGCCTTCATAAGTAAGAAACGGTGTTACGCTGTCTTCTCCCATATATGGGGCAACGGTCACTGAATCAATGTCCAGTTCTTCGAAGAATGTGCGGGCATACATGGCAGAGGTATTTCCGATGTCTCCACGCTTGGCATCTGCGATGATGAATTGGTCCGGATAGTTTTTCTTGATGTAATCCACTGTCTTTTCGAATGCTATCCAGCCTTTTACACCCATGCTTTCATAAAAGGCGAGGTTCGGTTTGTAAGCTATACAGTAAGGAGCGGTAGCGTCAATGATGGCTTTGTTGAAAGCAAAGATAGGGTCTTCCTCGTTTAGCAGGTGTTCCGGGATTTTCTTGATGTCAGTGTCCAGTCCTACACAAAGGAATGATTTCTTGCGTCTGATGTTTTCAAAAAGTTCTTGTTTGTTCATATTTCTGTATTTTAATTGTTTTTTATAAATAGATAGCCTGATAAGTTGACCGAAGTGTGCCCTTCGTTGGCAAACCGTGTGACGTTTATATAGGTTGAAATAAATAAGTGTTCGTTTAATTTGCACTTGATTCGCTGCGGAGGCGTATCCTCACGAGGATACTTGTCGGCAAGAGAGCCGAGTGCCTTTAAATCCAGATAAACCGTGTCTGTAATGCCCTTGTCTTTATCGTTGACAGGCACGGGCAGTATACCATCCGATATATTCTTGTTGGATATATCCTCTATCTGGGAAACCTCTATAAAGTGGCCATATCCTTTCGGAATCTCAATGGTAGTTTTTGCAGACGTTCGTTGTTCTATCAGGATGTCTTTGTCCGCATTCGTTGTCAGAACTGCGTCAATTCGTTCTGAGAATAAGTCGCTGAGGCTTTCCTCGCCAAAATAACTGTGCAGGTACATTATTTTGTCATTGATTGAGCGAGCTTTTTCCGGGGGGAGTGTGTTGACCCATGCCGTGTACTCTTTTTCGGAGAGCGGCATATCATAAGCATGTAATTTCAGCTCTTTCAAAATATCATTGCGGAGCGTATTACGGGTGATGCTGCTGTAATTAACCGGCAGTACGGAGGTTAGAAGGAAAATAACCGCAAACGATATGGGAATCCAGTTGATGCGTTTTGCCTTCGTGATAAACAGTCCGATGCAGACCATGTAACACCATGCGTTGAATGTTATCAGGTAAAGACGGTTTATCGTGATGCCGTAATCGTTGAAACGGCGGGCAATGCCTATCGTCATCAGTATCAGCAGCGGAAGTATCAGTACAGGAAGGTAACGCGCTATGCGGTTATCTGCCTTCTTTACATTTGCCATTCGCGACGGGTAAAGCCCGAACTCAACGGCAATACATCCTGCCATCAGCGTTGTAACGAGCCATGAAACCCACCCGATGGGTAGCTCCCATTTTACCAATATGCGGGCAGCATAAATGTAAAGTACGATAAGATAACCGCTTAACAGCGGGATAAACAGGTAATGGATAACCGTATTCAGAAAACTTTTCGACAAGGGGGTACGGTCATGTTTGGCTGCTCCTTGGGGTAGTAGTCCCAAGAAAAGGAATATGGCAAGCAAAATATTACATACCACGGTAATGTAGATATACCATTTCGAGTCGATGTTCCAGTCGAATAGTTGATGGAGAGAAAAGACCAGCAAGTTGATTCCTCCGCTCATGATGCTGCCTATCGCACAAGCTGTTACGAAGTATGTGAGGCTCGACAGGGTGAAGTTCCAGCTGGCTATGTCGTTTTTTTCCTTCGTAAACGACAGGAAGAATGTTGAAATCCCTAAGGCGAATATGCCGGCTCCGTGGGCAATCGTGATTTCGGTAAGCGACTCTTCGGGCGAAAGGTAATACAGAAATACGGAATCGGCGATTAATAAAACGTGGGCGACGGCTTGGGTAATGATTCGCGCAGACGTTTTTTTTATTTCCTCACACCACAGGTGGAGAGTTAGCGAAAGCAGTGTTCCGATAGAGAGGTAGTAGGCTATGATAAAAAACAGCCGCTCTTCTTTTTCTATTGTTACCCAATAAATTAAATATCCGGTAAGGGCTATCGCAAAACATACGGTAATCGGAAAACGTTTCAAGCAATTTTGAAACGCTTCGGTTAATGTGGAAAATGTTTTTGTCAGAAAAGTTCTTACCATGATATTTATTCAGATACTGTTACAATTCGCTTTCTTTTAATCTTTCTGCGTTTTCGGCTACTATCAAGTGGTCGATACAGTCTTGAATATCTCCGTCCATAAAGGCAGCCAAGTTATAGATGGTGTAATTGATGCGGTGGTCGGTGATACGTCCTTGTGGGTAATTGTAAGTGCGTATCTTTGCCGAGCGGTCTCCCGTGCTCACCATCGTTTTCCGTTTCGAAGCAATGTCGTCGATGTACTTCTGATGCTCCTTGTCATAGATAAATGTACGCAGGCGCGACAAAGCACGTTCTTTGTTTTTGGGTTGGTCGCGGGTTTCGGTACATTCGATGAGGATTTCTTCCACTACTCCCGTATTCGGATTCTTCCAGTTGTAGCGCAGGCGCACGCCCGATTCTACTTTATTTACGTTCTGTCCGCCGGCTCCGCCGCTTCGGAATGTGTCCCACTTTATTTCTCCCTCATTGATTTCCACGTCAAAGGGTTCGGCTTCGGGCAGGACGGCTACCGATGCCGCAGAGGTGTGTACGCGCCCCTGCGTTTCCGTGGCAGGTACACGCTGTACGCGGTGAACGCCCGATTCGTATTTCAACGTTCCGTAAACCTTTTCACCTGTAACCGAACAGATGATTTCTTTAAATCCGCCGGCAGCTCCCTCGTTGGCGCTCGAAACTTCCAATTTCCAGCCCTTCGATTCGCAATACTTTGAATACATACGGAATAAGTCGCCGGCAAAAATGGCAGCCTCGTCGCCCCCTGTTCCTCCGCGTATTTCAAGAATGGCATTGCGGTCATCTTGCGGGTCGGCAGGAACAAGCAACAGTTTGATTTCCTCTTCCAGTTCGGGGATGCGTGCTTCGCAGGTAGCCGCTTCTTCGCGTGCCATTTCCTTCATTTCGGGGTCGCTTTCTGCCATCATCATCTTGGCTTCTTCCAGCCCGTTCAGGCATTGCAGGTATTCTTTGCGTGCCTCCATGATGTCGCCCAGCTCTTTATACTCTTTGGTCAGCTTTACGTACCGCTTTTGGTCGGCAATCACCGAAGGGTCGGTAATGAGTGTCGAAACTTCCTCGAAGCGCGAAACCAGTCCGTCTAACTTTTCTAATAATGTATTGTTGTCTGTCATTGTTTTGAAGATTTTAAGTTTGTGGGCAAGTCAGTCGTTTGAAGCCCACAAACTTAAACAGAATATTAATATTTAAATTCGCCGAATTCGCTGCGGATAATCAGTTCCTTATGGTCGCTTTCCTCAATGCGTCCGATGATTTGCGCATCGATGTTAAACGATTTGCTGATGGCGATGACTTCTTCGGCATGTTCGGGCGATAAGTACACTTCCAAGCGGTGACCCATGTTGAACACTTTGTACATTTCGTCCCAGTCAGTTCCGCTCTGTTCTTTGATGGTGCGGAACAACGGAGGTACGGGGAACAGGTTGTCTTTGATTACGCGGCAGTTGTCTCCCACGAAGTGAAGCACTTTGGTCTGTGCGCCGCCCGAACAGTGCACCATGCCGTGAATCTGCGGTCGCAGCGCATCCAGCAATTTTTTTACCACAGGGGCATACGTGCGGGTAGGAGACAGTACCAGTTTTCCGGCATCAAGCGGTGAGCCTTCCACAGCGTCGGTCAGCTTTAACTGTCCGCTGTAAACCAGTTCTTCGGGTACGGCATGGTCGTAACTTTCCGGATATTTTTCGGCAAGATATTTGGCGAATACATCATGACGTGCGCTGGTCAGACCGTTGCTGCCCATGCCGCCGTTATACTCTTTTTCGTAAGTGGCTTGTCCGTACGAAGCCAATCCCACGATAACGTCGCCCGGACGGATGTTGGCATTATCAATCACATCGCTGCGCTTCATGCGACAGGTTACCGTACTGTCGACGATGATGGTACGTACCAAGTCGCCCACATCGGCAGTTTCACCTCCCGTGGCATAAACGCCCACGCCCATTTCGCGCAGTTCGGCAAGGAGTTCGTCTGTGCCGTTGATGATGGCAGAGATAACCTCGCCCGGAACCAACAGCTTGTTGCGTCCGATGGTAGACGAAACCAAGATATTATCCACTGCTCCCACGCAGAGCAAATCGTCGATATTCATAATCAGCGCATCCTGAGCGATGCCTTTCCACACCGACAGGTCGCCGGTTTCTTTCCAGTAAAGGTAAGCTAACGAAGACTTCGTGCCCGCTCCGTCGGCGTGCATGATGTTACAGTACTCAGGGTCTCCGCCCAAAATGTCGGGGATAATTTTGCAGAATGCTTTCGGAAAAATACCCTTGTCAATATTCTTAATGGCGTTATGTACATCTTCTTTTGATGCGGAAACGCCGCGTTGCATGTATCGTTGGTTGCTCATGAGTATAATAGGATATATATGTTTGTTTTAATCAAATATGCAAATTTAGCTATAATTCTGCGTATATCCATAAAGTTGGCGATTTTTAATGCGATTTATACTTTTAAACATCATCGTGATGTCTGCATAAAAAAAGTCCCTTCCCTCCTCACGGAGGAAAGAGACTACATAGATGATTAACCTTTGGTAGGTCTCAGCTTAATTGTTTTCTGTATGTTTTTATTCGAGCGCCAATCCTGCAGTTTCTGAACTCCAGTAGGGGTTCTGATACATTTGCGGTGCCAAAGTCAGTTCCTGTATTCCGATGGGTGTCAGGTAGTAAGCCTTCATCCATGTGTATCCGTCGTACAGGTCGTTGTTTGTTTGTGTACGCTGATAGGGGCGCAAATATTTGCTTACCGATTCGGGCGATGCGTTGGCATTGGTTGTTCCGTCTGCTACCAATACGCCGTTTCCGGTTCCGGCCGTTTCAGCTGTATAGTTCTGGTAAGCCTGATCCCAGAGATTGAATCCTTCGGGGATGTACGGATGTTCGAACAGTCTGTCCCAAGAACGCCAGCGTTTCAAGTCATCCCAGCGCATTCCTTCGCCGATAAATTCACAGCGGCGTTCGCGGCGGATGTTGAAGATTGTTGCGTTTACCGGACCGTCACCTGACCATGCACTCAGGTCTTGCAGTTCCAGTTCCTTGTTGATGTCGGTAGCAGCGATGGTTTTGTTATAATCTTCGTCTACACCGGCACGGCGGCGGAGCGCACGCCAATATCCGTCGGCTTTCGTGTCAATCTGTCCTGTGCGTTCGTAGCAAGCCTCGATGTAGTTAAGGTAAGCCTCTGCCACGCGGAAAATGGGGCAAGCATTGGTTCCCAACAATTCATCGCTGGTAGATTGGGTATAGTCATACGTATAATGTTTGCGCTGACGGTAACCCGTGCGGTCCAAGTTCTGGGTGGCACTGTTGGTGATGAGCGGCTTTTCGAAAAGTTCAACTTCGCCTGATTCGGCAATACCCTGTTCGGTAGGGTCGGTTTTCATCACGGTGCTTTCCGCCCATACGAAAAGTTGCAGACGCTCATCGCGGTTGGCAAATTCTTCGTCCAGTGTTTCATCGCCCTGATAGTTGGAGCTGGCGTAGAACGGCAGACCGTCTTTCATCAGGAACGAAGTAATGAAACTGCGGGTAATACCGTCGTTGTCTCCTACTTTCAGGCGGTTGGGGGCATCGTGGCTGATGCTGAGCGATTTGTTGTATTCTTTCCAGAACAATACTTCGGGAACGCTGCTCAACGAAGGTTGGCTGAACATTTCAAAATAAGGATTCCAGCCGTAAATCTCTCCGTATTCGGGATTGATGACATGGCTGTTTTCGGTCAGTGTCAGTCCGGAGTAATCAGCTACGGCGCTGGCCGCTGCCATTGCTTGGTCAAAGAAGAAATTGATTTCATCTTGGATGTTACCTTCGAATGTACCTCCCGGCCAATTTGAGTCGCCCGGCACACGCCCTGTTCCCTGATGGTATTTTTCAAATGTACCTTCAAACAGAGCCACTCTCGATTTAAACAGTTGAGCCGTTTGCTTGTTGATGCGCTGATTATTCTGGAATCCCGCATCATTCAGTCGCTTGATAGCCTCATCCAAGTCCGACAAGATGAAGCGAGCCACTTCGTTACGCGGAGCACGCACGGAATTTTCTTGCAAGTAGCCTTCTTCATTAGGCAAAACTTCAGTGATGATGGGCAGGTCGCCGAACTTCACCAATGCGTTGTAGTAAGCCATGGCACGGAAAAAGTATGCTTCGCCGAGGTAATGAGTCAGGTTGCCATCATCGTCCTGTATGCTTTCTAATTTGGGTTCAATCGTTGTGATGAGGTAATTCCATACACGGATGCGCCCGTAGTCTGTTATCAGGTTTTGTCCGGCTGAGGATTCCCATTGCCCGTTGAAGTACGCCAAGTTACTTCCGTTTGACACATCGCCTTCTACAAAATTGTCAGTGTATTGGTCGTTATTGGCGATACCCGCGTTCCAAGCTGACCCGTGGTATAATGACTGTCCTTGCGAATTTTGCAAGTAGTCATTGTAATAATTGTTTACGTATGCTCCCACTTGGCTTGCCGTGGTGAAATAGGCTTCGGGAGTCACGCTGGTAATGGGTTGACGGTCCAGAAAATCTTCGCAAGAGGTCAACGCCGCTCCGCTCAAACAAAGGAGCGAATAGAGAGATATGTTTTTTATATTTAGTTTCATACTGTTTCTTTTATTTAGAAGTTAACATTCAGACCGAACGACCACGTACGTTGCAACGGATAAAGTTTACCCGAACCCCAGTCTCCGCCTAACAGTTCAGGGTCGTATACGCCACTGATTTGACTGACGGTAAATACGTTGTCGGCAGAGAAGTAAAGGCGGAGAGATTCAACACCGATTTTGTCCATCCATTTCTTCGGGAATGTATAACCCACCTGCACGTTCTTCAAGCGTAAATAAGCTGCATTTTGCAGATAACCGGTTGAGGTCTGCTGGTTTTTAGTCGTATTGAAGTAAGGACGCGGATAGTAAGCATCGCGATTATCTTCTGTCCAGTAATCCAAGTGTTGTGTGAATCCGCACGACTGCCACATACCTCCCTGAGCTCCCCAGAAATAAGTATCGCCTAACCAGTAGTCGCGTTTCATTACACCTTGGAAGAATAACGAGAAGTCGAATCCTCTCCATTGTCCGTCCAGTGTCAAACCGAACTTGTAGCGCGGAGTGTTGTTACCGATAATGCTCAAGTCTCCATGTTTATCCAGCGTTTGCGATTCGCTGTTAACGATGCCGTCGCCATTCAGGTCTTTGTACATTACGTCACCTGCCTGCCAGCCGCTTCCCCAGTTCGGGCGGTTGTTCTCTAAGTGAGCATCCATTTCTTCTTGGCTTTGCGCGATTCCTACGGTGGTGTAACCCCAGATTTCACCTATCTTTTCGCCAACGTAATACGAGTTCAAATCGCCTGTCGGGTTATAATATTTCGTAATTTTCTGTTGGTTGTCGTCCAATACGAAACGTATACCGTAATTGAAATCTGCGATGCGGTCTCTCCATGATACCTCGATTTCCCAACCGTATGACTTCAAGTCGGCATTATTCATTTTGGGAGAGTAGGCACCGAGGATACCCGGGAGGGGAGGAGCGGCTGCCACCATGTCTTTGGTTATACGGTTGTAGTAGCTGAACGAACCAGTAAAGCGGTTGTCGAATGCTCCCCAGTCGAAACCGATATCCCAGCTTTCAATGGTTTCCCATGTAAAGAGGCTGTTTACGATGCCCGGCAAACCGGCTGCATTCAGTTTTTGACCGTTGATGAGCCATGACGTGCTGTTGACACCGGTAGGCATAGACTGGTAGAAAGGATAGTAGCTTTCCAGTTCGTTGTTACCCAACTGTCCCCATGAACCTCTCAGTTTAAAGGTGTTAATCCATTTGTTCAAAGGTTCGAAGAACGGTTCGCGTGCCATGTTCCAACCGGCAGAGAAAGATGGGAACAGTCCCCAACGTTTGTCACCGAGAAAACGAGACGAACCATCGTAACGAAGGTTTGCTTCAAAGATGTAACGTTCGTTCCAGTTATAGTTGATACGTCCGAAGAATCCGGCAAGTGCTAATTCGTTGGCGCCGTTGCTGGTTTCTTGGTTGGCTTGTGTGGTGCTGAGTTGCGGCACGGTAGGTGTGATAAGGTCCGTTCCGAAACCGCTCAAATTGTTTCCACGGTAAAGTTCGGCGTTGAAACCTGCCAACACTTTAAAGTAGTGTCCGTTGATGGTTTTTGAATAGTCCGTATAAAGGTTGGTAGAGAAGTAGTCTTCAGCTTCGCGTACTTCCTGTGCTTCGCTGTATCCGGCAGCGCCACCGCTCCATGAAAGCAAGTAAGGTTCGTTAGAAGCATCGTAACCGTAGATAGGCAATACAGCCCAACCGTATGCACGGTGATACTGACGCATACTTCCTTCCAAATTGATGTGCCAGTCTTTGATAGGTTCGATTACTACCTGCAACTGGTTGGTACTCCAGTTCTTCTGGTCGTTCTGTTTACCACCTTCTTCCAACTGGATGATTTCCATATCGGCAGCGTAATGTCCGTGAGGGTCTATTACGAAACAGGTCGGCCAGCGGCGTGCAATGTTGTGATAGAACAAAGCCGTCAGGTAGGTGGGGCGGTCGTAATCCTCGCGTGTCCATTTCGTTGTATAGTTCACAGTCAACCAGTCTGTAATCTTGAAGTTGAACTTACCATTCAATGTGTAGCGGTTAAACTTATCTTCGCCGTGGCGCAGCAAACCAAGTTGGTTCAAGAAGTTACCGCTCAGCATGTAAGTCATTTTGTCTGAACCGCCGCTGATGCTCAAGTTATGCTCATGAGCAGGGGCATTCTTACGATAAAACTCTTGGAACCAGTCGGTGTTGGCAAACGCACCGTCGTAGTTGCGGTAGCGGTTGGTTTGCGGGTTGATGGTAGTACCGTAATATTCCGGTTGAGTGGGATCGGTGAATCCGCCTGACAGATAAGTCTTAATATTGTTCATG
The DNA here is from genome assembly GCF_023337095.1 of Bacteroides caecicola. Lineage (NCBI taxonomy): Bacteria > Pseudomonadati > Bacteroidota > Bacteroidia > Bacteroidales > Bacteroidaceae > Bacteroides > Bacteroides caecicola. The sequence goes on from NZ_JAMBLM010000011.1 coordinate 67,011, forward strand.
GCTTCTTCATTGAACACCGGGGCACTACCGTCGTTGGTGGCAGCCGCATTGAAATAGTTGGCAAAATCCAACGAGTTCATCATTTCAGGTACTTGGATGGCAGTAGAGAAACGCACGTTACCTGTGTAGTTGACACGGGTTTTACCAGACTGTCCGTTTTTGGTGGTAATCAAGATTACACCGAATGCCGCACGCGCACCGTAGATAGAAGCCGAAGAAGCGTCTTTCAATACAGATACGCTGGCAATATCGTTCGGGTTAACCGTATTCATGTTTCCTTCGATACCGTCGATAAGTACCAACGGGCTACCGCTTGAACCTGTGCCGATAGTACCGCTACCACGGATACTGAAATTTAATTCGCTATCCAGCGTACCTCCGCTGTTTCCTACGCTCATCGTCAAGCCCGGAATTTGACCTTGCAAAGCCTGAGCCACGTTTTGTACAGGGCGCGACTCAAATACTTTGTCGTCTACCATTGAGACGGCACCCGTTACGTTTACTTTCTTCTGAGTTCCGTAACCTACTACCACAACTTCGTCCAGCAACTCTGAATCTTGTGTCAGAGTAACGGTCAGCGGAGAGCCTTCCCATGTTACTTCCATGGGCTTATATCCCACGTAAGAAATAACCAACACATCACCACGCTTTACGTTTGGGATTGAGAACTTACCATCGAGGTCGGTTACCGAACCGGTAGTTTTGTTGTTTTTAATCACTACGGATGCCCCAATGACACCCATGCCTGTCTCGTCCAAGACTGTACCTGTGCAGGTGCTTGTTTGCTGAACAGACCTTACACTGTGTTCTTCATTAGATGTCGCAAATGCTGTCCCGTTGATAAGGAATGAACCCACGAGCAGCGCTGCGAAAGGTTTACAATGCTTTAGCATAGTTAAAAGAGTTTTAGATAAAACAAAATAAATCGTGTCAAATTTATTAATATCTTTATAGATGTGCAACTAATTCTTTCAAAAAAAAGGAATGAGCACATACTTTTTTTGTAATTTTGGTTTTGTGCTCCATATAAATAAATGTGTGGAGATATTTCGGAAAAACGGAGGAGCGTGGCAGACTGATTTAGGATGTTGAGTAAAACCGTGAAAAACAGGTCTATATATTTATCGGTTTGTGCCGGAAAACGCAACCGCATGTTTTGGGTGATTCTACCGCATGTGTTACTCGGTTCTTCCCATAGAAAAGCCTGACTTTCCGAATAGAATTTTTGTATCCGGTAAGTCAGGCTTTTTATCCCTTAGAAAGTAATGTATTATCTGACGCTGATTCCGATGAATCGGGTTTCCCCATCGGGCATAAGCAGGGTGAGGCGGAAGAATCCTTTCCCCAGCGTGTCGGGCAGTTGGGTGGCAGAAGAGGGCAGACGCATCAGCTCTTCGCCGGTGGCATCGGTCACGATGAGCGTGGCGCCGGAAGGGATGGCAGGCAGGAGATTTGAAAAGATTTGCGGACTGTTTTCGCGGGGCGCGTTGAACGACAGCGGGAGGCTCTCGTTGCCGAAGCGGTCGACGGCAGTCACTGCCCAATACATGCGTTGCTGCCACGGAAATGCGGGAGCGTGAACATAGCGGGTGCTGTCAATGCGGCTTGCTATCAGGTTTTGGGGCAGATTCGTATCTACCGGATAACAGTCGGAAGCATAGATTCGGTAGTAAACGCCACCCGCCGTATTGTCTGTCGATACCCCCCATTCCATTGTAGCCTTCTTACTATCTATATTAAATGTATAACAAGCGGGAACAGACGGGGCGATGCTGTCTCCCCACGTCATGGGAGGAACAACTGCGGGATAGATGTAAATTCTTTCTTTTAGCTCGTCGAACAGTCCTTTGGTGTTGTCCAGCAGGTATCGTGTACGGAAGTAAGCCTGTCCGTCCAATCGGTTTTCCCGCGTGAACGCTATTTGCCGGCACACTTCATCGAGCGCCCAGTTCTGTTCGCCGGGATGCAGAAAATAAATACCCAGTCCGGGCACTACCCAGCGTTGGTTTTTATGCTCGTTCCAATCGAGCGCAAACGGATAAAATCCGTTTTTCTGAAAATACATCATCGGGAATATCAGGTCGTGAATACCCTCCGCCATCCATTTCTGTGCGTCTTGGTAAACCGTCTGGTAAGCGTTCCATCCCCTTGAAGAATAGCGTGGCGTATCTTTGTATTTCCCTATCGGCGAACTGCTTACCTTGACCCACGGTTTCAGCCTTTTGGTTTCGGTGTAAAGCCGTCGTACGATGTAAGTAATGTTGTCGCGCCTCCATTGTTCCAGTGATTTCCCTTTTCCGTACTTGCGAAACGTAGGCCGGTCGGGGAACGATTGGGCATCTTCAGGGTAACGGATGTAGTCCAAGTGGATTCCATCAATATCGTAACGCGACACAATCTCACGCACAATTCCCGCCAAATAGTCGGCCGTGGCAGGATTTCCGGGGTCAAGATACCACGCTTTCTTATACTGCTTGCAGAGTTCGGGGTGTTTCTTTACTACCGAATTCTTGCCTTGCAGTTTCACTTGGCGCAAGTTTCCCACCGGGATGGCTACTATCCAAGCGTGCAGTTCCATTCCCCGCTTATGACACTCCTCGACAGCAAAGTCCAACAAGTCGTATTGCGGATTTCCACCGGTATGCCCGGTAAGCGATTCGGCGAATCCCTCGAAAGCCGAAGGATAGATAACATCTCCGCGCAGGCGGGTTTGAAGCAGAATCGTATTGAAGTTTGCCCGCTTCAGTTCGTCCAATATATTACATAATTCCTGTTTTTGTCGGCGGATACCTTGAGGCGAACCGGCTTTGTGACTCGGAAAATCCAATGCGCCTATGGTAGTAAGCCATGCGGCACGGATTTCGAATTTAGACTGAGAGCGCATCGGCAAGATGGCAAAAACTCCCATTAATATAATCGCTATAAGTCTGCGCATGAGGTTTATTTTTTCCGGGCAAAGATATAAAGTATTTGGCGGATTTATTACTTTTGTGCGATTCTAAATACTTATTAACTAAAGATATGAAAAAACAGATACTTCTACTTGCTGCGCTTGCTGCCGTGTCATCCGGGGTTACGGCACAGAAAAAAGACTTCGGTTACAAATTTTATGGTCAGGTGCGTACCGATTTGTTTTATAACAGCCGTTCTAACTCGGAAACTGTCGACGGTTTGTTTTATATGTATCCGAATGACGTTGCGCCCGATGCCAACGGGGAAGACCTCAACGCCAAGCCCGACGGAAACTTCTATACGCTGTATACCCGTTTGGGACTGGACGTTACCGGACCTATGCTGGGCAAGGCAAAAACATCGGCGAAGGTAGAAGTCGACTTCCGAGGCTCCGGCACTACCTATTCGCTCTTCCGTATCCGTCACGTTTATTTCAATCTTGATTGGGGAACGTCGGCATTACTGGTGGGTCAGACTTGGCATCCGCTCTATGGCGATGTGGCTCCTGAAATATTGAATCTGAATATGGGTGCGCCTTACCAACCTTTTAGCCGCGCTCCGCAGATACGCTACCGCTTTACGCAGAAACACTGGGTGCTGACCGCGGCAGCCATCTGGCAGTCGCAATATCTTTCCGTTGGTCCGAGCTCGAACCAGACGGGAAACACCAGCACACAGAAACACCAGCAGTTTATTAAAAACAGTTGCGTGCCGGAGTTTTATGTGGGAGCAGATTATAAGTCGCAAGGACTGCTTGTGGGTGCGGGCGTACACGTATCTTCCATCGCTCCCCGAAAACAGTCGGAGTATAACGATGCAGTATATAAAGTATCCGAACGCATCACGGGAGTATCCGGCGAAGCCCATGTGAAATATACTTATAACAAATTAATGGTTGCAGCAAAAACCGTACTTAGTTCGAACCTGACCCAAACGAGCACCATCGGCGGTTACGGAATAACTTCGGTAGACACTCGTACCGGGGAACAGGAATATACCCCCTTGCGCGTATCGCATACTTGGCTAAGCGTAATGTACGGAAAGAAGTGGCGCGGAGGAATCTTTGCCGGATACTTGAAAAACTTAGGTGCTAAGGATGAAGTCAGCGGAATCCTCGGTACGGGAACGAAGATAGACCAACTGGGCACTGCCACTGCAGAGCTGACTTATAACCTGCCCAACTGGAAGTTCGGTGCCGAATATTCATGGACCGGGGCAGCATACGGTACGAATAACGCTAAAGGAAGGGTAACCGACACCCATTTGGTGAAAAACAACCGTATCGTGTTTACCGCGCTTTTCCAATTCTGATAAATAAAATACGACCATGAAAAAGAAACAATTATTGACGCTTGCGTTGTTTTTCACTGCATCTGCCGCCGTGCAGGGACAATCGTGGAAAATGTACGAACAGCGCGCCGGGTCGCAAGAATATGCCGGTGCGGATTATGTGACGTTGCTCGATAGTACCCATGTTTCCGTCCGTCCCACCGGACAAGGTTCTTTCGCTGTCTGTAAGGTTATCAAAGTACAGAACCTGAAAGGCGCGTTAAGCAACCGGGGTTTGAAATACGATTACGACCCTCTGACGGCAGCCGCTGCGTTCCGTCGCGTAACCATTTGGCATTCCGACGGCACTTCTACCGAAATAGATGTGGCAAAGACATGCGATTATGTAGCTCCTGCCCGCGCCATTTACTGGGGCGCACGCCAAATCATGCTGGAGTTAGGTGCGCTTCGTCCCGGAGACGTGATAGATTATGAAGTAGAAAAGAAAGGATTTACATACGCCTTGTTAGCCGATTTGCCGACAGACGATGATTCGCGTTTCATACCTCCCATGCGCGGACAGTTTTACGACATCGTTCCTTTCTGGGCAACCGAACCCACGGTGCGCAAAGTATATAAAGTGGTAATCCCGAAAGAGAAAGACATGCAGTATCAGTTTTATCAAGGTGCATGTACTTCATCGGTACGCTTTGAGGGAGAAGGCAAGGCTTATACGTTTGCAATGGATAACCTGATGCCGTTTGCCAAAGAGCCGAATATGGTAGATTTCTTCGATGCAGCCCCGAAGCTGATGATGTCTACCACCCCCGATTGGCGCGAGAAATCCCGTTGGTTTAATAAGGTAAACGAAGATTACGGCAGTTTTGACGCTATTCCTGAAGCTCAGAAGAAGGTAGACGAACTGATAAAAGGGAAAAAGACAGAGATGGAAAAGATAGCCGTACTTACTCACTGGGTGGCAGACAACATCCGCTATGCCGGAGTAACAATGGGAAAAGGTGAAGGCTTTACGCTTCATAACCTGAAGATGAACTATACAGACCGGTGTGGAGTGTGCAAGGATATCGCAGGCACACTGATAGCTTTCCTTCGTATGGCTGGATTTGAAGCCTATCCCGCAATGACGATGGCGGGCAGTAGGGTAGAAACCATCCCTGCTGACCACTTTAACCATTGCGTGGCAGTGGTGCGTCTGTCGGATGGAACACTGATGCCGCTCGACCCTACGTGGGTGCCTTTCTGCCGTGAGCTGTGGAGCAGTGCCGAACAGCAACAAAACTATTTGCCCGGCATCCCCGAAGGTTCAGACCTTTGCGTTACTCCGCTTTCGGCTCCTGACAACCATTACGTGCGTATCCATGCCGATAATCAAATCGATGAAAAAGGAACGCTGAAAGGCTCGTTTACCATTACTGCCGAGGGACAAAGCGACAGCAATATCCGCCGTATCTTCACTACGGGCTTTCAGAGCGAATGGCGCAACACGATGGAGCGCCAGCTTCTGAACGTTTCTCCCAAAGCCCGTCTGATAAGCGTGGATTATGGGAAAAGCCCCAAAGACTACCAGAAAGCGCCCATCCGCATTACTTTCCGCTATGAGATTCCTTCGTATGCCATGAAGGGTACTGACGAATTAGTGTTTAAACCCTTCGTGATGAATAATTTGTATACGCAGGTAATGAGCTATTTGCGCATTGATACGAGCCTTGAGACTCGTAAATATGCCTTTAAGGATGCTTGTTCGCGTTTGGTAGAGTTGGATGAAACACTCCGTATCCCGGCGGGGTATCAGTTACAGAACGAAGCGAAGAACGATGAAATATCCGGGCAGGCTGCCGATTTTGAAGGCACGCTTCGGCAGAGCGGAAACAAACTACAGTTGAATACCCGTCTGGCACTGAAGAAACGTGTTTACGAGGCATCCGATTGGGAGAACTTCCGTAATGCGGTAAATACAAGCAAGACTTACGGTGAATACCTTGTGATTAAAAAGTAAATTAAGAACAACAAACGATAATAATATACAGATGAAGACACTATCTTTTTACATCGGAATCTTTGTATTCCTGCTTTGTGCTTCTTCCGTACGGGCTGCTTCCGAGGCTGAGTTCCGCGTTTTGTCGAAACATTACACGCTTCATGCCGACGGCAGTCAGGAGCTTCGGGTTAAGAAAGAGTTGACACTCTATACACATGCGGCGATGAACGGTCTTTACGGGGAAACTTTCATTACTTACGACCCACAGTATCAGGAGTTGAAAATACACGAATCATACACTCGGCAGAAAGACGGAACCATTGTCAAAACTCCCGATAACGCTTTTGTGGAGGTGCTTCCTTCATCGGCGAAAGATGCTCCGGCATATAATCGCCTGAAAGAAATGGTAGTAGTGCATACCGGATTAGAGTTGGGGGCAACCATCGTATTGGATTATTCCATCGTCAGCCGTGCCGGATATTTGCCTGCGCTGGACGTTTGTTGTCCCGTGCGTGAGCTTAGTCCGATAAAAGAATTTACATGTACGGTGGAAGTTCCTTCGGGGGTAGAACTTCATGCTGAGTTGCTGAACAGCTCCGTGCGTCCACAAAAAACGGATACGGGCAACGGCAAGGTATGCTGGCAGTGGAAGTTGAAGAATGTCGAGCCGCGTCCGTACGCTTACCCTTCATCTTATATAAAAGGTATGAGCACGGTACAACAAGTGGCAAGCGGCATGATGCCGGTTGTCGTGGCTTCTACTTATCCTTCGTACACCGATGCCTTAAAGAACCTTCGGGAACAGTTTGCTCTGGGAGATGAGGCGGCGGTAAAAGCGAAAGCAGTAGAGTTGACAAAGGATGCGGGCAATGACAGGCAGAAGAAGCGTGATGCCATCGGTCAATACATGATGCTCATGTACAGCCGTCTGGCTACGGTGGGTGTTTCTTTGCAGGAGGCAGGCTACCGTTTGCGTCCGGCTTCGGAAGTAATTCGTTCAGGATACGGTACGCAGGCAGAACTGGTAAACTTGGATGTGGCTCTGCAACGTGCCGCAGGACTGAATGCCGAGGTTGTGGTATGTCGGTTGCAGTCAGACGCTATGGGCTTGAGCGGCATTGTCTCCGTTTTTGCCAAAAGCGAATTAATGGCTTCGAAAGTTCCTCAGCAGGGATTGGAGGAGGCGGCTCTGAAAGATTATATGACCGTAACCGACCTGCAAGGCAATCCGGTTGAACTTACATCCTCTCCATCAAGCAGCATTACCTCTTATACATTTAAAGCCGATGATAAGCGCATCCGGACATTGCCCAACGGTTATTGCGTAGCAACGGCAGAAGGACGTAATCCGGCGTTTGGGATATTTTACTCGTATGCCACTAATACGTCTGTTCTAGCGAATATCTTGCTTCCCCAAAAGTATAACCGCACGGTTGAAACGACAGTGGAATTGCCCGCAGGCATGACATGGATGAAGAAAACCGATAAAGAGGTTACGAACGCTTTCGGTAAAATAGCTTTTAAGTATGCGGAAGCAGACGGAAAGGTAAAAGTAACTTGTACTTTCGTTATTGACAAATTATTGGTAACTCCTGCCGATTATAAAGAATTTTATGCTTTGATGAGCGAATTGAAAGACGAGAATAACTACACGTTGGTTTTTATTTCACCGGACAGCATGGATTAAAATATGCCGGCAGCGTATGAAAGCCGTACTTTTTCGCGCGTAATCGGTATATAAAAAACGGAGCGGGAAGAGGTTTGCAGAAACTTCTTCCTGCTTTTTTTATGTGAAAAAATGTCCCGAAAAACGCAACCGTTAGCGTTACTCATTCCATGCGGATGCGTTGCCCCTTTCTACCCATAGCGTTGCCCTGTTCTACCGTTAGTTTTTTTCAGGTTTCCTGCCAAGCCGTAAAAGGTTTAAAATTAAGTTTTAATCCATTTCTCTTTTGGGAATACGCCGCGAATAATTTAAATTTGTAGCAAATAACCTAAAAAGAAAATCTATGTTACAACTCGGAATAAAACACAAAAAATGGACGTTGCTCATGACGGCTCTGTGGGTAGCGGTATCCTTGTCTGCACAACGCGAAATGAAAACCATCAACGACGGTTGGGAGTTCCGAAAACCTGCGGATACGGAATGGACATCAGTCAATATCCCTCACACGTTTAATCTGGATGCATACCGGCAGCCCAATTATTATCAAGGCAAAGGACTGTATCGGCGCGTTCTGACGTTACCCGAAGTAGACCCGCACCGTCGTTATTATCTGAAAATAGATGCGGCGAGTAAAGCGGCAGAGGTTACGGTCAACGGAAAGTCGGCAGGCAGTCATGCCGGTGGCTATACGGCGTTTGTTGTAGATGTGACCGATTATATCCAAAAAGAAAATATCATAGAAATAACGGTCGATAACGGTAGGAAAGACATAACGCCCATATCAGCGGATTTTACGTTTTGGGGAGGAATTTATCGGGACGTATGGTTGGTGTCTACTCCCGAACAGCATTTCCGTATGGATAATATGGGCTCGGACGGGGTGTTTGTCAGTACGCCCGAAGTGAACGGGCAGCGCGGAAAGATTCAGGTGAAAGGCGAGGTGACCAACGATGCCGAGACAGCGGTCACCCTCGAAGTGCAGAATCAGATTTACAGTCCGCAGGGAGATTTGTTGCAAACCCGAAAACAGAAAGTAAAACTGAAGGCGGGGGAAACGCGCGAGTTCGGTTACGTATCGGATGTAATTGCAAACCCGGATTTGTGGTCGCCGGAAACACCCTCGCTTTATAAGGTCAAAACACAACTCCTTAATCCGAAAACCAATGAGGTCATTGATGAAAAGACAAATAAAGTAGGGTTCCGCTGGTTTGCTTTCGATGGAAACAAAGGCTTCAGTTTGAATGGGAAACCTTACAAACTGCGTGGGGTGAATCGCCACCAAGACCAAGCTCCGGTAGGCGTAGCGTTAGACGACGAGGCACATCGTCGCGACATTCGGCTGATAAAAGAGTTAGGATGTAACTTCATCCGTATTTCGCATTATCCTCAAGATGACGCGATAGTAGAGATGTGTGATGAGCTGGGACTGCTTGCATGGGAAGAAATCCCCATCATCAATATCGTACCCGATACGCCGGGTTATGCAGATAATTGCGAACTGAACTTAAGGGAAATGATTCGCCAGCATTACAATCATCCTTCAATTATAGCATGGGGATATATGAATGAAATCCTTTTGACGGTTCCTCCGGTCGACAGTCCGGAATGGCAGCCCTGTAAAGAGCGTACCGTGGCATTGGCGCAGCGGCTTGAAGCTGCGCTGAAAGAGGAAGACTCAAGTAGGGTGAGCGTGATGGCGTTTAACATGACAAACCTATATAATGAAATAGGTCTTGACTTAGAAGACGTGGTAGGCTGGAACCTGTATCAGGGATGGTATGTCGATAAGCTGGAAGATTTTAATAAATGGTGTGAAGACCAGCATCGGCGTTACCCTTACCACCCTATGATAATCAGCGAATGGGGTGCGGGGAGCGACCGTCGCCTGCATACTACCGAAGGGCGGGCTTTCGATTTCAGTATGGAATATCAGCAGACTTACGTAGAACATTATTTGCCTTTTATCGAGGAGAAAGAATGGATAAGCGGTTGTACTTACTGGAATTTTATCGATTTTAATGTTGCTGCCCGTCAGGAATCTATGCCGAGGGTAAATAATAAAGGCTTGTTTTACAATGACCGTACTCCTAAAGACGTGGCGTATTATTTCAAGTCGATGTGGCGGAAAGACATTCCGGTACTGCGGATAGCCAGTCGCGACTGGAAAGTACGTGTAGGAAAGGAAGGTGTAACTCAGCAGATAAAACTTTATTCCAATTTGCCGGAAGTAGAGTTATTTGTAAACGGTGAGTCGGCAGGAAAGCAGGCAACCGATAATTGCCATGCTGTTTTTAATGTTGTGCTTCCGGTGGGAACTTCCGTATTGACGGCACAAGGTGTCTATGGGAATAAACCGGTAGAAGATGTTATGACCATTGACTTCCGTCCGCTCCCGGATTTATCGGAAGGAGATGAACTGGCAATCAATGTGGGAAGCAACTGTTTCTTTACCTCGGCATTGAGTAACCTTACTTGGCTTCCCGATCGTCCTTATGTTCCGGGTAGCTGGGGATACGTAAGCGGTGAAGCACGCAGCACTACTTCCGAGATTGTTAATACGGTAGACGTTCCGCTTTATCAGACACGGCGCGAAGGCGAATTTACTTATAAGATTGACGCTCCGGACGGAAACTATGAAGTAGAGTTGCTGATGGCTGATGTAACTCGTCCGGCGGCGCAACTTGCCAATCTGTTGGGGAAAAATAAAAGCGAAGAAACAGCAGGAGAAACTCGTTTCAATATTGTTATTTGTGGAAGACAGGTCGAAACAAACTTTTCTCCGGCCGATGGAGGACGTTACCGTACAGCTTTTAAGCGTCGGTATATCGTATGCAATGAGGAGGGTTGTATAACCATCGCTCTGGAAGCTGTTAAGGGAAAACCATTTATATCCGGCATTAAAGTAAGAAAACTATAAATATTTTTGTTATGAGAAAGAATTTTGGAGCTAAGCCTCTGACTTATCCGCAACCGGTTTTCATCATTGCCACTTACGATGAAAACGGAACTCCCGATGCCATGAATGCGGCGTGGGGAGGTATCAGTGAAATGAACGAAATCAGTTTATGCCTGAGTGCAGGACATAAAACGGTAAAGAACCTCTTAAAGCGTGGGGCTTTTACGGTGAGTATGGCGGATGCCGAACACGTAGTGGCTTGCGACTACGTAGGGCTGGTATCGGGTAACAAGGTAGCCGATAAGTTTGCCAGAGCCGGATTTCACGCTACCCGGTCTGCTTTTGTCGATGCTCCGATGATTGATGAATTGGCAGTTGCAGTCGAATGTAAACTGAAAGATTACAATCCGGAGACTTGTATTCTGCGAGGCGAAATTGTGAATGTCAGTGTAGACGAGCGTGTGCTTGACGAGAACGGTAAGGTAGATGCGGCTAAGGTAGCGCCGATAATCTTCGACCCCTTCAATAACGCTTATCTGAAAGTAGGAGAGAAAGTAGGGAACGCTTTCTCGGATGGCAAACAGTTGAAATAGAACATCAGGTATCCTGACGGGTATGTAGGCCGATAAAGAAAGGGTAAGCAACGATGACAGATTTTGCGGCAATCGATTTTGAAACAGCTAATCGCAATCCTTCCAGTGTATGTAGCGTGGGTGTGGTAATCGTGCGGGGCGGAGAGGTGGTGGAACGTATTTACCGCCTGATACGTCCCTGTCCGAATTATTATGATTACTGGAATACCCGCGTACACGGACTAACCCGTCAGGATACCGACGATGCCGCTATCTTTCCCGATGTATGGCGATACATTGCACCCCTTATAGGCGATTTGCCGTTGGTGGCACATAACAGCCCGTTCGACGAAGGTTGTCTGAAGGCTGTGTTCCGGACTTATCAGATGGATTATCCCGATTATCTCTTTTATTGCACGTGCAGAGCCTCGCGCCGCGTATTCGGAAAGCAGTTGCCCAATCACCAGCTGCAAACCGTGGCGGCACGTTGCGGATTTGATTTGGCGAATCATCATCACGCTTTGGCTGACGCTGAGGCTTGTGCATGGATAGCGCGCCGGATTTTATAAAAGCCGGTTCAGACGTTTGGGTGGAATTATATAAACTCTATCCATAATAATGTAACGTCTGTTCCCTCCTTCCCCCTTATTTTTGTAATCGAAACGATAAATTAATGATACGTCATGATGAAGAAAAGTGTATGGTTTATGTTGCTTTTCTCCTTACTGACATTTACCGTTGTAAAAGCGGAAGAGGGGAAAAGTATTGTTAAAGGATATGTATTGGATAAGGAAGGTACTCCGCTGCCCGGAGCTTATGTATATAATGAAGACAAAAGTTCGGCTACGGTGACCGATGGGGAAGGATATTTTGAACTTCCCGTTTCTGGAGAAGTCCGTCAGTTGCGGGCCGATTACGTAGGGTTTGAAACGCTGACTTACGCCGTGGAGCGTCCTACGGATGTGCAGGTACTGGTTATGGTCTCTGATACCGAGCTGGATGAGGTGGTAGTAACCGCCGGCAGCATGGGTATGCTGAAAAACCGTACGGGAGTGATGAACGGCGAGAGTGTTACGACGCAGGCGTTGACGAGGGCGGCTTGCTGTAACCTTTCCGAAAGTTTTGAAACGAATCCGTCGGTCGATGTGGCTTATAGCGATGCCGTGACGGGTGCCAAGCAGATTCAGCTCTTGGGACTGTCGGGCACGTATGTGCAAATGCTTACCGAGAATTTTCCGAATATGCGCGGAGCTGCTGCGGTGTATGGGCTGGATTATATTCCCGGTCCGTGGATGCAGAGCATACAGATATCTAAAGGTGCTGCTTCGGTAAAGAATGGATACGAGTCGGTTACAGGACAAATCAATATCGAATATAAGAAACCCAAGATTGCCGACCCGCTGTTTGTCAACTTGTTTGCCAGCGATGCCGGACGGTATGAGGGGAATGCCGTAGGAGCGGTGGAACTGAACGACCGCCTGTCGACCGCTCTTTTCGTGAACTATTATAATGAAGAGCGTTCGCACGACAAGAACGGCGATACGTTTTTGGATATGCCGAAGATGCACGCTTTCAGCGTGATGAACCGCTGGCATTATCAGACACCGAATTTTGTTTCCCAATCGGGCGTAAAGGTATTGACGGATAAGCGCGTGAGCGGGCAGACAGCCCATACACTGCATGGCGGTGAGGCTTTCGACCCTTATACCGTGACTAACCGCACGAGCCGGGTGGAATGGTTTACGAAAAACGGATTTATCCTGAATCCCGACCGGAATGAAAGTGTGGCGCTCATCGTGTCGGGCTCGTATCACGACCAGAAATCCGATTACGCTGCCCGGTTATATAATGTGTACGAAACCAATCTGTATGCTTCACTGCTCTACGAAACCGATTTCGGAAGCAAGCATAAGCTGGCGGCAGGAATGAATTTTAATTGGGATGATTACGTACAGCGCGGCGACGTGGTGGAGCGTTACGTACCCCAGTGGCGGAACATCGACGAAACGGTAACCGGGGTATACGCCGAATATACATGGACGCCCACCGATAAGTTTACGCTGATGGCAGGGCTGCGCGGAGATTACAGTTCGCTTCACCGTTGGTTCGTAACGCCTCGCCTTCATCTGAAATACGATGTAACTTCGTGGCTCCATCTGCGGGCATCAGCAGGGAAAGGCTATCGCACCACGTTCGTTTTTCCCGAAAACAGTTATCTGCTGGCAAGCAGCCGGACACTCCATGTAGCCGATGACCTCAGTCAGGAAAGCGCATGGAATTACGGAGCAAGCGCATCGTTCTACATTCCGGTGAAAGACGAAGAACTGACCCTCAGTGCCGAGTGGTTTTACACGGACTTTAATAATCAGGTGGTAGTGGATATGGATAGCGATGCCCATGCCGTTTACTTCTATAACCTTAAAGGACGGTCGACGTCTAACGTGCTTCAGGTGGAGGCAAGCTATCCGCTTTTTCGCGGATTTACGCTGCTGGGAGCTTACCGCTGGATGGACGTAAAGACGACTTATGGCGACAAGACGATGCGTAAACCGCTGACGAGCCGTTACAAGGCATTGCTGACAGCTTCGTATGAAACGCCGCTGAAAAAGTGGCAGTTCGATGCTACTGTGCAGTTTAACGGAGGAGGGCGGATGCCTACGCCGGATGCCGAACGTCCGTTATGGGAGGAAACTTTCCCGTCGTACACGCAGCTTAGCGCACAGATAACCCGTCGTTTCCGCCGTTGGAGCATCTATCTTGGCGGAGAAAACCTGACAAACTTTAAGCAAAAGAATCCGGTCGTATCAGCCTCAAATCCTTATGGCTCGGATTTTGATGCTACTATGGTGTGGGGACCTACGATGGGGCGCAAGCTGTACGTCGGTATTCGTTATAACATCCCTAAATAAATGGGGAAAACGCTACCGCATGAACGGGGTAACACATGCGGTAGCGTTACCCGGTTTATCGGCTTGCGTTGAGCCTTCCATGCGGTAGCGTTTCGGAACTGGTATGCAGTGCCGGTATAAGTAAATATAGAATATTGTTTAATGTTAAAAATCAGAAGATTATGATGAGAGTAAAATGGATTGCCCTGCTAACGTTGTTCGTACTGGGCTTTTCGCTGAACGTAATGGCGAAAGATGACAAGAAAGAAAAATCGGAAGTAACGTTCCTTGTTTCGATGACTTGTGAAAACTGTCAGAAACGCATTGAAAACAACATCGCTTTCGAGAAAGGCGTTACTGCCCTGAACGTCAACCTGCCGGATAAGTTGGTTACCATTGAGTATCGGAAGGATAAGACCTCGCCCGAAAAACTGAAAGAAGCCATCCGGAAGTTGGGTTACACTGCCACCCCGTTCCATCCCAAGAAGAAAGCCGAGAAGGAATAAAGCAGGCGGATAATAAAACAACAGACACGGATTTTGCATCGGCGTCGTGCGGTTTCGGTATCGTGAAACTCGCCGACAGACGGCAAAATCCGTGTCTGCTGCTATTATAGGGAAAACGGAACTTATTCTGCTTTTGGAGTAAAGTCAGTACGTCCGAACGACTTACCGGTCCATTCCACGTCCTGTCCGTAAAGGATGCGTGAGATTTCGGTAAACTCTTTCTCGTAATGACGTTCGTCGTTCAAGTCGTAAACGGCAAAATATCCCCACTTGTCGTCTTTTATGCGTTTAACAAACGTGGGATTGATTTTTACGTCTCCCTTAGCCGTAGTTACTTCAACGGCATACGGACACTGTTTGGCGGTAGCCACCGTGTCGGTGTCGATAGAACGCCATTTCCCGTACAGCCCGTAGATGGAATAATCAATCAAGTCGTTCACCGTTTTTCCTTCTACCTCTCCCGCCGGATAATCCGAACCTGTATACCAGTAAATGCCTAACGTTTTGTCGGGCATCAGTTTCCGGCATTCGTAAACCAATTCAGCATAACGCTCTTTGGTACATTCCTCGATACTCGGAGCAACGGTAGGCGCAGGAATGTACGGCTCAACCTTCTGGTCGGTTACGTAAGTAGAGTATTCGTCATCAAAGTCAATGCCGTCGAACCCGTAAATATCCATGTAATATTTCAGCTCTTGGGCGAAAGTAACAGCCGCTTCTCTGGTCAGGCTTCTCATTCCGGCAGCGGTATGGTCGCCCAAAATAGACAGATGTACTTTCATGCCTTTGGCTTGCAGCGGACGGACGATTTGGTCGATGTTATCTAAAACAAAGCGCGTCTGCTCGTTGCACGATACGTAAGGCTGCCCCTCTTCGTTCAGTCGGATGTTGGCGGCAAATACGCTTGCAATGTCGAAAAACGGCTCTTTGGTTTCCTTCATGATATATTCGCCCGTATTCAACATGCTTTCGCGGTTTACTTCCACATAGCAAAGATTCTTGATGGTTCTGCCCTCGTTAATAGCCGGTGCAGGAGTAAGCGGAGTAACCAGATAAATGTAAGCCGCATTGTTGGATATGGTTTGAGTACCGTCTGAAACTTCGGCAGTCAGCGGCAAGGCATAGATCGCTTCCGTATTGGCACCCGACTGTATGCTGACATCAATTACATCCGAACGCTTTTTGCCGGCAGGGATGGTAATCTGTCCGTTCGCTTCGAGCGAAATCTTATCGGCAGGATATACGGTATACGATGTTCCGTATACATTATTATAAGCGGTCAGCGCCTGCTCGTTTACTTTAAACGTAATGGTTAAATCCTTGTCGTAAGGCTTGGTAAGTTCGAAATAGATGTGTCCGGTAGCAGAATTCTCTCCCCATAGAGCCAGCGGGGTAAGCATTTTGGCTTGGGCTGCCGATAACACTTTTCCGAAAGGTTCGCCCGCCGAAACAGCTACAACGTTCCCTTTTTGCGATTCGCTTCCGGTGCAAGATACCAGCCAAAGCGCAGCAAGCATAAGTAGTCCTCTTAACAATTTCTTCATAGGTACCATAAATCTTTCAGTTAATCATTCGTTCTTGTCTATTTTTACGATTCCTCCCGTTTCGGGATTAAAAATTACGCGCGTGTTTATTTTTTTGTCGAATAATCCGTCGGTCAGTACCTCCGTATAGCCGAACTGGGTAACGGGCAGTTCGCCGCTGAACAAAGTTTTCCCCTGATAGCTCACAGTAACCGAGCCTTTCCCCGGAATGTTATAGATAACCCCTTTCAGTTTCTTTTTCTTATCGTCTGTAGGTGCTGCCGGGAGCGATGAGGCTGCACTTATGTTGAGATATATCGGGTCTCCACTCAGGTTGTTCTCTCCAAGTACCCCCAATAAGCGTGAAAATCGTGCCGCTACTTTGTTGTTCATGCCATCCTCCGGAGCGATGCGGAAAGTGAATAGCTTGTCTTCGCGGTCGGTAGTTCCCGTAAACATTTCCATCATGGCTTTTTCCTGCTTGTCGAGGTTGGTGATGACCAGTTTCATCGAAGCTCCATCTTTAGGCATGGCGTCAGCCTGTCCGCGTAAAATCTGGTTCTTACTGTCGCGGATGTTGTAGATTTCTTTTGCTGCCAGTTCCGCCATCTTAGCCGTCGATCCCGCCATCAGCATGTCTTCCGTCATGTATTTGCGGGCGTTTTCATGAGGCTCTGTTTTGTCAAGCTGATACATGTCGGTTTGATTTTCAGCTGGAGAAGTTGTATTGATGGCTTTTACGATACCTTCGTTTGTAAGTTCTACATTCGACGCGACGTTTTTATCCTTTAATTTCATGATATAAACTTTCGTCGAATCGGGCACACCAACGGAGCGCACATCAATTTGCTTGATTTCCCAATGCGTTTCCGGCTGGGTGGGAATCCCGTCCATGCGCATATAACGGTTGGCATATCGGCAGAACTCTCCCGGCGTATAAGTAACTTTTGTGGCTATAACGTTCACTTCCAATGCCGTTTTTGGCAGGAAGTATACGATTCCTTCGCCTTCTCCCGGCGTATATGGGCTGAAATCCTGTGCCGATGCGTTCATACACGCCAGCATTCCCAATGCAACAAAGATTCCTTTTTTCATAATTGTATATCGGCTATTAGTTTTTCGTTAATGATTTCCATGCTTCGGGCAGTGCTTCGATAATGTCTCCTGCCTTCAAACTGATTTCTCCTACCTTGTTTCGTGCAATGTCTCCTGCCAGTCCGTGTACATACGTTCCGAGCTTGCAAGCCTCTTCCTCTGAATATCCTTGAGCCAGCAGCGCAGTGATGATACCCGTCAGAACATCTCCGCTTCCTCCCGTCGCCATACCCGGATTCCCGGTCGGATTGAAGTGGCATAAGCCTTCCGGAGTAATGACTACCGTCCACGCTCCTTTCAATACAATATAACATTGAAGGGAATTCGCAAGGTCTTTTGCTTTTGATATCCGTTCGTATGAATTGCTGCAGCGTCCGATGATACGTTCCAGTTCTCCGATATGAGGAGTAAGAATGGTGTTTTTCGGAATATATGAAAGATTATTCCGATAGGTACTGAATATGTTTAGTGCATCGGCATCCAGAACCAGCGGAATCTCACAGTCTCTTACCTGTTCGATAACAGCTTGTGCCGTTATCTCTTCCTGTCCCAATCCGCATCCTATTCCTACGGCTTGGTAATTGTCTAATTCGGCAGGTTCGGCAAAAAACCGTTCGTGAACGTCATCTTCTACCATCGCTTCGGGAACGCAGGTTTGTAACAATGTGTGGTTACACACTGGGGTATGAATAGTCAGCAGTCCCACTCCCGAACGCAGGCAGGCACGTGCCGACAATACTGCGGCTCCGCCCATACCGTAAGAGCCGGTAATCAGCAAACCGTGACCGTAATTTCCTTTATGGGCAAACTTATGACGAGGGGTGATAAGCGGACGGATGTCTTTTTCTTCCGTAATGAGATAGCGCGTTTCGGCGTTTTCGATGTACTCTTGACTGATGCCGATATCAAGCACCTCCCATTCGCCTACCAACTCTTCGTTTTCAGGGAAAAGAAAAGCCAATTTAGGCAGTCCGATAGATAACGTGATGTCTGCCTGAACGATGTTCTGGCGGATGTTATACGAATTGTCTTCTCCCATCAGTCCCGAAGGCACGTCGATAGAAACCACTTTGGCAGCAGAGGCATTGATGTATTTAACTACGGCGGCAAAACCTCCGCTTAGTGGTTTGTTCAGCCCCGACCCAAACAGTCCGTCTATTACAATATCGTGGGCAGTGAGCTTGGGAGCATCGAACTGGGATGTCACTTCATGATAAGAAGTGAAACCACATTCATGCAAGCGGCGGATGTTAGTCAGGCAGTCGTCAGACAGTTTCCCCGTAACGTTAAATAGAAACACCTCTACCTGATAGCTTTTCAAATGTAACATCCGAGCCACGGCTACTGCATCACCGCCGTTATTTCCCGGTCCGGCGAATATAACGATGCGGTGCGATTTATCCCATCGCTTGCAAATGGCATCGGTAAGCAGCGTGGCAGCTTTTTCCATCAAATTGATAGATAATATAGAATTATGGGCGATGGTATATTCATCAGCCTCTTTCTGTTGGGTGCAAGTCAATATCTTCATTCGTTTCCTTATTTTTCTTAAATGGCTATTTGTCGGTAAAAATACGAAAAAAATCCGTAAATTTGCCGCAAATTTATAAAAGTTCTATCGTATGAATGTGATTCAGATAAAAGACAAGCGTTTCAAGACGTTTATTCCGGAGGCGGAGATACTGAAAGAAGTGGCGCGGGTGGCTGCCGAGATTAATCGTGATTTGAAAGATTGCAATCCGCTTTTTGTAAGTGTGTTGAACGGTTCGTTTATGTTTACTGCCGATTTGATGAAATGTCTTGACTTGCCTTGCGAAATATCTTTTGTCAAGCTGGCATCGTATCAGGGTACATCGTCTACCGGAAAAGTGAAAGAATTGGTAGGACTGAATGAGGACATCACAGGGCGTACGGTGGTTATTGTAGAAGATATTGTAGATACAGGGATTACGATGGAACGGGTGATAGAGACATTGCGTGCCCGTAACCCGAAAGATATACGTATTGCCACGCTGCTGGTAAAGCCTGATAAGCTGAAGGTGAATTTAAACATCGATTATGTGGCAATGAATATTCCGAATGATTTTATTGTAGGCTATGGCTTGGATTACGACGGACTGGGACGTAATTACCGCGATATTTACGTGGTAGACGAAGCCGAATGAGGGCCGCAATCTGAAAGAGAAAATCATCTTAATTATTAATTATAAATATAACTAAACATGCTGAACATTGTTATTTTCGGCGCTCCGGGTTCAGGTAAAGGAACTCAAAGTGCCCGCATCGTAGAAAAATATGGTTTGAATCATATCTCAACAGGTGACGTATTGCGTGCCGAGATTAAGAACGGAACCGAACTGGGTAAAACTGCTAAAGGATACATCGACAACGGTCAGTTGATTCCCGATGCACTGATGATTGACATTCTGGCAAGCGTATTCGACAGCTTCAAAGACAGCAAAGGGGTTATCTTCGATGGTTTCCCCCGTACCATTGCGCAGGCAGAGGCATTGAAAGAAATGTTGAAAGTCCGCGGTCAGGAGGTTTCTATCATGCTCGACCTTGAAGTGCCTGAAGATGAATTGATGACTCGTCTTATCAAGCGCGGACAGGAATCAGGACGTGCAGACGATAACGAAGAAACAATCAAGAAGCGTCTGGTGGTTTACCATTCGCAAACAGCTCCGTTGATTGACTGGTATAAGAACGATGGCAAATATTGTCATATCAACGGTTTGGGCACAATGGAAGGTATCTTTGCCGATATCTGTGCTGCTGTCGATAAACTTTAATCAAATGGTTTCAGGTTTGTAGGTTTTCGGGTTGGCGGGTTTCGCAAGCCCTACGGGGTAACGACTCAAAACTTACAAACTCGAATACTTACAAACTTAAAATCAAATAAACATATCCTATGGCTGAATCGAATTTTGTTGATTATGTAAAAATCTACTGCCGCTCCGGTAAGGGAGGTCGCGGCTCGGTACACATGCGCCGTGAGAAATACATGCCGAATGGCGGACCTGACGGTGGCGACGGTGGTAGAGGAGGTCATGTAATATTGCGTGGAAACCGCAACTACTGGACGTTGTTGCACTTGCGTTACGAGCGCCATGTCTTTGCATCGCACGGAGGAAACGGTTCGAAAAACAAGAGTTTCGGAAAAGACGGCGAAGACAAAATCATTGAAGTGCCCTGCGGTACGGTAGTTTATAACGCCGAAACCGGAGCGTATGTGTGCGACATAACCGAACACGGTCAGGAGGTTATTTTGCTAAAAGGCGGGCGTGGCGGTTTGGGTAACTGGCATTTCCGTACAGCTACACGCCAAGCTCCCCGTTTTGCACAACCCGGCGAACCCATGCAGGAGATGACGGTGATACTGGAGCTGAAATTGCTGGCAGATGTCGGTCTGGTAGGTTTCCCAAATGCCGGTAAATCCACCCTGCTTTCCACGGTATCGGCAGCCCGTCCGAAGATTGCCAACTATCCTTTTACCACCCTTGAGCCGAACCTCGGCATCGTGTCATACCGCGAAGGAAAATCATTCGTGATGGCTGACATTCCGGGTATCATCGAAGGGGCGAGCGAAGGAAAGGGGCTGGGATTGCGCTTCTTGCGTCACATCGAACGTAACTCGCTGTTGCTTTTCATGGTTCCGGGCGATACGGATGACATTCGTAAGGAATACGAAATCTTACTGAATGAGTTGGCAACGTTCAACCCTGAGATGCTCGACAAGCAGCGCGTCTTGGCGATTACTAAATGTGATACGTTGGATGAAGAACTGATTGACATGCTGCGTCCTACCTTGCCCGAAGGTATTCCTTGCGTGTTTATATCTTCAATAAGCGGGATGGGAATCCAGCAGCTGAAAGATCTTTTATGGAATGAATTGAATAAAGAGAGCAATCAGCTTGAGGCCGTTCGTCACGAGGCTATTGTTCATCGTCCGAAAGATGTGACAAAACTCCGTGAAGAGCTGCAAGAGTTGGGCGAAGACGAAGATTTCGACTACGAATATGAGGAGGATGACACCGACGCAGACGACTTCGATTATGAGTATGAAGAAGAAGACTGGGAAGACGAACCGCAGAAATGATGACTTACAAGTTCTCTGACGATAAAAGAATGTTGGCATACGGTTTTCAGCAATCGTATTCCGGCATTTTTTGTTTCTCCACCACCCGTCACGGCGGATACAGTACGGGCGAGTACGCTTCGTTTAACTGCAATCACTATTGCGGCGACGAGCCGGAGCGGGTAAACCGAAACCGCGAACTGCTTTGTTCGCTCATGCCTGTTCGTCCGGATGGGCTTATTATTCCTCATCAGACTCACGGAACGCAGATTCGGCAGATTGACCATGCGTTCCTCCAACTTCCGCTATCCGAACAAACCATTCAGTTAGAGGGGGTAGACGCCCTTCTTACCAACATCCCCCGACAGTGCATTTGTGTTTCCACTGCTGATTGCATTCCCGTGTTATGTTTCGATGTCCGCCGCAGGGTGGTAGCTGCCATTCATGCCGGATGGCGCGGAACGGTGGAGCGGATTGTAGAAGCGACTTTGAGCGCCATGTCGGAAGCCTACGGGACGGACGCGCGAGACGTGGTGGCGTGTATCGGTCCGGGTATATCGCAAGAGGCGTTCGAGGTAGGCGATGAAGTTTACGCAGCCTTCCGTGCGGCAGGTTTCCCGATGCAACACATCGCACGCCGCTATGCGAAATGGCATATCGACCTGTGGGAAGCCAACCGTTTGCAGTTGCTTACGGCGGGAGTCCGTCAGGAAAACATCGAGCTGTCCGCCATTTGCACTTATGCCAATAATACAGATTTCTTTTCTGCCCGTCGACAAGGGATTCACTCCGGGCGTATCCTTTCCGGTATCATGCTTACCGAGTAAACCAGTCTGTCTGTATTACACCTTTTGTTTGCTGCTTCCGGATACAGATTTATTACGTTTCTTTTCCGTGTTTTTCTCCACGGGAATCTGTCTTTATGCGTAAAAAAATT